>JANPFJ010000334.1:0-1644 GCA_031423355.1 Gemmatimonadaceae bacterium | reverse complement strand
GGGTAACAACGCCTACATCTTCCCCGGTGTGGGACTTGGCGTCCTGGTGAGCCAATCATCACGAGTGACCGAGGAGATGTTCGCCGCAGCCGCCCGCACGTTGGCCGATCTGGTGACCGATGATGATCTGGCGATGGGCAGGCTCTTTCCGAGCCTGTCGCGGATTCGGGAAGTGTCGCACGCGATTGCCGTGGCCGTGGCGCAGATTGCCTTCGCACGCGGGCTCGCCCGATGCGAGACCCCGCCAGACCTGGACGCGGCAGTGACGGCAGCGATGTTTTCGCCAGAGTATGAGTCGATGATCTGATCGGCGCTAACCGCGTGTCGCCGACGGCACAGCGTACGCCACGCCATCCTGGTGAGGTCCCGATCAGCTGCCGTTCGCAGCAGGCTCGGCCAGCACCGCCTGCAGCACCAGCTTGCCGAGGGGGGTAGACTCCGTCCCCGAAGGGTCTATCGCGATCACGAGCAGCTCGCGGCGCATCGCGGGATCCCAGAACCTGGCGAGATGATCGCGTATGCCGGCGACAGCGTCAGGCTCCGGATACGGCGCGAAGAACTGCGCAATCTGATTGGCCATGCGGACGATGTCCTCAGCCAGCATTGGCATCGCCCGCGTCGAAGTGCACCAGCCTTCCGTCACTCGCGCCGCCGATCCTGCAGACCAGCGGCAGCGACAGCGCACGCGACCACTCCAGCGCCATGCTGGTCGGTGCGGAGATCGTCGCCAGCAGCATCGCGTCGGTCACGGCGGCCTTGTACACCAGTTCATAGCTGCAGCGACTGCTCATCACGATGAAGCCAGGCTGGGTCAGGTACTGACGGTGCGCGAGCGCTCCAATCAGCTTGTCGAGCGCGTTGTGCCGGCCGACGTCCTCTCTCACAAGCACAATCGTGCCGTCAGGGGTACACCACGCGGCTGCGTGGACAGAATGTGTCTCGCGATTGATCGGTTGGTGCAACGACAGTGAGGCGAATGCATGCAGGACTGCTGCGTCCGAGATGGGGGCGAGAACGTTCGCGTCGGACTCGACTCGGCCGCTGCGGGTACGCTGTCGGTCGTCGGAGACGCGATGCAGGTCGGCCAGCGATTCGAGCCCGCATAATCCACAGGACGAGTTTCCGGCGAGCGAACGTGACCGGATCGCGCTGGTGGTGATCTGGTCTTCCGCAATGCGGAGGTCGACCGACATGTCCTTCAGGAACGACGAAACCACGACCTCCTGCACCGCGGCGACGTCGCGCACCACGCGCTCCGTCACCGCCAGCCCGCGGGCCAGATCCTCGAGGTCGCATGGCGTTGCCAGCATGACGGTCCAGGCAGCACCATTGATGGTGATGGCGATCGGCCGCTCGATCGCAATGCCCCAGATCGCGTCCACCGGCGCGGATGTCGGCGCGGATGCCGGTACGCCATCGACGGCGCCGATGCGAACCGTCGCGTGTTCCACTGGTTGCTGCACCAGCGCGTCAGCGGCATCAGTCACCGTCATGTCAGTCACTGTCATGTCAGTCGACAGGTCGGACGTCGACCGCCGTCACCTTGTACTCCGGGCAGTTGGTTGCCCAATCCGAGAACTCGGTGGTGACCACGTTCGCCGCCGTCTCGGGGTAATGAAACGTGGTATAGCACACGCCGGCCGG
>JANPFJ010000333.1:0-57443 GCA_031423355.1 Gemmatimonadaceae bacterium | reverse complement strand
CCATGATCTGCCGCCCGGAGCGCCGCGAGGTACGCAGCACGAGCCTCGCCTGCGCTCGTCAGGTTCTTTGCGCCCCAGTCGAATGGTGCGTCTTGATGCGCGTGCATCAGGGTGTCTGCAACCAGGCGGCTCCATCGACCGTTCCCATTTGGAAAGGGGTGAACCAGCACGATGCTGTGGTGGAGACGCACGGCCACCTCGGGAAGCGGGAAGACCGATTCGGTGAGCCACAACTGCGCATCCCTCACGCGCTCGCGCAGCGCGACGCGAATGGTCGGCCAATGGACGCCGATGTTCTTGTCGGTGCGGCGAGGCACGCCCGCCCATCGCCACGTTTCATCGAACATGCGGCGATGCAGGCCGAACAGAAAACCTTCACTGAGCACCATCGCCGGTGTGTGACGCCGCCGATGGCGAAGGGCCCACTCCGTCGCGGACAGGATGTTCGTCTGTTCGAACGCATTGAGCTGGTCGACCGTCTCGATGCCGGTGGGAATGAGGTCAGCCGCCTCGTCGGGATCGATCGGCGTAGCACCGGCGACGTGAACGCCGACGGCGAAAGCGCCCCACCGCATCGGCGAGGCACCGCGTCCGTCGGGCGACGTCATGCCATGTCGCCCGACGGGCGTTCGTCGCGGCGCGACGGATCGGCGATCGCATCCCAGAGGCCGCGGGGCCACTCGGCCAAGAGGCGGCGGGTGAGGACTTCGATCTGCTGCTCCGTCTCACTCGCTCCGACGGTCTGTTCCTCGAGGGTCATCGTGTGTCCAGCGCGACCGACGAGCCGCTCGGCGTGCCGACGCGCTTGTGCCGTGACCACCGCCTCGAGCGACCCCTGCCGCGGAACGAGTGCGTAGACGAGATCGCAATCAAGCGCGTCCGCTGCACGGCGCAGTGCGTCGACGGTCGCAGTTCCGGCGACTTCCCGCGCCTCGAGCGCCTCGAGCGACTGCCGAGTGATTTGCATTCTCCCGGCGAGTTGCGCGCTGCTCATGCCGAGCGCCCGACGGACGGTGGACACCCACCCTTGATTGGGTGCGCGCGCCGTCCTCAGCGATTGCCATGGCTCGAGAAGGGCGATGGCCTGACGAAGCCGGAGCCACTGGGTGTCGGCGCGGGCGGGCATGGCAGCGATAGGTGGCGTGGAACGCGCAGCGTGCGAGGAGCGGACAGGTTCAAGGGACTCCTTGGGTTGGCATAGTATACACTGCTAATTTCTCTGTCAATGGCATAGTGAATGCTGCCTTTAACTGTTTGGCATAGTAAAGCCTGCCCTTATACTGACTGATGGCATGGTTTGAACTGCTCAAACTGTCCGTGTGCGTCATCCACCCGCAGGGCCTCGACCAAAGCCTGACCCACGCCTACACGATGGCTCGATGCCTTCATCCGGTGGCACATCCGTACGGAAATCACTGGTCACACACTTCTCCTGGTCGGCCACATTCTGGATCAGAAGAGTCCTGGTTCGAGCCCAGGAGGGGCAATAAGTAAAACCCGGCGGTGCCTGCATGCAGGCGCCGCCGGGTTTTGCGTTACAGACTTGACCCAGTCTCGCAGAATGATCGAACCCGCGCCTGAGGGGCGTCGGGATCGATACAGAGGCGCCCCAGCCTCAGTCGGCACGCCGCACATACGTGCGGTAGGCGTATCCCCAAGGCACCGCGAGCATCACAATCGGCAGCGCCAGAAATGCCTTCGTCATCTCGCCCGTCGGTGTGTCCCACAGCGTGCCGGCCTGCCAGAGTGGGAAGGCAACGAATCCAAGCCAGAGACTCTTGTACAAGAGCATGAAGAGCATCAGCGGCAGCATGCGCAACGGATGCCTGAGCCCGAGAATCGCGAGCGTCGGGTACGCGGCCCAGACGCAGATCGCGATGGCGCGCACGGGATCCCAGGGACCCTCGTGCGTGAGCAATCGACGCCACGAGTCCGTCGCAACGAAGGCGGCCATCAAGAAATAGAAGAGCCGCAAACCGCCGATCTGAATCGGACGCACGCCCTCCCATCGCCGGAAGTCGGGAGCGAAGGCGCGCGGCAGGGTTCTCATCATGGTCGTGGTGTTCACGGCGTCATTCCTCGCTGTGGAGGTCGTCGGGCAGGGAAGGGTCCCAGGCGAGGAGATCGCCGGGCTGACACTCGAGTGCGGTGCAGATGGCATCGAGCGTCGAGAAGCGCACGGCGCGCGCGCGGCCGCTCTTGAGCACCGACAGATTCGCCAGCGTGATGCCGACGCGCTGCGAGAGCTCGGTGAGCGTCATCCCACGAGCGAGCAGCATGTCGTCGAGACGGACGATGATGGCCATCGCTACACGACGCCTTCGAGCTCGTCGCGCATCCGTGTGCCGTGCGCGAAAACGCGGGCCAGCACGAACAGCAGCAGCACCGCAACCCAGGGCGTGAGGGCGAAGGTCCAATCCACATCCAGTGGTTGTTCGGCACTGCTCGCCGCTGCCGAGACGATGCCGACGGCGAGGTGAAGCAGCTGGATGCCGAGTGCGGCCCAGGCGATCTCCTCGAGACGCCGCGCGTTCGGGGCGACGAAGGGATCTCCCTCGCGTACGGTTTGCACCATCGCGATGATGCGCCTGAGGATCCGGTGCGTGAGGTAGGCCCCGGCGAGTCCGAGCGGAACCATCACGCGCATGCCGAGGAGGATGGCGCTGCGATCGGCGGTGGGCGATGCACCGACCGCGGTGAGCGTGGCATCTGGGGCAACGAGGAGCGCCGTCCCCATGCTGACGATGAACAGCACCCAGGCGAGGTTGAGTCCGACGGCTGCCTTGAGCACGCGCCATGTGACGGCGAGGGCGCGCGGCATGGGGTCCCTCCGCCGGGACTCGGCCTGAAATGACGGATGGTTGAGCTCTGACGGCATCTCGGCAGCACTCGGGCTTGGGTGTTATCGATAAACAATATATCGAATATCGATAACAGTCAACCTCGGGGTGCTTCGCGCAACCCTGTTCGACGAGCCGCGTCGCCTATGCGAAGGCAGCAACGTACATGTGAGCGGGTACACCAAGCCCCCGTGTCGTGTACGGTAAAGTGGCTAAAGTGTTGCTGCGTAACTATTTACACAACTTGAGGCAGGGCTTGAGCCGGCGACCTCCTGCTCCTGAACACAGGCGGTCGGGCTCTTGTTTTCGCGGTCAACCGGGTGTCACTGCAGGGGCGCAGGCGCCAGGCTTCCGTCCATGATGCCGACGTCCAGCGTGCTTCCGGCGACGGACTCCGTTCGCGATGCGGTGCTTGTGGTGCTGCGCACTCATCATGGGCAACTGGCCGCAATGTCATCTCGTTGAAGAAGCTCACCCCGAGGCCGCGGGCGCAGGTTGAAGCCGAGGCGCTTCGTGTTCCGTGATCCGCGAGTCGACCTCGAGCGAATCGTTCTCTGCGCCGAACGGGTGCGCGCGCAAACCGACGTGCTGACGTTCGAGGAGTTCGGTGCCGACGGCCTTCGATGCGACGCCAGGCTGCGAGAGCCGCCGGTGGGAACGCGCGAGTGATCCTGTCCAGTTATCGCGGCGAATGCGTCCAGGCTCGCGTCAGCGGCCCGAAGTGCATCTTCAGCGCAGAGCTCGACCCCGTCTGCACCGTCGATAGGTTGCTTGCGGAGGGGCGATTTGTCTGGACTGCCTCACGAGCGAGGCCTACTTTCGCACAGCGGCCTGGAGCTTCATCCGAATGGTATCGCTCGTCAACCGACACGTACGCCCGGCCCACGACGCCATGTCACGTTGCACGCTGAACGGAAACGCGCATGGCTGACATCGCCGAGCTTCTCGTCACAGCGCTCGCCGACCGATACCGCATCGAGCGCCAGCTCGGCGAAGGTGGCATGGCCACCGTCTACCTCGCCGAAGATCTGAAGCACGGCCGCAAGGTCGCACTCAAGGTGCTGCGGCCCGAGCTCGCCGCCGTGCTCGGCGCCGACCGGTTCGTCCAGGAGATCAAGACTACGGCGCAACTCCAGCACCCGCACATCCTGCCCTTGTACGACAGCGGCAGCACGGGATCGGCGGACGGCGGCGGAATGAAGTTCCTCTATTACGTCATGCCGTACATCGAGGGAGAAAACCTCCGGGGGAAGCTCGATCGCGAAAAGCAGCTCGGCGTCGACGAGGCCGTGACGATTGCCACCGAGGTGGCGGACGCGTTGCAGTACGCGCACGAACAAGGCGTCATTCACCGGGACATCAAGCCCGAGAACATCCTCCTGCGCAACGGTCGCGCCATCGTCGCGGACTTCGGCATTGCGCTGGCGGTGAGCGCGGCGGCCGGCGGCCGGATGACGGAGACGGGCTTGTCGGTGGGCACGCCGCACTACATGTCGCCCGAGCAGGCCACGGCAGAGCGGCACATCACCAACCGCTCGGACATCTACTCGCTTGGCTCCGTCCTGTACGAAGCGCTGACGGGTGAACCCCCGCATACCGGTTCGTCGGCGCAGATGATCATCCTCAAGATCGTGACGGACGAGGCGCGGCCAGTCCGGGAGTTGCGCAAGGCGGTGCCGCCGAATGTCGCAGGTGCGGTTGCGATGGCACTCGAAAAGCTGCCGGCAGACCGTTTTGACAGCGCGACAGCGTTCGCCGCCGCGCTTCGCAATCCGTCGTTCACCTGGCCCATTTCGACGGGCGCGCGCGTCGGTGCAGCAGGCCTGGCCTCCCGTCGGATCGCCCTGCCCGCCGTCATGGCGGTTACCCTGATGGCCGTCGCGGTGGCCGCGTGGGGCTGGATGCGCCCACGTCACACGACAACGTCCGTCGCTCGCTACGCTACGACGCTCGGTGCGACCGGTGCCCTCGACGGACTGACGTTCGCGGTGGAGGCGGCGCTTTCGCCCGACGGAACGTCCCTGGTCTTCCGAAGTCCGCTGACGGGACCCGGCCAGCTCTACGTCAAGCGCCGCGACGAAGTCGTCGCGCGACCGCTGGCCGGCACGGAGGGTGGTTCGGGACCGTTCTTTTCCCCCGACGGCGCGTCGATCGGATTCGTCGCCAACGGACAACTGCGGCGGATCCCGAGCACGGGCGGAGTCTCCCTCAAGCTCGCGGACTCCGTCAACGCCGAGTACAACCGCGGCGCGTGGCTGGAGGACGGCTCGATTGTCTTCTACGACATCGCCACCCATTCGCTCCGCCTCCTCCGGTCCGGAGAGGCCACGGCGAAAACGATCGTCGCGCCGGCGATGCTTGGCGGCCGCTTCCCGTGGTTGGCGTCGCCGCTTCCATCGTCACGCGGCGTCCTGTTCACGGCCCATCTCACGAACTGCGTGGGGAATGTCAGCTGCCGTCCGAGCCGGGCGTACGTGTATGACGCGCGCCGGGACAGCATGCGCGTGCTCTTCGAGGACGCCATCGGTGCCTGGTACGTTCCCACCGGGCACGTGCTGTACCTGACCAGCTCAGGCACGCTGATGGCCGCGCCGTGGGACAACAATGCGCTCGCCGCGACCGGGACGCCCGTGCCAGTGATGGACGGGATTCAGGCTCCGGGCTTCCTCATTTCGAACGAGGGCACCGCGTATTACCTGCTGGGACGCCCGGAATTCGTGGCAGGCCCGTTGCCAAATGCCGCTGTCGTGTGGGTGAATCGAACGGGGCAGGTCGAGCCGGTGGATTCCGCATGGCAGGTGAATACGGGAGGCAGGTACCGCGGGGAGGTCGAGACCGATTGGGGACTCGCCCTGTCGCCGGACGGACGGCGCATTGCACTGACCATGCTCACCGATCTTGGCGCGGACATCTGGATCAAGCAGTTGCCCAACGGACCGGTGTCGCGGCTCACGCTGTCTCCCGGTCGGGACCTATCGCCCGCGTGGACGCCCGATGGGCGGGCCGTCACGTTTCTCTCCGACCGACCCGTGTCGTCCAATGCGACTCGGTCGGTGAACCCGTTCACCGTGTGGGAGCAGGCGGCTGACGGCACCGGCGAACCGAGGCGCTTGTGGGGAAGAGAGGGATCAACCGAGGCGTTCTGGAGTCCTGACGGTCGCTGGCTCGTGCTCGGCGCAACCACGTCGACCGGGTCGTCGGCACAGGGTGAGATTCTCGCGGCGCACCCGGGGGTGGACAGCGTGGCGCAAAGCCTCGTGGCGACGGGATACGACGAGAGGGGCGCGGCGATATCGCCGGATGGCCATTGGCTCGCGTACGTGTCGAATGAGCAGGGCGCACCTGAAGTGTTCGTCCGCCCGTTTCCCGATGTGAAGGGCGGCAAGTGGCAAGTCTCGAGCGGCGGTGGCAGTACTCCGCTCTGGGCACACACCGGGCGCGAGCTGTTCTACGTTGCCAAGCGGAAGATGCATGTCGTGCGTATCGAGTCGGGTCCGCTCTTTTCGGCGGAAGCACCCCGCGTCCTGTTCGCGATCCCGGACAGAGTCCGTGCGGGATCCCTCGCCAGCGGCACGTTTGCGATCACGCCGGACGATCAGCGGTTCCTCATGGTGCAAGACAACAGTTGGTTGGACATGGCCGGGACGCCGACGCTCGTGGTGGTGCAGAACTTCTTCGACGAGCTGCGGGCGAAGCTGAAGCGGTGATGCGCCGGACTGCGTCGTGGGTTCGACCGCGCCGATGCGACTCCTGCACATCCTCGACGTCGCGGTCGCCGACGAGGTGCAGCGCATTTCGCTGGACGACGCGGCGCGCATGCGGGCGGATCAGCGCCGCAAGCACTGACCGAGCGAGCAGATGACGCCACCGCCGCCACCGCCGTCCGCCGACGCTTCCGAACGATTGATGGCGGTGGCCGACTGAGGACAGCTGGCCATTTCGTCCGCTGGCTCGGGAACATGTGATTGCCGGTCATACATTTTTCCAGTCTGCCACATTCTGGATCAGAAGAGTCCTGGTTCGAGCCCAGGAGGGGCAATACATAAAGGCTGCTGGCGCAAGCACTTCGCGCCACGACGCCTTTGTGTGCGGAGTACTTCGACGTCAGCACGATGGATGCGGACGAAGGCGCGTGCGAGCGCGAGGCAGCTGCTTCCGCCTCGCACCGGAAGAGTGCCCGTGCCGACGGCTCCTGCACCAGCTGCTGATGGCGGACCGTGATGGCGACAGCGCACTCGAGCGCAGGTAACTCGGCGAGCAGCACCGTGGCCATGCTGCGGCTCGCCAGCACGCGATACTCGGGCGAAAGAGCTTCAAGGACCGGAACGAGAGTGGTAGTCCGCGAGTCCATGCAGCGGGCGAATATTGGCGCAAGAGTGGCGAGCCCGAACGCTGCTCGTATCCGCAGGCGCAGAATCGCAGCACGCACTGGCGGACACGCGGCATACCACTCGAGGCTTGCGACGACCGTTCGTCGCGAGCCGGTGCACGCTTCGTGCATCTCCGGGGTAATGCGCGTTCCGCGTGCATGCGCGACGGCCATGCATTTCAGCATCCCTCATGGGAACGGCAATCACCAGCGCGCGAACCCTTTCCACCCGCAGCAACAGGACATGCAGCCGTGCCAATGATCACCACGAACAATCCCGCCACCAAGGCGACGATCAATACATACGACTTGATGGACGAGGCCGCCGCCTTCGAAAAGGTCGAAGCCTGCTACGCCGCGTTTCTGCAGTGGCGAACCTTGACGCCCGCCGAACGCGCGCCCCTGCTTCAAAACGTCGCCGACGCATTGCGCAAGAACACCGAAACACTTGCCGCCCTGATGACTGAAGAAACCGGCAAGCTACTGCGCGACGGCAGGACTGAGGTGGAGTTGTGTGCTTTGCTGTTCGAGTACGACGCCGAGCATGGGCCGGCGCAGCTGGCCGATGAAGCGCGCACGTACGCCGGCGGCCAGAAAAGGGGCGTCGTCTCCTTCTGCCCCATCGGCGTGATCTACAGCATCCAGCCGTGGAATTTTCCGGTGTACCAACCGGTCCGCGTTCTCGCCTCCAACTTGATGGCGGGCAACGGCGTGATCCTCAAGCATGCGAGCATCTGCACTGGCAGTGGACTCATGTTGCGCGATGTCTGCCTCGAAGCGGGGTTGCCCGAGGGATTATTCGACGTGGTGCTGGTAGATCACGACGTATCGGACGCAATCATCGGGCACGAGCGCGTGCGCGGCGTGACGATGACGGGAAGCGATACGGCAGGCCGCCATATCGGCGAGATGGCGGCGAAGCACCTCAAGAAATCGGTGCTCGAGCTCGGCTCGAACGACGCCTACCTCGTGCTCGAGGACGCCGATGTGGCATTGGCCGTCAAGACCTGCGTGGCAGGACGCATCTACAACAACGGCGAGACCTGCGTCTCGGCCAAGCGATTCATCGTCACCGCCGCGGTGTACGACGCGTTCATTGGGGCATTCGTGGAGCAGATGCAGGCCATCACCATGGGCGATCCAACGGCTGACGAGACGCAGCTTGGCCCGGTGTCGAGTAAGGAACAGTTCGCCACGTTGTCCGAGCAGGTGTCGAAAAGCATTGCCGGTGGCGCGAGGCTTTTGTGCGGCGGTGTTCCCGCCGAGAGCGACGGATACTACTTCCCTGCCACGGTGCTGGCTGATTGCCAACCGGGCACGCCGGCGTACGACGACGAACTGTTCGGACCGGTCGCGTCGGTCATCATGGCCCGTGACGACGAGGATGCCATGCGGATCGCCAATGACAGTCGCTATGGGCTCGGTGGCGGGATCTTCTCCAGGAACACCGACGAGGCCTTCCGTCTCGCGCGGAGCCAGTTCGACACGGGCATGGTCCGAATCAATGTCTTCGGCACCGCCGACCCCAACATGCCGTTTGGCGGTGTCAAGGATTCCGGATTCGGGCGCGAGCATGGCGGCTTCGGCATGAAGGAGTTCATCAATGCGAAGGCGATCTACATGCCGTAAGCGTGCCGTCGGTTTACCGCGGGCGCCTGAGCCAGGCGCACGACGCTTGCCCGACCACCCTTCGGAATGCGTTCCGGCTTCATGAAAGGAAGCCGCGAATCCAATACAACCATCATCCAAGACAACCAACAGGAGTCACCCATGAACATTCTCATCGACCTCGCCTCGGCGCCCGGCTACGAGCTGGACGGCGCGGCGTGCGCCGCCACGATCAGTCGCATGCAGTCGCTCGCACCATTGGGGAACCCGTCATGAAGGCCGCGATCATCACCGCGTACGCTGCGCCAATCGAGATCGGGGACGTAGCCAAGCCCGACCTGCAGGACGACTCGGTGCTGGTGGCGGTGCACGCCGCCAGCGTCAATCCGATCGACGACATCGTTCGCTCGGGGAAGATCAAGGACAACATACCGCTCTCCTTCCCGCATGTGATGGGCTACGACCTCTCGGGTGAGGTAGTTGAAGTCGGCAAGAATGTCACACGCTGCAAGATTGGCGATGCGGTGTATGCGCGCCCCAATCAGGACGACGCCGGCGCGATTGCCGAGTTCGCCCGCGTAAAGGCCAGCGAGCTGGCCATCAAGCCGCAGACGTTGAGTCATGTCGAGGCCGCATCGGTGCCGCTGGCGGGGCTCACCGCCTGGCAGGCGCTGATCACCAGGGGCAAGCTGAAAGCGGGCGAGAAGGTGCTCATCCACGCCGGCTCCGGCGGGGTCGGCACGTTTGCCATTCAGATTGCGCGACACATCGGCGCACGCATTGCGACCACCTGCAGCGGTCGCAATGCGGAGCTGGTACGCCGGCTCGGCGCGGATGTGGTGATCGACTACGAGACGCAGGCGTTCGAAGAGCTGCTCTCCGACTACGACCTCGTCTTCGACATGGTCGGCGGCGACACCATGAGTCGGTCGTTCACCGTGCTCAAGCCGGGCGGGATGATGGTCTCCATCAAGGGCCAGGACAGCGACGACCTCGCGGCGAAGTACGGCGTGCGCTTCGAGTGGCTCATGATGAACCCGGATGGTCCGATGCTGGGCGAACTGGGAGCCTTGATCGACGCGGGCGCCGTGAAGCCGGTGATCGGCAGGACGTTCCCGATGGAGCAAGCCGCCGCTGCGTACGAGGAGCTCGCGCACGGGGATTCCATGGGCAAGATCGTGGTGATGGTGAGGTAGTCCGTCGTCGGCACGCAGGGCCTGCTGCATGGCGCGCCCGCCGCGCTACGCTCCCACCACTTCACCGCGAACCGGGTCGGCGATCTTCACCGCCGTGCGCGCCGCCTCGGCATCGTCCTTCAGGCTCTGCATGTCGATCACATGTCGGAAACGCACATCCCCGGCCTGCATCCGCTTGAAGGCATCGTTGATGTCCTTCATCGCGATCAGTTCGATCTGCGGGCGGATGCCGTGCTTCGCGCACAGGTCGAGCACTTCCTGCGTATCGGGTACGCCACCAATGAGCGAACCAGCGACGCTGATGTTCTGAAACACCATCGTGGCCGTGTCGAGCTCGTCGAAGCCGAGGAAATTACCCACCACCGCGATGGTGCTCCTGCTCGCCATGAGCGGCAGGTAGACGTTCAGATCGTGCTTGTAGGGGATCGTATTGACGATCATGTCGAGCCTTCCCTTGTACTCGGCCATCGCGCCGGCATCGTTGATATCGACGACCGCGTCCGCGCCCAGCGCCTCGATGGCCTCGGTCTTCTCCGGGCTCGTGGTGAGTGCGATCACCGTGGCCCCCAGTGCCTTGCCGATCTGCACCGCCATGTGGCCAAGGCCGCCGATACCCGCCACGCCCAGCACCTGGCCTTGCTTCAGGCCGAAGTACTTCATGGGCTGGTAGGTGGTGACACCGGCACACAGGATCGGCGCGGCATGCTGGCTATCGATCACGTCAGGGATGCGAAGTGCGAACTCCTCGCGCACGGCGATGGCCGTCGAGTAGCCGCCGTAGGAGTTGGTACCGTCTGGCTTCTTGGGACCGTTGTACGTAAGGGTGCAGCTCTTCGGTCCGGTGCAGAACTGCTCGTCACCCTGCTTGCACTTCGCGCACTGCCGACAGCTGTTCACCATGCAGCCGATACCCGCGCGGTCACCGACCTTGAACCGCGTCACTCCGTCACCGACTTCAGTGACCACACCGACAATCTCGTGCCCAGGAACGCAGGGCCAGATGCTGTTCTTCCAATCGTTCCGTGCCTGATGCAGGTCGGAGTGACATACGCCGCAATGCGTGATGTCGACTGCGATCTCACCCGCACGAACGGCCTCACGTGCGAACTTGAGCGAGGACAGGGTGGCACCTGCTGACTGTGTTCCGTATGCGAGCACGTCCATGAGATGTCCGTTGTTGTTGGAGGAAAAGTTCATCATACGGAACACAATGCGCATTGTTCCTCGCGCGGATCGCGCGTGTGGAGCTTGCACTCATGTCTTCGCGTTCCCGCACGATCGATACGGGCACACCGGGCACACTCTGTGCCATGCCGCATTGTGCACCATCGCATGTCGTGCTTGTTCGTGGCGGGCTCGGCGGAAGCTCGGTGGCACACGAGTTGGCCGATTCACCTGTGCAACTCACCGTAATCAAGCGCGCCAACCAGTACCCGTTCCCGCCACTGCTGTACCAGATGATCATGGCAGGGTTCGCGTTCAGCGAGATCAGCGCGACCATTCGCTTGCGCCGAGGCACACCGCAGTACACAACCGTGCTGATCGGCGAGGCCATCAGCAGTACACAACCGTGCTGATCGGCGAGGCCATCAGCAGTACACAACCGTGCTGATCGGCGAGGCCATCAGCATCGATCCGAACGCGCGCATGATTGAGCTGGACGACGGTGCGCAGTCGCTTGCATACAGCTATCTCACTGTGTGCACTGGTGCGTGGCACGCGTACTTCGGCCACGGTGCATGAGAGCAGTACGCGCCAGAGGACGATCGCGAGCGGCCCTCCTGCTGCGGTACGTTCCGCCTTCCCCCGCGTGCGAGGCGGGCGATTGGCGTACCAGCCGTAGTCCCGGGTGGTGGCGCGCTTGGCGACTGCCGGGATGAAATCTGTCGCCAACCGCATTCATGGTCGTCGCGTCATTCTGTCATTCCTTCCGCTCAGCCACATGCTGATCAGAAGAGTCCTGGTGCGAGCTCAGGAGGGCCAATGCGGAAAGCCCCGCGGTGCCTGCTCTCAGCCGCCGCCGGGCTTTCCGGCTCTGGCCGGGCATGTCCTGAGTCACGACGAGTCACACGGTGCGTGGCCCGCGTGATGATCCGCGCACTGATGCGGACGATAGTCTGCTCGGTCGGCGTTTCCCACCAGCCCTTGCCGTCACCGCGCGATGGCTGGAATGGGCTGACCGCCGCACGCGGGCAGACATCCCTCAGCGGACCGGCAGCGGGCATGTCAGCCTGACGAGCGGCGCCTCCCTGCCTTCGCTGCTCAGCAGCAGGTCACGACCATTGCCGGACCATGTGACTCCCTCGCCAGGCTGACCTTCGACCCCGTAGATGTTGCAGATCGAGGGCCGTACGTCCGAGCGTACGCGGCCGGTGGTACTGTCTGTCGCGAAGGTGAAGACCTGCAGATAGGTGCGCACCGCGAGGTATCGTGCGTCGGGTGACAATGCAGCGTCACTGATCTCTCGCCCGAATGACGAGCCGGGCACAATTGGCAGACTGTCGATGAGGGCCGCGACGACGGTGCCTCGTTGCTGCCAGGCGTCGGCGGCGATCGAGTACACTCGCGCTGGCCGAAATTTCCCGGCGCTGTTCTTTCGCTTCCGCTTGCTGATCAGGAACATCGTGCCCTGCGGACCGACATAGAGTGCTTCCGCGTCCTGTGCGCGGTCGGGATACCGGAAAGGCAGCATCCGCGCGGGGAGTTCGATGGTGTGCGCGGTGTCGGACACTCTCGGCTCCTCGATCTGATAGACCGTGAGCTCCGACCGCCTGGCCTCGTTATCGCCGATGTCGCCGATGAAGAGGCAGGACGCCCCGGGGCGAATCGAGTCGGGCGCGGTCCCGCGGATGCACGGACCGCTGGACGCAGCCTCCCAGTCGCGGTTCGACGCGTCGGCCAGCCGCCAGCGGCCCCGGAATGCACCGGTGGTGTCGAGGGCGAAGAGGATCGGCTCGTGGCCGGAATCGTTGATCGTGAAAAGCGTTCCGGGCTGTGAAGCGGAGGAAACGAGTGCCGAGTTCTCCGTCAGGTCAGCGGGATTTCGGGTCGGTATGGTCCGAATGCCGGTGGGCCGGACACCCATGGAATCCGCGGCACGGGCAAGGGCGCGCTCCGTGGCGAATTGCTGTGCGGTGTCGTTCGATCCGCAGCTCGCCTGCGCGAGGAACGAGGCACACGCCAGCGAGCGCCACCAGGTGCGCGAGGGCCAGATGTGTGGCGCATCGCGTCGTGATCGCGTCACGGGTGATGGTGCCGTGGTGGTCTGCATCTGGATCCGATGAAAATCGCGGAGTGCTTTCCGGGAGCTGTGTGGTGGCATGCCCGAAGTATGCGCATAAGCCTCAGGCGCTGCCATGCGTCGCAGCAGATCAGGCGTTGCGTGCATCCTGACAACGCCGGGTGCCATATATTCACGGAGCGCGACGCCGATGTCGCTGCCATGTTGTGCGGAACCGCCACACATGTATTCGACCTGCCTCTTCTGCACGCGCCCTTTCGGCGCCAACGACTCGATCGAAGCATTCCCGATCGGGCGCCGACTCGCGTTCGACGACGCGAAAGGGCGCCTGTGGGTGGTCTGCGCGCACTGCACGCGCTGGTGCCTGGTACCGATCGAGGAGCGGTGGGAGGCGATCGAGACGTGCGAGCGCGCCTTTCGTGATTCGCGCACACGGGTCAGCACCGGTCAGATCGGGCTTGCGAAACTGCGCGATGGACTGGAGCTGGTGCGACTCGGGGCCCCGCTGCGTCCGGAACTGGCGGCATGGCGCTACGGTCGTGAGTTCACCGCACGGCGTCGACGGACGGTGGCGCTGGCGTTCACGGCCGCTGGAGTGGGTGCCGCGGGAGTCGCGGCAGGAATCGCCGCCGGTGTCGGCGGCACGGCACTGGCCCTGTTCGCAGCAGGTGCGCCGGTGCTCAACCTGGTGGGCGTCCTTGGGATTGGGCTCTATCGTGTAATCGACAACGCACGTGCGATTCGCGTGCCGTACGACGGCAAGGTGCTCGAGGTCAATCGCGAAGAGTTGAAGCAGACGGCGCTCACCCCCACCGATGATGCGCAGGCATGGGGGCTGGAGCTCAAGCACTCCTGGGGGCGAGTGACGCTGGTCGGTGACGAGGCGGTGCGCGCCACAACGCGACTGCTCGCGCGCGCGAATGGGGCTGGTGCGGCCGCGCACACCACGCAATCGGCCGCCGCATCGCTGGGAACCGGTGCGAATGTCACGGAGGTCTTGCACACGATCGCGCAACGCGCGGCAAGTGCGACTCGTGCGCACCACGCCTTGATGCGCAAGCAGAACGCTGAACTCGAAACATCGGCATCCGGGGCCAGCAATGAGGCTGGTGCGTTCATGCTGACCGATGCGTATCGCAACGCTCACCTCAACCCCGCCTCGCTCGCCCTGATGCCGGCGGTGGACCGCCTGGCGTTCGAGATGGCGTTGCACGAGGAACGGGAACGCCGCGCGATGGAAGGTGAACTCGCACCGCTGCTCGCCGCGTGGGTGGAGGCAGACCGCATTGCGGGCATCGCGGATGCGCTGCTGGTGCCGGACTCGGTGAGCGAGAAGCTGGCGGCGCTGCAATCGGAGCGATCGAAGGGGCGGTAGGCCGCCGTCCTCGGGATTTCGTCCCTGGGGGGCAGACCGAAGGAGGGCTCCGGCGTTTTTCCGCGGCAGTGTCATATGTTCCCGCCCATCGCGACACCCACCTCGTGGATGCCTCACCCATCACCAAGGGATGGCCACAGCCGTGCCTGCTCACGCTCTGCCCGAACTCGAGGCAGCGCTCCATGCGCTGCACGAGGCGAGCTTCGGCTGGGCACGCTCCTGCTGCAATGGCGATCCCGATGTCGCTGCCGACGTGCGTCAGACTTCCTGCTGCACGTTCCTGTCTGGAACCGCCACCTTCTCGGGCCGTTTCAACTTCCGGATGTGGCTCGTCGGCGTCATCGGCGCTGGTCGGTCTTGCGCACCGGTGGCGTGTCGACGCCGATCACGGTGAGCTGGGGGTTCGACGGCAGTTGGTCGCCCCGGTGATGTCGAACACGTCGGGCCGGCCGTGATTGGTGGGCTGGCAGCAGGGAAGTACCATCAGGCGGTGCTGGTGCCCTTGACGTTGTCGATCAAGGACGCCAAGCCCCTCGATCGCCCCTTTGAAGAACCACACGCATGGAGCAACCGATGCCATTGACGCTTTTTGCATTCGACAGGCCCGGTGAGGCGGAGTGGACCGTGGTCAACGATGGCGTAATGGGCGGCCGCTCGGCGGGATTCGTGACGGTGAAGAATGGCACATTGATCTTCACCGGCACGCTCGTGACGCAAGGTGGCGGCTTCACGCTCGCGCGTGCGCGACGCGTCATCGACCTCACGGGGCAGGTGGGTCTCGAACTACGCGTGCGCGGTAGCGGCCGACGGTTCGAGGTCGAGGTCGACGATGGTGTGCGCAGTTTCGGACGCAACGTCTCGCGTCGGGCGGCGTTCGCAACTTCGGCGGACTGGACACTCGCCCGCGTGCCATTCAGCGCGCTCCGAAGCACCATCTTCGGTCGAGTGGTGAATGCCCCACCGCTCGCCCTCGCACGCGTGCAGGGCGTGGGGTTCTACATGGTGGATGGTCAGGACGGACCATTCCGGCTGGAGGTGGACTCCATCTGCGCCTACGCCGCCGGCGATTAGCCGCACACGCGTGCCGGTGTGCGCCGCTCAGAGCCAGCGACGGGTGCTGGCCTGGTACGCATCGAATCGTGATCCGAAGCGAGCGCGAAGGGCGCGCTCCTCGGGGACCATCTGGAAGCGGTGGATCCAGGCTGCGAACACGGGGAGAGCCACGAACGACTGCGGCTGCCAGAGCGTCATGGCCCACGCCGTGAGGATCAGCAGCAGCCCGAGGTAGATCGGGTGGCGGGTGAAGCGATAGACGCCCGTCTCGACGAGCACCGTCGATGTGTCTGGGCGGGTCGGCGACACGGTTGTGCGCGCGGTACGCAGCCCACGGATCCCAGCGCCGGCGATGATCACACCAGGGATCAGCACACCGATGGTCGCGGCCCGGAGCCAATCGGGGCGGGCGAATGGGGAAGCATCGAATGCGCCACCCCACATCACGACGACGGCGACGAGAAAGAGGACCGGGGGCGGGACGCGAAGTTCGAGGGCGGCGAGCATTTCGGAAATATCGTCGCGCGACGATGACCCGCACATCTCTGGCGACGCCACGCACGACGTCGATGACGGACAGCAGCGATGCAGTCGCCATGGACTGCGTCCACAGTGCGGGACTGACCGCCACCGGAATGGCGCCTTCGGTGTGCGATGATCGCCGGCCGGTATATTGCCCCGTGCTGAGCGTTTCCGTTCGGTGCGACACGCCTCTGCCTCCTCTTGCCCCGCCCGGCGCCCGGATGCCCCACGACGACGCTCGACGCACCGCCTGGGTCATTGCGATCGCGACATCGCTGCGACTGCTGGTTGCGTCAGTTCTGCCTTTCGGCATCGATGAGTCGTACGGTGTGGTCATCGGCCGCAACCTGTCGCTCAGCTACTTCGATCATCCCCCGGCCGTCTTCTGGATGGCACATGCGGCGGCATCGCTCGGTGGCGAGTCTCCGCTCGCGCTGCGGTGGCCGTTTGTTTTCCTCTTCGCGCTGACGACCTGGCTGCTGTTCCGACTGACGTCGCGGCTCTTCGGCAGCCGAGCTGGGTTCTGGGCCGCCTGTGCGGCACAGTGCATTCCGGTGTTCAGTTTGAGCGGCGGGAGCTGGGTGCTGCCCGATGGGCCACTGCTCTTTGCCAGCGCTGCCGCCGCGTTGGCACTCGCGCACGCGGTCTCACTGCGCGCAGGCGCTGCGCTCGCGGGTCCATCCGCTGCTGACGGCACTGATCCCCGCCGGTTCGCCTGGATCGCCCTCGGCCTTACGCTCGGACTCGCCGGCCTCGCGAAGTATCACGCCGCGCTGCTGGGACTCGGCGCCTTTGTGTTCCTCGTCTCGGACCCGGCGTCGCGCCGCTGGCTGATACGCCCGCAGCCATATCTCGCAGTGCTGATCGCGCTGCTCTGCGTCGTGCCGGTCTTCATCTGGAATGCCCAGCACGACTGGGCGTCGTTCCGATTTCAGGCTGGACGCGCCAACGGACACGGCAATCCCATCACCGCGTTGCTGCAGAACATTGCGGGGCAGGCGGGCTACGTCTTTCCATGGTTCTGGGTGCCGCTGGTCGTGCTGCTCGCCCGTGGACTGCGCAGCGGCGCCCGCGATCGCGCCACCTGGTTCTGCATCTGTCTCGGCGCGGCGCCGGTGATCGTCTTCACCCTCGCGTCGCTCGGCGGCCGCCCCGGACTGCCCCATTGGCCAGCACCGGGATTCTTCATGCTGTTGCCGTTGCTCGGAGCCGCCATCGCACGCTGGGAGGGCCGCGCCGCGGCGCGCGCACAGCGGTGGATGACGGCGGCGGGGAGCGTCTTTGCGCTGTTGCTGACGCTCGTCGTCAGCCATGCGGCAACAGGGTGGATGGCGCGGGTGGTGCCCACGTTGCACCGTCGCGACCCGGCGTTCGAGCTGCTCGAGTATCGATCGGTGCGTGACACGCTCGACGCACTCGGCCTGCTGCAGGGCCGGCGCTACGTGGCGGTGACCGACTGGTTGCGCGGCGCGAAATTCGGGTATGCGCTCGGGCCGGCATACCCAATCCTGGTGTTGAATGATGACGCACGGCATTTTCGCTTCAGCAAGCACGAGCCGCCGCTGCTCGGGACCGACGGGCTGCTCCTCGTGAAGGTGAACGGATCGACCACCGATTCAGCCTCCCGCCGGGCAGCCGACTCCTATCAATCACTGTTCGACAGCGTCGGCTTTGTGCGGTCGGTGCCGGTCTTGCGCGGCGCGGATACGGCACTGATGGTCAGTGTGTTCACCACGACGCACCTCCGCCGCATGTGGCAGCCGGCACCACCGCATTGACAGGTCTTCAGCGTCGATTGCGTGACGGACGCAGATACAGATTGATCGAACCGAACGACAGCTTGGCCTTCATCTGGATCAGCGTGCGCGTCGAGTCGTCACTGAACCAGAGCTCGGCCTGACCGCCTTCGGAAAAGATCCCCGAGGTGCGGATGATCGGCTTGATGACGAGCGTGCTGAAGGTGCCGGCCGGGACGGTGATCGTCTCGCGGCGCAGGACCTGAATCGTGACCGGATTGGCGTTCGGGCGGAAGTATCGCGAGAAGCTGAGCGTCTGGCCGACCTCGAGATGCAGGGTGCGGACGTAGAAGATGAACGATGCATCATCCAGTGGTTCCGAGACCGTCTCCGCGCGCGGCTTTCCGCGTTCGAGGACAATCGCTTCATCAGGGAAGAAGTCGTAGAACCGGCTATAGCGTTTCGGCCCTTCACTGAGATCCTGCGTGAAGCGCAGGCTCCGCATTTTTCGCGGATCGAACCAGCTTTCCATCACGTCGTGCACCCGGAAGAACGGAATGCCGCCCTTGATTTCGTAGCGCAGCCGGAGCGTCTCACGACCGCGCAGAGTGTCCGGGCCAGTGACCGAGAGCGAGCCACTGCCAACTGAGATGACGCCGAACTTGAGGTCGTACTCGTGATACTCGCCAATGCGGAATGGCAGCGACGGCGTGGGTGTCGCCGACGACTGGGCGCTGGCCGTTGCGGCGGATGCGGCGCCAAGTGCACCGGCGACAAGGAACACACGTACGGCCGCCGCCATCAGCCTGGGCGCGCGCATCGCGCGCAGACTCCGCCGCACGCCCCCCGGCAGGAGTGCGAACATCGCCATCATCCACACCAGCGCGGCGCAGGCTCGACGCAGCAGGCTGGCCGTGACTTGCACCGGTGGTACAACCCACGGTACCGGCTGCCCCTCGGCCCGGAGCACCGGGTTGAGATAAATCGTGCCAGTTGGCGTCGTTGCGACGACTCGTGCGTAGTGGTCATCGGCGGCGAAGACATACCGGATTTCTGCGGCGTCGGAGACTGTCGCACGCACGCGACCGTGATCGCCGATCACGCGAATCTGTTCCATGGGTTGATCAAATCGGGTCATGATTGTGTCACCCTGCGTCGTCACGCTCTGGAGCGACGCCGGGGAGGTGCCGGGAGCAGCCGCGACGACGTACATCCGCCCCTGCCGGAGCGCCGGGATGATGTCGCTGGCGCGCGGCGTTGGTGCATTGACCATCGTCCACACGACACCGATCTCTTTCGGCTTCGTGATATCGTGAACATCATCGTTCCCGATCGCCCAGACCGGGTTTCCCGCCGTCAGCACGGCATCCCACCAGGCCGACGCGTCGGACCAGTGGCTGCGCACCTCGAGCAGATCGAAGCCGCCGAGCCGTGTGATCTCTGAAGTGTCATAGCCAGTCCGGAGGTATGGATGGGCGAGTGCCGTCAGTGCAGCCGTGTCCCGCATGGCATTGAGCAGGTACTGTTTGGCCGACGTCGTCTGCCACAGTGGGAAGTCGATCGCCGTCACCGATCGCGCGCCGATGATCAGCTGGTGGGTCTTCTTGATGCTGAAGCCATGCTCGTACACCGGGAGGAAGTTGCTGTCCCCCGGAACGCGCGAAATCAGATGGTAGTTCGACAAGCCAACGACATCGTACCCCCGCCCGAGGTAGGCCTCGCGAACGGCGGCCGGACTCTGGTGCCCCGACGTCACCCCGCCCCAGGCGCGCGAGTGCGCGTGGAAGTTCGCGCGCTGCCACCGCGCACCGGGCGACGCATACGGGTTGAAGAGCTCGGGTCCGGCAAAGGGTGTGGGCATCCGGGGCTGGTACACCGGAACGAAGACATAGGGCAACACCAGTACGGTCACCGCCGTCAGCGCGAGCATGCGGACGCCGAGTCCCACACGGTGTCCCCAGACGGCGACGCGCGATCCGGCGCCGATCGGCGTGGTTGACGGTGCTGGGTCGGGCGAGCGCATCACGGAAGGGGCAAGGGGCGTCGGTCGCTGGGCCGCACGCCTGGCTCACCGGTTCCGAGAATTTATGCCAAGGGCGTCCGGGCGCCGTCATCCATCCATAGCCGAGGCCCGCCAGCGGCGTCTGCGATCGCCGTTGTCACTACGGTGTGAAGTTGGCGGTCACGGTCAGGTCACCATTCTCCGGGACGGTGAGCACGCAGGTCGTCCCGGTGCATGAGCCTGTGAATCCGGTGAAGGTGAACCCGGAACTCGGGCTCGCGATCAGTGTGACCGTCGACCCGACGAGGAAAATAGCCCGGCAGATACCGGACTTCACACCATTGGCGATGGTGCAGGCGAGGCCGCCTGGTGAGCTCGACACGATGCCATTGCCGCTGCCGCTGCCGGCGTTGATCGTGATCGACCCGGGAACCGCCAGACGGTACAGCGCCTGGACGGACCGTGACGCCGTCAACGGGACCTGGCAGGTGCCACTCCCGGTGCAGGCGCCCGACCAGCCGAGAAAGACGCTGCCGTTCGTCGGTGTCTGAGTGACCGTCACCATCGTGTTCAGTGCGTACGCGAAGGTGCATGCACCGCTCACTGCCAGATTGCTCAGCGTGCATGACAGGCCGCCGGGTGAACTGGTCAGCGTGCCGCCACCTTGCGATCCGGTTGCTGCCGTCAGCATCAGCGTTGGCGGGGCGGTGAACTGCGCCGTGACGCTGTTGCTCGTGCCCGGCGTCATGGTGAGTGTGCAGTTCGACGCGTTGCACGCGCCAGAGTAGCCGGAGAACGACGACAGGCCGGACGGTGTCGCGGTCAGCGACACGACGGTATTGGGCGGGAATGTCGTGACGCAGGTTCCGCCGGTGACGCCATTGGTGATCGTGCAGCTGATCCCCGACGGAACGCTCGTGACGAGTCCACTGCCGGTACCGCCGCCCGTGAGCGTGATGCCCTGCGTCTGGAAGATTGCCTGCGCGGTCCGGCCCTGCGACATCGCCAGCTGGCAGGGATCGGCGGTACAATCGCCGGCCCAGCTGGCGAAGACTGCGTTTCCACTTGGCGTCTGCTGCAGCGTGACAACGGTGCTGGCGGCGAAGTATCCGGTGCAGGTGCCACTGGTCGTCGATCCGCTCAGCACGCAGTTGATGCCAGCGGGCGAACTGGTGATCACACCACCACCGGCGGAGCCCGGTCCGGCGGTCACTGTCAGGCGCTGCGGTGCGGCACTGAATGCGGCGCTGACAGCGGACGTCACGTTGCTGACGACGGCAATCGCACATGAACCTCCAGTGCACGCGCCGGTAAAGCCGTCAAAGCTGCCATTGTTCGAACTCCCGCCGATGAGTGTGACGGTGCTCCCCGCATCGAAGGTGGCGCTGCAGATGCCGCCCGTCACACCGGCCGTGACGATACAGGAGATGCCGCTGGGTGAGCTGGTCACGCTGCCGTTGCCGGTGCCGGTGCCAGCGACCGTGATGATCCCAGGCGGGGGAATTCGATACGTGATCTCACCGACGCGGGATTGCGTCATGCTGATCTGGCATGGGTTGCCGACACAGTCGCCACTCCAACCCTGAAAAATGCTGCCGCCGCTCGGTAGCTGGGTCAGCGTGACAATGGTGCCGGTCGCGAAGGCCACGCTGCAGACGCCGGACGCAATCCCGTCACTCACCGTGCAGTTGATACCGGCCGGCGCGCTGGTGATGGTGCCGGAACCGCGCGATGCCGGCGAGGGCCGAACCGTCAGCGTGTTGGGGATCGATGCCGCGAAGCCGGCACCGATCGCCGTCGTTGCGCCAGCGGTGACGATGACGGTGCAGGTCCCGCCGCTGCAGGCACCGGTATAGCCGGTGAACGATGCGGTTCCGGCGCTGACGGCGCTGAGGGTGACGGCGACGCCCGCATCGAAGGATGCACTGCATCCGCCCCCCGCAACCCCATTCGTGATGGTGCAGAAGATCCCCGCGGGAGCACTCGTGACCGTTCCTGAGCCGGAACCGACGCCGGTGATCGCGACGATGCCCGGCGGAGGAGAGCGATACGTGACTTCCGCGACATGGGTCTGCGCAACAGTGATCTGGCATGGATTGCCGATGCAGTCGCCGCTCCATCCCTGAAAGATGCTGCTGCCGGTCGGAATCTGCGTGAGCGTGACATTCGTGTTCGTGGTGAACGTGACGCTGCACACCCCCGTGGTCACGCCATCATTGATGATGCAATTGATGCCGGCGGGAGCGCTGGTGATCGTACCGCCGCCGCGCGAGCCAGTGGTCGGAGCGATGACGAGCGTGGCGGGCATCGAGGCCGCCGTGAAGCCGGCACCGACCGTCGTCGTGCTGCCTGCCGTGACGGTGGCGTTGCATATCGTGCCAGCGCAGGCACCGGTGAATCCGGCGAATGCGGCACTTCCGTTGCTGACGGCGTTCAGCGACACCGACGTACCGCCCACGAAGACGGCGGAACAGAGCCCCGTGGCCACGCCGGCCGTGATGCTGCAGTTGATGCCGTCCGGGATACTCGTGACGGTACCTGCCCCCGTGCCGAATCCACCGACGACAAGCGTCCCGGGCGATTGCGGCATGCGGAAGGTGGCGTCCACGGTGCGTTGGCCGTTCACCGTGACGACACACGGATTCCCGACACAGTTCGCACTCCAGGCGTGAAAGATTGCGCCCGCGACGGGTTCCTGTGCGAGCGTGACCTCGGTGCCGACGGGAAAACTGGCGCTGCAGGAACCGGCCCCCGGCGCGGTGCCGTTCAGGAGGCAATCGATCCCCGAAGGCGTACTGACGATTCGCCCACTACCCACTGATGTGGCGTTCGCAACGACGGAGAGAAAATTCGGCACGAACGTGGCGGTGACGATGCGCGGCGCCTCCATCCTGGTCTGACATGAATCGAGAGCGCAGTCGCCGCCAAAGGTGAGAAAGACCGATGTCGCTCCCGGTTCGGCTTGCAGCGTGACCACGGCGCCGGCAGGAAAGCGTGCAGAGCAGGTGCCGCTGACCGCGCCCGCCGAGAGTGCGCAGCTGATGCCCGTTGGAGTTGAGGTGACAAGACCTGTGCCGGTGCCGCTGCCGGTGACACTGAGCGCCACCGATTGTACAGGCTCTGTCAGGCGGACCGGTCCGGATTTCCCGCCGCCAGAGCAGGCAGAAAGTGCAGCGGCGGCAACAAGTGCCGACGCAAGTTGCCGGGTGACGCGTGGACGGGCGCGGACGACGGACGATCGATTTGTGGACATCGCAGAGCGGGAGAGGGCGCAAAAGACAGAGGTGGCTCACGATCGACGCCGCACGGGTCGATCACGCCTTGCCACAAAAAGCAATTGCCGTGCGCGCTCACGGAGCCGCACGCCGCACCGCCGCGATCGCTATCGCGCAGGCGCCGCCGCGGAGGGGGGTGCTCCCTTGGCCCGGAAGAGGTAGCTCACCTTGACGAACAACCCGTCCGAGGTGCGCTGCGCATCGTAGGGCCGTTGCGTCACGCTGGCGTCGGCGGCTGAGCCGTAGCCGAAATACATCACGGTTCCCGGGCTTGGCAGATACGACAACAGCAGGTCGGCTCGACCGATCAGGGATCGGACCGCGGTGCGTCGCGTCCAGGTGCCGTTCGACTGGCGCAAGAACAGTGGCTGCTCTGTTCCGGGATCGCGCAGCGCATCGCGACGGCGCAATTCACCCTGACCGATCGCCCGCAGAAAGAGGGCGCGCGAGAACTGGTATTCCACGCGGAGGCGAGGCACGAATTGCGTGCTGAATGGCGTGCCGTCGCGGACACGATCGAACTGCTGATAGCGCAGCAGCACGCCAATACGCACTTTGGGCGTCGGCCGCAGGTCGAGGCTGCCTTCCACGTCACGTCGGCTGACGGCAGCGGTTTCGAAGAACTCCGTTTCGCGACCGACGGTGGTGGTGACGGTCGCGCCCATGCGCCGCCATTGCGGCGTCGAGGCGGAAATGGACGTGCTGAAGAGCTGCTGCCGCTCCGATGTCACGAACGCGACGGTGTCACCCGTGACCGGGGCAATGGTCCCGACGCTCGCGTAGCGGCGCGGGTCGAAGCCGGTCGACTGCAACTCCGGGATGATGTTCACTCGCCAGCCGCCACGGAGCACAAACGAGTTGTCGACGCTGCCTCTGATCTCGAGCGGACGCGCACGACCCTGAAAATCGTCGTACGTCCAGAGGGTGCTGCCCGTGAAGAACTGCTGCTGCTGGTCCCACCAGCCTCCCCGTTTGCCGAAGCGAGTCCAGCGCTGGTTGACACTGGTGCGCACGAAGTCACTGCGGTTGACGAAACCGGAACGCGTCTCAAATCCAGGGCTGATCGCCGCGATGCCGTAGCGGTAGCCATAGGAGCGGCCGGTGCGGCCACTGTTGACCTCCCACAGCGCCCCGTCACGACGGCCCGCGCCATCGCGGGTCGCGCTCCCGAACAGGCGGAGCTCGACGCTGTAGACACGCCTGAACTGGAAGCGCGCATCAGTGCCGCCGACCCGATTGAAGCGCGATCCTTCGGTACGATTCGTGTACAGCACACCGGCGTTGCTCTGGTCGCCAATGTCGCGACGAAGCCGCACGATGTTGAAGACCGGATTGATGCCATCACCGCTCGGTGCCGCCGCGTCGACCGCACTGAGCAAGCCGACGTCGGTCCGGGGCACCTTGCCCGTCAGCTTGATCGCGGTCAGCGGTTGCACAATCTGCCGCGTGTTGACCAGCTGATTCGGCGCATCAAACTGCTCGCTGCCTTCGACGAAGAAGGGGCGCAACTCGGGAAAGAAGAGCGCGAAGCGCACGTCGCCCGGAATCTGGCCGACGTCCGTTTCCACCTGACTGAAATCAGGATTGATCGTGCCATTCATGGTGAAGTTGTTCGTCACGCCCCAGCGCACATCCGTGCTGGCTTCCGCGCTCGACGTGTATCCCCAGCCGTTCGCTCTCGGCGTGCCATTGACCCGAGTGATGGCGTTCGGCGTCACGTCGAGCACTAGGCCGCGCTTCATGCCGCTCATCCCGCGGAGATAGCCCGATTGGGCCTGAAACGCCTGGTTCGCGCGCGACGTCGGCGCCCAGGTGTCCTGAAAGCCGGAGCGTTGCGTCTGCCGCACGATCTGCAGTCCCCAGTCCTGCGTATCACCAAGCTGAAATCGCATCGACTTGAACGGGACGCGAATCTCGACCACGAAACCATCGTCGAGCACGCGACCTTTCGATTGCCACACAAAATCCTGCGTCAGGTCCACGCGCTGCAACCCGGCCCGCGAAATGCCTGGCATGCCACCCTGTTCGCTGCGGATTCCGTCGGCCTGAACGCCGAGTGGGTTCACCGCAAAGGTGAAGGCACGGCGCCGGTCATTGAAGGTGTCGAACGAGATCGCGACCCAGTCATCATTCGCGATCTTGTCCCGCTCGGCCAGCGTGGCGCGCACCGTCCCCGGAGGGGCCCACGCGCGGACGCCGACGTGGATCGCGTCAGCGGCGTACCAGAGCCGAACTTCGATGGAATCCTGTGCCGGCCGGCCATCGACCGGATTGTAGGACGAGAACTGGGTGAGGACTGCTGCGCGCGTCCACACGGCTTCGTCGAGGACGCCATCAACCGCGATCGTCGTGTCGACCTTCACCGCCTGCACGTTCAGTGCTCTGGCACGGCCTGAGAATACCAGCGGCGCATCAGGCCCTGCCCCTTGAGCAGCGGCGGGTGTCGGCTGCACCGGGCCGGCGAGCTGAAGCAGCGAGAACAGGGCGAACAGCATACACAAACACGCGGGAACGGGAGGTCGTAGCGCGCAGGACCGTTTCCGCGCAATGAATGACAAACTTACCGCTGATGACTCGCCATCACGACACGGCGTGTGGCGCGCACCACGCGTTTCCGGTGGGCACACCTCGATGATGTCCGGGCCGCACCTCCCAACGTGACACCGCCAGCCACCGCTCCCTCCACTACGTCCGGCGTCGAGGAATCGTTGTCTCATTCCGCCGCCGGCGAGGCGAATGCCGGTTCAGGCTCTGCCCGATCACCACCGGCGAGCGGAAGCGATGCGGGCCGCAGTCAGGTATCATTCCGCATCCACCAAGGGTCTCCCGCTCGCGTCCACCCGTC
This sequence comes from Gemmatimonadaceae bacterium, assembly GCA_031423355.1. Taxonomy (GTDB): domain Bacteria; phylum Gemmatimonadota; class Gemmatimonadetes; order Gemmatimonadales; family Gemmatimonadaceae; genus JACMLX01. The sequence continues at coordinate 31,381 of JANPFJ010000333.1, read as the reverse complement.
ACGTCTGCGCCATGAACGACGCCCTCATCGCCGCCGCCAAGGCGGCGTTCCCGACCGACCTGCCTGGTATCACCCTCGGCGCCGTGACACACGATGGCGCGATCGATCCCCAGCCGCTCATTCGCCTGCCGCTGTCGATGATGACGCGCCACGGTCTGATCGCGGGCGCGACGGGAACGGGGAAGACGAAGACATTGCAACTGATGGCCGAGCAGCTCTCGGCCCAGGGCGTGCCGGTGTTTCTTGCGGACGTCAAGGGCGACGTGGCCGGCATCGCGATGGCCGGCCAGCCCCACCCGAAGATCGACGAGCGCGTGAAGGCCACCGGCTGCACGTGGCAGGCGACGTCCTTTCCGGTCGAACTGCTCTCGCTGACCGGCACCACCGGTGGGCAGTTGCGCGCCACGGTCTCGAGCTTCGGGCCGCTGCTCATGGCGAAGGTGCTTGGCCTCAACGAAACGCAGTCCAGCGTGCTCGCGCTGGTCTTCAAGTATTGCGATGACAAGGGGTTGCTCCTGCTCGACCTGAGCGACCTGCGCGAGGTGCTGCAATACCTGACCGAAGACGGTGCCGCTGAGTTGAAGGAGTATGGGGGAATGTCGAAAGCGACCGTCGGTGTCCTGCTGCGCAATATCATCGGACTCGAAGGCCAGGGAGCCGGCAAGTTCTTCGGCGAGCCGGAATTTGTGCTCGATGACCTGTTCTCGATCGAGCGCGATGGACGCGGATTGATCTCCGTGCTGGCGCTCGCTGACGTGCAGGACAAGCCGGCGCTCTTCTCGACCTTCATGCTCTGGATGCTTGCACAGCTGTATGCGACCCTGCCCGAAGTCGGCGATGTCGCGAAGCCGAAGCTCGTCTTCTTCTTCGACGAGGCGCACCTGCTGTTCGACGATGCCAGCGACGCCATGCGTGATGAAATCGAGAAGGTGACGCGCCTGATTCGCTCGAAGGGCGTCGGCGTCTTCTACATCACGCAACACCCCCGTGATATTCCGGAGACCGTGCTCGGCCAGCTCGGCAATCGCGTCCAGCATGCCTTGCGCGCCTACACCCCGGATGACGAAAAGCAGCTCCGTTCCACGGCACGTACGATTCCGAAGACGGAGTTCTACGACATCGAAGCGACGCTGACGTCGCTGGCGACTGGCGAAGCGCTCGTCTCCACACTGACGGCGAAGGGCACGCCAACGCTGCCGTTCGCCTGTCACATGGTGCCACCGTCGTCACGGATGGGCCCCCTGACCGTCGAGGAGATCGCGCCTCGGCTGCAGACACCACAGGCGAAGCGGTACGCGACGGCCATCGATCGGGAGTCGGCGCGCGAAGTGCTCGAGAAGAAGCACGCCGCGGCAGTCGAGGCCGAAGCCGCAGAAGCCGCGGCCGAGGCAGAGTCCAAACCATCGAAGGCGAGTGCCGCGAAGACCGCGCGCGAAGAGGAAGGCGCGCTGGGGGCATTCATGCGATCGCCCGTCGCTCGGACCATCGCGGTCACCATTGCCGGCACACTGACGCGGACGCTGCTCGGTGCGCTGACCGGAAAGCGACGTCGTTAAGGGCTCCGCGTGACGGCGGCGACTGACGTCGAGTGTCTCGCCGTCGATTGGTCGGGGGCGCTCCACGGCAGCGCCGCGCGCATCTGGATGGCTCGCGCCAGGCACGGCATGCTCACCGCGCTGCAGCGGCCGGGGAGTCGTGACGGCGTTGGTGACGCGCTCGCAGCCCGACGCGATGATCCGACACCCTGCCTCGTGGGCCTCGACTTTGCCTTCGGTTTCCCGGCGTGGTTTGCGGACGCCAGCGGCTGGCGCACGATCGACGACGTCTGGCAGGCCGCAGCGGACCATGGAGAGCAATGGCTCGCCAGCTGCACACCGCCTTTCTGGGGCCGCACCGGGAAGCGGCGCGCGCACGATGCCGATCGCGGTCTCCGGAACACGGAACGGGATTGGGCAACATCACAGCAGCCGAAGTCGACGCTGCAGATCGGTGGTGCCGGCTCAGTTGGCACTGGCAGCGTGCGAGGTATGCCGCTCCTTCGGTCCTTGCGACGCAGCGGCTGGTCGATCTGGCCATTCGATCCGCCAGGAACGCACACCGCCGTCGAAATCTACCCACGCCTCTTCACCGGCGCGGTGATAAAAAGTCGTGATGCGACTCGGCTGGCACATCTCGATCGTTACCCCGGACTGCCGTCGGCTATGCGGGACGCGATGGCTCGTTCCGAAGACGCGTTTGACGCTGGGATGTCGGCACTCGCCATGTCGTGTGCGGTGTCGGGCGGTGTGGCGTGGCCGACCTGTGACGCTGCCGCCGGGATCGAAGGGCAGATCTGGGTCCCCGGCGCGTCGCGTGGTGTTGCCGGCGCCGGGGCGCCCTGACACCGGCCACACGTGCCGCTAGCGGCGCGCGACGACTCGAATCGTGACCGGCGCCGACACGAGCTCGGGGCCGATCACCTGGTGGGTGTAATCGCCAAGCACGGCGCGCAGCGTGTGTCGGCCGAGTGGCACGGGCACCATCACCTCAATCTGCCCTTTGCCGAAATGGACGTGCAGGCTGTCGGCAGGGATGATGCTCCCGGCAGCCCCCGCTTCATTGTCGATCAGCAGATGAAAATGGCCGGTCCGCTCGACATTCGTTCCTGCCGGAGCGACGCCATAGTTCACGAGGCGAAATCGGACCGTCACCGGGCTGGTGACGGTTGCGCCGTTCAACGGCAGCAGGATGCCGATGATGGGTGCCGGTGGTGCGGCCGGTCTCGCGTTCTGTGCACTGAGGGCGGGCGCCGCGACACTGAGGGCAAGCAGGCAGGCGGTATGCGAAAGATTCATCGTCGGGTGTGTGGCGTGTGAGAGCGTGACGCCTCGGGCAGAGCGCGCCCCTCAATCTGGCCTGACACGCTGCGAGGCGTCAGGGCGTCGCGCGCGGATCCGAGTCCCAATGCTGCAGCTCGGTCCAGACTTCGCGTGAGACCTTCACGCTGGAGCCGAGGTGGGTGGCGAAATCATCCCGGAATTGTGCGGCGTGCTTGCCGAGATACCGGTCCAGCACGTCAAGGCTTCGCGCCGCGTACCGAATCCTGTAGCGTCCGGGAATGGAACTGGCGATGGTTGCGCTCACGAAGCACCCTGTCGAGAGCACCTCGGGAATGTGCGTGTCGCGCATGAAGGCTTCGTAGTTCGCGACGCCGGCGGGTATCACGTCGGTGGTCACTTCGTAAATGATCATGTTGATACTTGCTCGGTGGGTGAGAGGCACCGCGCCACTGGGGCACGGCGAGGCAACAACGAATGAGAGCTTCCTAAGAGTTCCGGCGCGTATTTCGCTTACGTTAGGGAGAGCGCCACAATCGGCCACGGCCAGTCGCCAGGTGTGCTCGCGTCTCTCTTCGGGCCATGCGTCATGCGTCCGTCCTACTTCGTACTCTACTCTGCTGTAGCAACGCAGGCGGCGACCGCGCTGCTGCTGTCGTGTGCGCTGTATGTGCTCGGGCGGTCCTATCCGCGGTCCTTCCTGCGGCTGTGGGCTGGCGCCTGGCTGGCGGAGGCGGTACACGTAGGTGCGGGAATGCTGGCGGTCGGTCTCCGCACGTCGGATCAGGCCGGTGGAGGCGCGTCAACTGACGTGGTCAGTTGGCTGTCACAGACTGCAGGCTACCTGCATAGCGCGCTGCTCGTGATGGGTGCGGTGGCGCTCTTTCGTGACCAGCGACTGGTTACGTCGCGCCGAGCCTGGATCATGGCGATCGTCAGCGCCGCTGTCGTCGCGCTCGTACCGACGCTCGGCGTGCCGCATGACACGAGTGCCGACTCCATCGCCATTCGGCTGTTCGTACGCCTTGGCCTGATGTCCATCATCACAGGACTCGCCGCCCTGTGGGCGGCGTATTTCATCCTGCGCAGGCGAGTGCGCCTTCCGCCGCTTGGCGTGCGGTGGGTCTCGATGATTCTGATCCTGATCGGCTTGCATCGATTTGTGGCTGCGGTCGTCACGACGACGGATTTCGGGACGTGGCTGCCCTCCACCATTCCCCTGCTGGAAGTGATGCCGCTGCTCGACATCCTTCTGATGGCGGCGCTTGGCATCGGAACCGCGATTGCGCACGTAGAGGACGAACAGGCGGTCATCGCCCGCGCGGCCGACGGGCAACTGGCCGCCGAACGGCTTGCGCGCGCGTCGGGGGCGAGCCTTGTCTCGGCGCTCTCGCCGGTACCGGATCTGGTCGCGGTCTTCGATGCGGACTCCCGGCTGGTGGCATGGAATCACGCGTTTGAACGATTCGCCCTGTGCCATGGTGGCGTCGCGGCGCGGGAGGGCATGCCAGTACTCGATGCCCTCACGGGCGATGCGGCGGCCGAGTGGCGCGTGCGGATCTCGGCGCTGCTCACCGGCGTGGATCAGACGTTCGAATCTGAAATTACGGTGTTGGACGCGGCGTCCGCGTTCTTCGATGTCAGTGCGCGGCCGATGCGCGATGCTGCGGAGACCGTCGGTGGTGTGATCGTCGCGCGTGATGTGACGGAGCGCCGCAAGTTCGAGCAGCAGCTGCAGCAGGCGCAGCGACTCGACAGCGTTGGCCGACTGGCGGGCGGCATTGCGCACGATTTCAACAATCTGCTGACCGCCATCCTGAGCTGCGTGTCGGTGGCGCGCGAGACCCTGCCATCCGATCACGAAGTCCAGCCGGATCTCGCTGACATTCAGCTTGCGGGTGAACGGGCGACCCAACTCACCAGGCAGTTGCTCGCGTTCGCGCGCCGCCAGCCGGTTTCGCAGCAGCCGATCGACCTGAATGATCGTGTGTCGACGATGGAACGAATGCTGTCGCGCCTGGTGGGCCCCGATACCGCACTGCGCGTCACACTCGGTGAGTCGCTCTGGCATGTCAGGGCCGACGGGCCGCAACTCGAGCAGGTACTGGTCAACATCGCCGTCAATGCCCGCGATGCCATGGCCGGCGGTGGCCGATTGACGATTCGCACCGGGAACCGGACCATCGATGATGGTGCGATCGTGCTGCCACGTCCGATGCCGGCCGGCGATTACGTCGAGATCGTGATCAGCGACACCGGCGAGGGCATGGACGAGGAGACGCTGGCCCATGTCTTCGAACCATTCTATACCACCAAGCCCGTCGGCCAGGGTACCGGCCTCGGCCTCGCCATGTGCTACGCCATCGTCCGGCAACATCACGGTGTGATCTGGATCGAATCCTCGAAGGGGCGCGGCAGTACGGTCTTCATACTGCTGCCGCGGTACGAGGGGCCGCTCCCCGCTGCCGCGGAGCGACAGCGCCGTGACACTCCGACGTCGACCGCCAGTGGCACCGAGACGATCCTGCTGGTGGAGGATGAGCCGCAGGTTCGCGCGGTCGCGGCACGCGCGCTGCGGTCGGCTGGTTATCGGGTCCTCGAAGCCACGAACGGCCGGGACGGCGTTCAGGTCGCGAAGCGCGAGCGGGATGGCATCGACATGATCGTGTCGGATGTCGTGATGCCCGAGATGGGCGGGAAGGAAATGGTCGAACTGGCGCGCCAGTTTCTGCCGCAGGTCGCGGTCCTCTTCGTTTCCGGCTACACCGCGGGCAGCTTTCCTCTGCCACTCGGTGATGTATCGACCAGGAGTTTCCTGCCGAAGCCCTTCACGCCTCGGGAACTGCTGGAGGCGGTGCGTCATGTGCTCGATCGCCAGGCGACGGTTCGCGCAGAGACGACGGCGATTGCCGTGTCCTGAGCGGACTGGGGCGGCCGCCGCTCCACCCTTCAGACTCAGCCCATCCCCGTGCTTCGATCCATTTTCCGCGTCACGACGCTGTTCTTCGCTTTCGTCGGCCTGGCTGAGGCGCAGGCAGTTGGCAATCCCTGGGCGACGGTCGGGACACAGGCCGACGCGCGGCTGCCGGGTTTCGCCTTCGCCGCCGGTGGAAGGCTCGATACCCTGCGCATCCGCTACACCACACTCGGGTCGCCTCGACGTGGCAGCGACGGGACCATCCGGAATGCCGTGCTGGTGCTGCACGGCACGGGGGGCACCGGTCGCGGATTTCTGAATCCGACGTATGCCGGGGGATTGTTCGGACCCGGGCAACCGCTGGACTCGAACCGCTTCTACATCGTCCTCCCCGACGGCATCGGGCACGGCGGATCGTCGAAACCAAGTGATGGGCTGCGCGCCCGCTTCCCGCACTATGGGTATCGCGACATGGTGACGGCGCAGCAGCGGCTCCTCAGCGAGGTGCTCGGTGTCAGCCACCTGCGCCTCATCATCGGGACATCGATGGGGTGCATGCACGCGTTCACATGGGGCTGGATGTATCCCGGATTTGCGGACGCGCTGGCACCGATGGCCTGCGTGCCGACGCAGATTGCCGGTCGGAACCGGATGATGCGCACACTGGCAATGGATGCCATCCGGTTCGATCCCGAATGGCGCGCCGGCGACTACACGACGCCACCGCGGGCGGGCCTCCGAGGCGCCCTGCAGATCCTCTTCATGATGGGGACGGCTCCGATGGTGCAGCAGCGTCAGGCACCAACGCGCGATGCCGCCGACAGCGTGATCCGGGCCTACGTCGACGCGCGGATCGGCACCACCGACGCGAATGATTTCCTCTATCAGTTCGACGCCAGCAGCGACTACGACCCGTCACCGCATCTGCAGAAGATTCGTGTGCCGGTCCTGCATGTGAACTCCGAGGATGATGAGGTCAATCCACCGGAGCTCCGCCTCGCCGAGCAGCTCGACGCGCGCATGCCATTCGTGAAGTTCGTGTTGCTGCCGATCACCGGCCAGACGCGGGGGCATGGCACCCATTCACTCCCCGCGATCTGGGGGGAGTTGCTGCGCGACTTCCTCGGCACGCTCGCCACACCCTGACCCTTTCCCTGAGCGTGCGCCATGAAGATTCTGCTCCGACTGCTGGTGACGGCGCTCGCGCTGTGGGTGGCGACGCGCTTTGTGCCAGGCATATCGTTCACGGGCGACAACTACGGGGCGCTGATCGGCGTGGCGCTCGTGTTCGCGTCGGTGAACCTGTTCGTGAAGCCGATCCTGAGCCTTTTCTCATTCCCGGTCGTGCTGCTGACACTCGGACTGTTTCTGTTCGTGATCAACGGCCTGATGTTGCTGCTGACGTCGTTCTTCGCGGGGCGGCTCGGTTTCGGTTTTCACGTCGATGGGATCGTCCCGGCAATTCTGGGCTCGCTGGTCGTGAGCGTGACGGCCAGTGTGCTGCATTTCGTGCTTGGGACCAACCGCGACGAGAAGGAGTGAGCGTTCCCGGTCGACGCTGATGCTGCGTGCACGCGACATCGCGGTGGCCTATCCGGGCGGTGTGACTGCGCTTCGCGGCGTGTCACTCGACGTGCCGCGCGGCTGTGTGCTCGGACTGCTGGGCCCGAACGGTGCCGGAAAATCGACACTCCTGCGTGTGCTGGCTACGTTGCAGCGTCCGGACTCGGGCTCGGTCGCGATCATGGGTGTGGACGCGCTCGCTGAGCCGGATCGGGCGCGGGGGCACCTCGGATTTCTGCCACAGGAGTTCGGGTTTCCTCCTGCGCTGACGGCGCAGGAGCTGCTCGATCATTTCGCGCGTCTGAAAGGGTTCGATTCCCCCGTGGCGCGCCGCGATGCGGTGGCGACGATGCTCGAACGCCTCAACCTCTGGCCGGAGCGCGCCCGTCCGGTCCGAGTGTTGTCGGGTGGAATGAAGCAGCGGCTTGGCATTGCGATCGCGCTCCTCGGAGCACCGGACGTCGTGATCGTTGATGAACCCACGGTGTCACTGGATCCGTCAGAGCGTCATCGCGTGCATGATCTCTTGCTGGAGCTCGCGGACGAACGCGCCGTGCTCCTGTCGACGCATCTGGTGGCGGACGTCGAGGCCCTGTGCCACTCGACGGTTGTGCTGCACGGTGGGCGTGTGGTTCGATCAGGCACGCCCGATGAACTCACCGCGGCGTTGCGCGGGCGCGTTTTCCGGGCTCGGCTGGCGCGGTCGGACGCGGAATCGGCGCGTCGCACCGGTCGTGTCGTGCGCGAGTTTCTTGTCCGTGGGGCAATCGAGATGACCATCATCGCCGACCTGTCGCCGGATGCACGGTTCCAGCCGGCTGAGCCCACGCTGGCGGATGTCTACGCGGAGGCGACGGCGTGAGTGTCGCATCCCGGCGACGCATTGCGGCCGTGGTGCGCCTGGAATTGCGGACGCATCGACGCGAACCGCTGACAGGGCTGTACATGCTGGTGTTTGTGCTGCTCGGCGCGGCCTTCACGGCGGCGGGACCGGTGGATCTCGTGCGCGACCGCGGCGCGGTCCCTCGCGATGCCGCCTGGTCGATCATGCTCGCCAGCACGGCGCTGACGGCCTTCGGACAGGTGATCACGACGATGGTCGCAGCGACGATCGTGCTTCGTGATCGGGCCGATCGCATGATGGACCTGCTCACCGTCACGCGCCTGACGGAGCGCGAGTACCTCGTCGGCAAGCTCGTGGCGGCGCTGCTGATCCTGGTTCTGGTGTACTGCGCGGTTCCGGTTGGCCTGCTGCTCGGTGCGGTCATCGGCGGCGGCAACCTGGCGCAAGCGGCAGAGGGCACAGTGCGGCCCTTCACGCTGCTGGTCCTGCCGACGATGCTGACGGTGGGCGCCCTCCAGTTCGGCGTGGGGGTGCTGAGCGGGAGGCTCTGGGTGATCGTCGGATTGGGACTGGTGCTGATCTGGATCTGGAGTGCTGCAGCGAGTGGAGTTGGCAGCGTGGGGCAGAGTCAACCCTCAGTGCTCTGGGATCCGTTCGGCAGCGCGCCGCTCCTTCAGGCCACCCGCGACTGGAGTGAGGCCGAGCGCGCGGCACGCCCGATGCCGGTCACCGCTGGGCTTCTTGCGAATCGAGGGGTCTGGCTTGGGATCGGCGCCCTCGTCGCATTCTTCGCCATTCGTTTCGGTTCGCGGGCGCGGGTTCACTCACACCGCAGTTCGACGCGGGGTGACTCCGTGCCTGCGCCACTGCGTCGAGCCGCTGCGCTCCGTCGCACCCGCCCCGCCACTGCACCACAAGGCGTGGCTGCCACGGCGCGATATGTGAGGCAGTGGCTGTTGCGCGACACCGGAGGGCGTGTGCTGGCGGTCCTCGGTGCCATCAATGTCAGCGTGCACGTGTTCCTCGAGGCGCAGGGCAGTCCCACGTCCGCTGACACCACGGCGCGTGCACTGGCTGGCCTGGTGAAGCACTCGCAGCTCTTCCTCATTCTGCTGGCGACGATCTACGCGGGGGAACTGGTCTGGCGCGAGCGGGAGGAACGATCGGACGCGCTGTTTGACGCGCAGCCGATCCGCGACGTCTCGCAGATCTGCGGCCGGCTCGCTGGCGTTGCGACGGCACAGCTCGCGCTCATTGCGGTGCTCGTGGCGGCGGCGGCCCTTGCCGCGGTCATGGGAGCGCATCACGCGATTGCGGTGGTCCCGATGCTGATCGGCGTCGGAAGCCGACTCGCCATCCCATTCGTGGTCTGCACGCTGATCGCAGTGGCGATTCATGTGCTCATTGGCCAGAAGGTGATCGGGCACCTGATCCTGATCATGGGCTGGGTGCTGACCGTGCTGATGGCAGGCACGGGGGACGTGGCGAGCGATGGCGGGAAGGTGCCGGCCGCGGCATGGGGCGCAGTGGTCGCGGTCGCGCTCTGCGTTGTCTTCGCGCGCTGGCGGCGAGGCGTCTCGCGGGGAGCCTTCGCGATTTCTGGTCGAGCAAGCGCGACTACGGAAACGGTGTGACGCGTCGATACTCTGCGAGGTAACACGCGTGACAATGTTCTGCGTCGATTGCGACAAGACTGCCGAGCTCGACCGTTTTACAGTGAAGTATTTGCTTCCGATCACTGGCAGAATGGGTCGGGATTGCCCATTTTTCGTGACGTTGGTTCGGACGCTGTTGGCCGGTGCCTGAGGTTGGCTGTGTTTGGGCCCATCCCTTGCGGTACCAATAAGTTCCGGACCGCTAGCGCAATCGGCGCTAGCGGGTGACTTTTCCGGAATCTTAGTTTTATCCTCGCACTTAACACCCCTTCGGAGGTGGCATGACGCTATCTGTTCGCCTGCGCTCGGCGGGCTCGCTGTTCGCGCTTGCGATCAGCGCAGCGCCGCTGTTTGCGCAGACGCCCAAGGCTGGTACGGTCGAAGTCAATGCCGGTGTCCGCGTGTCGGATGTCGGCATCAAGAACTATTCGTCCGTCACTTCGCCGACTGGCCTGCTCGGCCTGTACTTGCACCGGAACTTCGCGATCGAGACTGAACTCTCGTCGGCGAATGGCCGGGTGACGGGTGTCCCTGTCGGGACGCGTACCCTGTCGTCGTACACGCCGATTCATCTCCGCGGTGTTTTCTCGATTCCGGTCCAGGAGCAGGTTGAGCTCCTTATCGGCGTCGGCGCTGTCCGCAACGAGCAGCGTTGGGTTGAACCGAACATTCCGGTCGGTTCCAACTCTTCGCAGGCTGCCAAGAAGTTCAATGAGTTCAGCTGGGCTTCCATGATCGGCGCCCGCCTCGGGCTGACCGACAACGTTGCGTTCCGCGCAGCGGTGACGGTCGACGGCTCGCAGTTCGAAGCCGCAGACAATCGCCTCTTCAACGGCAAGCGCAGCACCAACGTCGGTGGACAGTTTGGCGTCAGCTACCTGTTCAACACGAAGGCGAAGGATGCCGACGGCGACGGCGTGCCGGACAAGATGGACAAGTGCGCGAGCACGCCGGCTGGCGTCCGCGTGGACGCAACCGGTTGCCCGCTCGATAGCGATCGCGATGGTGTTGCGGACTACCAGGACAAGTGCGCGAACACGCCGGCTGGCGTGACCGTTGACAGCACTGGTTGCCCGGTCGACAGCGACAAGGACGGCGTCGCGGACTACCAGGACAAGTGCGCCAACACACCGGCTGGTGCCAAGGTTGATGCCACGGGTTGCCCGATTGATACCGACGGCGACGGCGTGCCTGACTTCCGCGATCGTTGCGCCAACACCCCGCGTGGTGATCAGGTCAATGCGGATGGTTGCTCGCTGCCGAAGGATGACGACAACGACGGCGTGATGAATGACGCTGATCGCTGCCCGAATACGCCGGCTGGTACCAAGGTCGATGCCAATGGTTGCCCGGTCGTCGTGAGCGTACTCGACACGGCCAAGACGCTGGTACTCGAAGGTGTGCTCTTCCGGACTGGTTCTGCTGCACTGACGCCCGGCTCACGTGCCGTGCTGCTGCGTACTGCTGAACTGCTGAAGGCGTCGCCGACCATTCGGGTGGAAATTGGTGGTCACACCGACAACGTCGGTTCGGCCCGCGCCAATACCCGCCTCTCTGCAGCACGCGCCGCTTCGGTCAAGCGCCTGCTGGTTGCCGCTGGAGTCGACGCATCGCGTCTCGAGACGAAGGGTTACGGCCCGCGCGAGCCGCGTGCAGACAACAAGACGCGCAGTGGTCGCGCCTTGAACCGTCGGACGGAGCTGAAGCCGCTCCGCTAAGCACGCGGATCGGTCGCATGACACTGAAGGGGGCGCTTCCGCGAGGAAGCGCCCCCTTCAGTTTTTGTGTCCGCCGTCATCCATCGACCACGCGCCGTGCCGCTTACGACCGATTGGTTACTACCGCTGATGTATCGCTTGCGCGGGGAGCGAAGTACGGGTGAGGCTCAGCGCTGGCCGGCCCTGGTGGTGTGGACGTCCAGAATGCGGCGAATCTGCAGCGCCAGCTCCTCGATGGTGATCGGCTTGGTGAGATAACCGGACGCACCGAGGCCGTAGGCGCGCTCCGGCGTCATGCTTGCGCTATAGCCCGTGCAGACCACCACCGGCACGTCCGGGCGCAAGCGCAGGCTTTCGCGCAGCAGGTCCTCGCCCGAGAGCCCGGGCATGGTCATGTCGGTCATCACGAGATCGTAGTGTTCCGTTCGATCTGCAAGCTGATGCAACGCTGCGTCCGCCGTGGTGAAAGTGGAGGTCCGGTACCCGAAGCGTGCAAGCGCACTGGAGAGAAAGGCGGCGACTGCGGATTCATCATCAACCACCATCACGCGCTCGATTCCCCTCGGCGCCGCGGTGCTCAGGCCGAGCGGTGCTGCGGACGACGCGAGTCGACTATCGGCGGGGAGGTCGATCGTCGCGGTGGTGCCGTGATGCAGGACGGATTCGAGCCGGAAGACGCCCCCCATGCCGGTCACGATGCCGTGGACCATCGCCAGCCCCATCCCCGTTCCCTCGTTCGGCGGCTTTGTCGTGAAGAACGGGTCGACCGCGCGCTCGAGCACATCCGGTCCCATGCCGGTGCCCGTGTCGATAACCTCGAGCCGCAAGCACGGTTCACCGAATAATTCGCCGCTCCCCAGCCGGACCGTCATCGTCCCGCCAGTCTCGCGCATCGAATAGATCGCGTTGCCACACAGGTTGAGCACCACCTGGTGCAACTGTCCCGCGTCGCCGCGGACGGTTGGGACTTGCGCTTCGTCCTCGAAGTCGATCGCGACACCTGCAGGCAGCGTTGGCAACAGCAAGCGGAGTGTCTCTGAAATGATGGGTTCCAGCTCCACGGGCAGCAGTTCCTCGCCGCTGCGCCGGCTGAACGCCAGAATGCGCTGAACCATCTGGCGCCCGCGCGCTGCCGCGGTCAGCACCTGCCTCAGGTCGGACTGGAGTTGCTCGGCTTCCGCATCGAGCATCGCCAGCTCGGCGTAGCCGATGACGCTGGCGAGAATGTTGTTGAAATCGTGTGCGATGCCGCCGGCGAGCGTACCGACCGCTTCCATCTTCTGTGACTGTCGGACGTCCGCTTCAAGTCGACGGCGTTCCGTCACGTCAAGCGTGAGGGCCATGCCGAAGCGAATCGCCCCATCCGCGTCGCGCACCGGGACGGCACGGACATCATGGATCTTGTCGCCGAGGCGCAGCTCGAACTGCTGCTCGGTGCCCTCGAGCGCCGCGCGACAGCGGCGTTGGACAAGAGCCGATGTATGTGCGTCGAGGCGGTGGCCGAAGGGTTGCCCAATCTGCTCCTGCCCCTCCAGCCCTGCGTCCTTCATGCCCTGACCGGCGGCAAGGAGCAGTCGTGCGTCGCGATCGAACAGCACGACGGTGCCGCCCGGATAGTTCTCGATCAGGGTGCGATACAGCTCATCGCTGAAGCGTAGTTGCGCGCTGACGCGCTTCTGTTCGGTGACGTCGATGGCGGATCCCAGGATCCGTGTCACTTCGCCGTCGGCACTCCGCTCGAAGACCGTCACGCGATCAGTCAACCAGCGCCATTCGCCGTCATGCCCCATGACGCGATAACTGAGGTCCTGCTTGGCCGAGCTCGTGCGGCGCAGCGCCGACGCAGCCTGTCGGATCGCTGCGACATCGTCAACGTGGTAGAGCGCAAACAACTCGGTGCGCGACATCTGCGACAGCTGTTCGAGCGAGAGCCCGAGCACTTGCAGCAGCGCGTCATTGGCGAAGGTGACGTGACCGAGGCGAAGATCGATGACATAGAGATACGTCGGTACCGTCGACACGATGCTCTGGAGCAGGCGCCGGTGTTGATCGAGCGACTGTTCGATCCGACGGCGTTCCTGCTCCCCGCGACGGAACTCGGTCATGTCGTGCGCGATGCTCAACACCCCGGTGACCACGCCGTCTTCGAGCAGCGGCGCGTTCGACACCAGCAGGTCCGCGATCGATCCGTCAGCGCGGACGCTCTGCGCTTCGTAGGTGAATCGTTCGCCGTTGAGTGCGCGCGTGACCTGCAGATTCTCCCGCTCCCGGTCCTCGGCGGCCGTGAAGCGACTGACGAGGCCGTCCCGCAGCTGGGCGTCCGTGTAGCCAGTGCTGCGCCGCGCGGCCTCGTTCATGCGCACGACGTTGGCGTTCCTGTCGAGCACGAAAATCGAATCGGGCGCGCCATCGAAGAGCCGTTGCCAGCGGTCGCGTCGATCCCGTGCCGCGCGCACCGCCGCGAACTGCAGGTACGCGATCGTCAGCAGCGATCCCGCCTGTACGGAAAACACCATCAGCAGAAACGTGCGAGATGGCGCGGCGCCAGCACCGGCTCCGACGGGCGTGGGTACGCCGATGCCGAAGGCCACCGCGACCACCACACACAGCATGGTCACTTGGCTGGCAGCGGCAACGAAGAGCGCCGGCCGTCTGGGGAGCCACCCGGTGGCCGACGCCATGGGGATCGCGAGGCACGCGGCGAGCAGATACGGGCTGGCCCCGGCGTACCAGGTGAGCAGCGCGATCACGGGAAGGTCGATGCAGGCCTGCAGCGCGTCGAGCCAGTGACGCCGCACCGGCGTCAGGAAGTACTCCAGCGCAATGACCAGCAGCGAGCTGACGGCGATCCACGATGCCCAGATGGTGAAGACCCAGCGCGGGAGTTGCTGCAGTAACGCGGGGTTGAGCGTCGCCGCCACCGTACTCAGAACGATCCACAGCAGCAGTCGACCGCGCGCGAAGCGCGTGACCAGATAGGCGGGGACCGGCTGCTCGGGGATCGGGGCGTCCAGCGACGACATCGAGGGCAACGGAAAGGGCAAAGGAGAGGGCAGTGGGAGCGCGGCTGCGGGTTTGGGCGACCGCTCGTGCCACGGGGGAGAATACTGCAGGCACGCAAACGCGATATCCACACCAACGCCGTCTCGGACGTGCTTGTCAGCGCAGCACTTGCCGCGTTTGTCCACACCCGCGTGGATAACGTATCCACAATTCCTGCAACGACTTAGCTGGTGTTTGTTCGGGATTGTGAGCCGTCGGCGCGGAGTGTACGCTTGTTCGACGCGGCCGGCGCTGGTCGCGAGAAGGAATGTTCTTGTCGCGGGCGAGGGATGTGTGTGATGTCAGCGTCAACGCCACCGTCCGCCGAATACTTGACGCTCCTCCGCGGCGGGACCGGCGCGCGCTCAGCGGGCGGACAACAGTTGCGGGCCGAGGGCGGTGAGGGCGGCCAGTTCAAGCCAGGCCGCAAGCAGGTCAAGGTTGGGGTCGCCGGTCGACGCCGATCGGGCCGCGGTGCACTGCTTGGTGATGTCACTGGCGATCGCGCGAGGATCGGATCGTCCCCGCAGCCCAATCGCGAGCAATCCGGCCGCATCGGCGATTCGCTCGCGAACGAATTGCTGGAACCGAAGGCGCAACTCTGCCTCGTTGGTGCTCGGCGTCAGATCGGTGGCGCCGCTTCGCTGCTCTCGCAGCGCGGCCAGTGCGCTGACGAGCCGGTCGATCGTGGTCTGGTCGGGGTGCAGGAGGAGCTGTCGCCAGATCGTCCACAGCGCGGCGCTGGGCACGTTCGGCTGGTCGGCGCCGTGCTGCGGGCCGTGTGCGGCGGCGTGCTCGACGCGCTCCGCAATTTGGGGCAACTGCAGCCAACTCCGCGTGTTGGCAACACACGTCGGGCCGGCGACAGCTGCGAGCGCGCAGAGTCTCGCGGCGTGACGGAGAAGCCCCTCCGCGCTGGTGATGGACTGCAGTCCAAGGGCGCGGTGGAGCAGGTTGGCTCGTTCGGCTCCGACGCGGAGCGCGGAACGCTCGAGGCTCGCCGTCGCGCTGGGCGAATTGGAGCGGAGCGCGTCGCGCCCGAGAAGCGCCGCGAGTTCGTAGGCGGTCGCGAGCGTCTGCGCGCTCTCGCGGAGCGTGGGGTCAGTGAGGGGCACCGTCGCCTTCTCAGCGGCACCGAGGGTCGCGGTGCGCTGCGCGAGCGGCATCGCGTCGACCGCCCAGTGCCGATCGACGAGATCCGCGCCGCTCGCGGGCGGCGTGGGGAAGATCGCGTGTGACGCGAGCGACACGGCGGATTGGCCTCCAGGCGATGCCCCAGTTTGGTGTGCCGTCGACACCGGGACGTCGCCGTGCGGTTGCAGGCGGGTAAAGAACGTCAGACAGGCGACAAATAACCCAACGTCGTGCTTCCAGGCAACATGAAGGCGACGCCATCAGCATGGAGATCGGGACGTGGCACTGCCGTACGAGGCTGTTCAGCCAATCGAAGGACACACTGCAGGAGCCGACCTCGTCGGTGCCACAGCTGCACAGCGGCCTCATGGCGACCTGACGCTGGAACTGCTGATGCGGCAGGCACTCGCGGTGCCGGGCGCGGCTGCGGCGCTGCTCGACGCCTTCGCGGCGCAGTCGCGGGCCCTTCGGCTGGTGCAGGAGGCCGACGCGCGCGGAGCCGCGTCCTTGCCGACGGAACTGCGTCAGCGTCTCGAAGCCGCGGCAGCACGGACGCCGGCATGGCTCTCGGCTGGCGGTGGCGCAGGGGTTCGCGCTTGAGGCTGGCCACTGTAGAATCCACGGTGTACGGCACGGCGACGCAGCCGACGCCCTTCGGGACACTCGGCACGGTGGCGTTCGCCTGAGATCCTGGCCACTCTCGATCGTGCTGCCGTGATGACGTCCTCGCTGCCGAAGTCGCCGGCTGATCTCGCCGACGCGACATTGTCGCAGATCGCCACGTACTATGATGCTCTCGCGATCGCCGCCCCGACACGCGAGACCGCGCGCGCGTGGTTGCGTGAATGGTCGCTCCTCGAGGAAATCGTCAATGAGGCGGGGTCGCAGGCGCTGATTGCGTACACCGGCAACACCGCCGATGCGGCGGCGGAAGCGCGCTACCTGCGCTTCGTCTCCGAGATTCAGCCGAACGTCGAGGCGCGCCAGACAGGACTGGCGCAACTGCTGCTCGCCACCGGCATCGATGATCTCGATATCGCCACGCTGCTGCGCGAGTTCCGCACCACGGTGTCGATCTTCCGGGATGCGAATGTCGCACGGTTTTCGCAGATCGAGGAACTCAGCGCGGCCTATCAGAAGATCGCCGGTGGCCTCAGCGTCGAGATCGACGGCCGGACCCTGACCATTCCGCAACTGCAGCCGTTGCTCGAGTCAGACGATCGTGCCTCGCGCGAGCGAGCATTTCGCGCTGGTGCCGATGCCTACCTCGCGAATCGCGACGCGATATCCGAGCTGTTCGACACCATGTTCGGACTGCGTCAGGCCGTGGCGCATGAATCGGGGTTCACGGATTTTCAGGCGTACTCGTATGCCGCGAAGCATCGATACGACTACACCGCAGACGACGTGGCAGCGTTCCATGACGCCGTCGCCGACGTCGTGACACCGGCGGCGGCACGTGTCCACGCGTACCGCCGCGACCGGCTTGGTGTCGAGTCGGTGCGGCCGTGGGATCTGGCCGTGGATCCGGACGGACTGGCGCCGCTGCGACCGTTCCGTGATGCCACTGATTTTGTCGTCGCCAGCGGCCGGATCTTCAGCGCAATGGATTCGGAGCTTGGTGACCGGTTCGCCGACATGGCGCGTGACGGATTGCTCGATCTCGAGAGTCGACCGAACAAGGCGCCGGGTGGCTACTGCACGACGCTGCATCATCGCAAGCAGCCATTTGTGTTCATGAATGCGGTTGGCGTGTCGGACGACGTGACGACGCTGGTGCACGAGGCGGGGCACTGCTTCCATGCCTATCTGGCGTCGCACCAGGAGTTGATCTGGCAGCGCGGCACGGGGTCGGAGGCGGCGGAACTGGCGAGCATGTCGATGGAGCTGCTGGCGGCACCGCACTTCGCGCTGCCAGTGGGCTACTACACCCCTGATCAGGCGCGGCGTGCGCAGGCTGCGCATCTGGAAGACATTCTGCTTGCCTTGCCGCACATCGCCAGTGTCGATGCATTTCAGCGCTGGATCTACACCAGCGGCATGGGGCATGATCGTGACGCACGTGATGCCGCGTGGTTGGAGCTTCGGTCCCGGTTCGAGGTTGGAGTCGACTGGTCGGGGCTCGACCGCGAGCGCACGGCACGCTGGTATCGGCAGCTGCACATTTTCGAGTTGCCGTTCTACTACATCGAATATGGGATCGCCCAGCTTGGCGCGCTGCAGATCTGGAAACGCAGTCTGACGGATCCCGAGGGTGCACTGGCGGGCTACAAGGCCGCACTCCGGCTCGGAGGAACGCGCGGGTTGCCCGAGCTCTACGCGGCGGCGGGCGCGCGATTGATCTTCGACGCCGACGGCATGCGCGAACTCGTCGGACTGGTCGAGGAACGACTCGAGACGTTGCGCGGTTCGACCGTCTCTTGAATGATCAGGGCGAGGCGCTCTCGCCAGCTGGAGCCATGAAGCACGACCCGTATGGTGCGCTGCGCGTACCGGCGTTTCGCTGGTTCGTCATCAGCCTGATGGCGATGACGGTGGGTGTGCAGATTCAGGGGATCGCGGTGGCATGGCAGCTCTATGCGGCCACCAACGACCCCTTGGCCCTGGGTCTCGCCGGGCTCGCCGAAGTCCTCCCGTTCCTGGCGTTGTCCCTGCCCTCGGGACAGTGGGCCGATCGGCACAACCGCAAGACACTGGCGCTGATCGGCATTGGCGTGCTGGTGTTGTGTGCTGCGCTGTTCCTGGCGATGACGATTGGATTGCGCATCGCCTTGGCCGATGGCGGCGCCGGTGGCATCGGCTCCACGGCGTGGTCATCGCCACTGGCGATCTATGCGGTGCTGGCGGTGTCTGGCGTGTCGCGCGCGATCCTGCAGCCCGCGCGACAGGCGCTCGGCACGATGATCGTTCCGGCATCGCTCTACGCCAATGCCGCCACGTGGCGCAGTTCGACCTGGCAGCTTGCGTCCGTGCTCGGGCCGGCAATCGGCGGTCTGGTCTTCGCGTTTGCCGGACCGCTCCCGACGTACGCACTGACCCTGGGCCTGCTGGTGCTGGCGTTCTGGGGGATGTCAGCGGTCGACGCCCCGAGGCCCATCGCGCGCGTCGCGCCCTTTTCGACTGCCGGTGCGGGCATGCTGGATGGTGTCCGGTTTGTCCTGCGGGACAAACTCGTGCTGGCTGCGCTCTCACTTGACCTGTTCGCCGTACTCTTTGGCGGTGCAACTGCGCTGTTGCCGGTGTTCACCAAGACCGTGTTGCACGTGTCACCGGAATGGCTTGGATTCCTGCGCGCGGCACCGGCCGTCGGCGCGGTGTGCATGGCGCTGTTGCTTGCACATCAGCCGCCCATGCAACGGGCGGGCCGGACGCTGTTGTTCGCGGTGTTCGCCTGGGGGCTGAGCATCATCGGCTTTGCGCTGTCGCGAAACGTCTGGTTGAGCTGTGCGCTGCTGGCGATGGGCGGCGCTGTCGACGGCATCAGTGTGGTGATCCGCTCGACGCTCCTGCAGGCGCGGACGCCACCGCACGTGATGGGTCGGGTGATGGCGGTGAACTCGATCTTCATAGGCAGCGCGAACGAGATCGGTGCATTCGAGAGCGGTGTGACCGCGCGGCTGTTTGGTGCGGTCAACAGCGTGCTGCTGGGCGGGGTGGTGACGATCGCGGTGGTCGTGTCGATGGCTGTCTTGTCGCCGACGCTGCGCAACCTCGGGCCGCTTCACAAACCGGAGTCGGACGAGGCTTAGATGCACACGGTGGGCGGGCCGTGATGGCCCGCCCCGCCGCGCGTGCTGTGCGCACGGATGTGCGACATGACTACGGCAGCGACTTCACCGCATCAGGCAGCGCAAAGACCGACGCATCGATCGGGTCGAACTTGACCGCCGTCACATTCAGGACGACATCGCCCTGCGGGGTTCCCTGCGTCACTTTGGTCGGGACCTTGAGTGCACCAAACGGCTTGTAATCGGCGTACACGATCTTCATTTCACCGGCTTCCGACTTGACCATTTCACCAACCTTCAGACCAGTTGCCTGATCGTAGTACACGACACGCTCGCGGCCAGCCTTGGTCACGATCTTGACGGGCCACACCTTCGAGCCTTCGAAGTCGATCGCGTCGAGGACCTCGGCGCTGGTGTAGCTGCCAGCTTCCCAGAGCCCCGCGGTGGGCGCCGTCGCGGATGCAGCTTCCGCCGCGTCGGCTGCCGACGCCTTGGCGGCGCCGGCCTGCGGATTCATCGACCAGGCCACGGTACCATCGAAGCCTTGCAGCACCTGGCCGAAACCGGCGACATCAAGCGTCATGAGCATCTTGCCGCCGCTCACCTTGCGCTCGTAGCCGGCGCTGATGCCGGCGAACGTGATGTCGGCCGAACCAATCTCAGTGCGGGAGGTCGCGGCGCGGAATGCCGCGACGCCACCGACGGCAGCAGCATGCTTCTCAAACACCGCCTGCGCGGTCGGCTTCTGGGCGAGCAGTGCCGTCGGGAAAACCAGCGCCGCGGTCAGCATCGTGCGGCGGATGGCAGTACGGGACATCGGAACTCCGGGAAAAGGGTGACGGAGATTCTACGCCGGCACCCGGGGATTTGTGTCAGGTCAGACGGTGGCCAACTGGCAGACGATCGAGCGGTGCCAGACGTTCCAACGCGGCCGTGGCCGCTGCTAGCGGCAGCCGCGCATGATCGCGAGTGTCAGCACCACCTCGACCGCCGCCGCGGCCGCCGCCCAGACCAGCAGCTGCGGTCGGCGACCCTTCGGCGCCGAGCCGAGCGTCCGGCCGCACGAGGGGCAGCTGGTGGCCCCCTCGTGCAGAACCGTCGCGCATTCGCCACATCGCACATCCATGCGGTCTACGGGTTCGTCGCAGGCTCGCGCGACGAGGTGGTCAGCGGTTGCGGCCAGCGGTCGAACCAGCTGCGCATGTAGAGCTGTGTGCGCATCCAGTTCGAGGGCTTGCTGGATGTTCCGTGCCACTCCTCATTGAACCGGATCATGGCGGTCGGCACCTTCATCATCTTGAGCGCCGAGTAGAACTCCTCGGTTTGCGGCATCGGGGTGCGCAGATCGAGCACACCGGTCATCAGCATGGTCGGCGTCTTCACGTTGCCGACATACATCAGCGGTGAGCGACGCAGATGCTCGGACGGATCGACCCACGGCAGCTGGGCAAAGTTGCGGTACCAGCTCGCACCGTCGGTGGTGCCGACAAAGCTGAGCCAGTCGATCACGGGGCAGTTGGCACTGGCTGCAGCGAAGCGCGTGGTGTGACCCACGATCCACGACGTGAGCACGCCGCCGCCGGAGCAGCCGAAGACGTACATGCGCTTGGTGTCGACGTACCCACGATTGATCACCGTGTCCACCGACGCCATCAGGTCGTCAAAATCCTTGCCGGGATAGGCGTTCTTGATCGCGTTGCCGAACGCGCTGCCATACCCGGTGGAGCCGCGAGGGTTGGTGTAGAGCAACACGTAGCCGTTGGCGACGTGATCCTGGCGCGCGAGGTTGAAGCCGCCGTTGTACATCGCGTGTGGACCACCGTGGATCTCGAGCATCAACGGATACTTCTTCGACGGGTCAAAGTCCGGTGGCTTGACGATCCAGCCCTGAATGCGGAAGCCGTCCACGCTGGTGAGCCAGATCTCTTCCTGCGTACCGAGCTGCTTGCCGGCCAGCACATCGTCATTCACGTGGGTGATCCACGTGATGTTCTGTGGCGTCCTGACGTTGAAGAAGACGATGTCGTTCGGCTGCGTGGCGGTGGACATCATGCCGACCATGTTGCCGAGTCGATCCATGTCGGCCACGCTGAGCAGCTGCTTGCCGGTGGTGACGGCGCGGGTCTGCCCGGTGATCGAGGTGAAGTAGAGGTTCCGGTATCCCTCGTTCTCCACGTTGTAGTACAACCCGCTGCCATCGGGCGCCCACATCATGCCTTGCGGCGAACGGTCGAGCGCCGCGTTGACGGCGCGCGGGTTGGTACCGTCGGCATTCATCACGTAGATGTTGGCATCCTTCCATGTCGCGTCGGTGGAATCGTACCCGGTATAGGCGATCAGGCGGCCGTCCGGTGAGGCGATCGGGCTGTTGTCCGGGCCTTTCCGTCGTGTCAGCGGCGTGATCGTGCCGAGGCTGACGTCAGCACGGTAGATCTCCGACTCGCGCCACGCGCCGTCTGCGTCAGGTGTGCGCAATCCGCTGAACAGCAGCGCCTTGCTGTCGGGCGTCCAGCGTCCGGCGCTGTGATTCCAGTTGCCGTTGGTGACTTGGCGCGCCTGTCCGCCCTCGGCCGACATCACGAACAGGTGCTGGTAGCCGTCGTCGGTGAAGCCGACGCGATCGGAGCGGTAGTTGAGGCGCTGCACGATTCGCGGCGTCTCGGTCCACTTCGCGCCCTTCGGGGCGGTTGGCAGCGTGATGTTCCACGTCTCACGCGTCGGCACGTTCATGCGGAACGCGATCGCCTGGCTGTTCGGAGACCATTCCGGCTCGGTCGGGGCTTCGGTCAGGCGCGTGAGCTGCGTGGTGCCGGCATCACCGTCCATGTAGCGCACCCAGAGCTGCATCCCGCTCGGCTGGCCCGTCGCGATATACAGCAGTTTCGTCCCATCAGGCGACCAACGCGGTGCGGATCCGACGACGAGTGTCCGCTGGCGGCTGCCGTCGGCATTCATCACCCAGATGGCGGTGTCCCACTTGTCGTTCACCTTGTCGACGCTGCGCCGGGTGAACGCGATCTGCTTGCCGTCGGGTGAGAGTTGCGGATCGCCGACGTCTTCCCAGTCGAGATGGTCGGCGACGGTGATCTTGCGGTTTGCGGGTGGTGCGGCGGCCTGCTGGGCGGGCAGCAGGTCGGCGGTCGTCAGCGCGAACAGACTGACGGCCGCGAGAGTGAGCGGGGCACGACGCATGGTGGGTCTCCGGCGGGTGAGCAGGGGCGGCTCGGGGGCGAGGCGCAATCCATAATGATGCGCGCGGGAAGGCGATCGGCAAACGGGCCGGGTCGGGCGACGGACCCGTGCGGGGAACGACAGGCACTCAGGTCCCTCGGCCGGGCGGGTCCATCACGGCGTCAGCGGTCTTGCGCGGGACCCGTGGCCCCGACCGTGGCTCCCCAGGCGGCTATTCCCCCCGGTAGACGCATCCCGACGTACAGGTCTCGCGGACCTCCACGGCGCTCAGTTGCGGCAGGGTCGGGCGCAGCCGGTCCCAGATCCACTTCGCCAGCACTTCGCTGGTCGGATTCTCGAGGCCCGGGATGTCATTCAGGTAGAAATGATCGAGCTGCGCGTCGAACGGCGCCCACGCCGCCTTGATGTCGCCGAAATCCATCAGCCAGCCGGTGTGCGGATCCACCGGCCCGCGCACGATGAGGCGGATGCGAAACGAGTGCCCATGCAGCCGTGCGCACTTGTGCCCCGGCGGCACATGCGGCAGCCGATGTGCCGCTTCGAAGGTGACGTCGCGATGCAGCTCGACGATGTGTCCTGTGTGCTCGGCACTGCTCATCGGATCTCCAGCCATTTGTGCGTCTGCAGGCTCAGTCGCCATTGCGGATGTGCAAGGCAATAGGCGAGCGCCGCGCGCGTATTCGCGTCAGCGTCCGGGCCATCCATGGGCTGCAGCCGGAACTGCTCGAAATCGAGATCGGCGAACCGTTCGGGTTGTGCGTCGGGCTCGACCTGTGGATACACGAGCTTCAGCTCCGTACCATGCGTCAGCACCAGCGGCGCATTCGCCTTCGGGCTGACGCAGATGTGATCGATGCCGCGGGGTGCGGGCTGCGTGCCGTTGGTCTCGACGGCGACCTCGAAGCCATGTACGTGGAGCGCGTCGATCGCCGCTTCATCGAGCTGCAGCAAGGGTTCGCCGCCGGTGCAGACCACCAGCTTCCGCGCGCGCGGCGAGGCATGTGCGGGCCAGCGCGCATCGACATGTGCCGCCAGCGTGGCGGCATCTGCGAACTTGCCGCCATCGGGCCCGATGCCCACGAAATCCGTGTCGCAAAACTTGCACACCGCCGTCGCGCGATCAGCCTCGCGGCCGGTCCACAGATTGCAGCCGGCAAAGCGGAGAAACACTGCTGGCCGGCCACTCTGCGCGCCTTCACCCTGCAAGGTGTAAAAGCACTCCTTCACCGCATACGGCATTCAGAACAACTCGGCTGGCGTGACGGCGTACCGTGTCGGGTCGGGAACACCGGCCTCGCGGAAGCCCTTGTGTCGCAATTGACACGCGTCGCAATGCCCACAGGCCGCACCATCCTCACGAGGATCATAGCAGCTGATGGTGCGACTGTAATCCACGCCGAGTGACGTGCCGAAGTCCACGATCTGTCGTTTGGTCATCTGCTGCAGCGGGGCGCGGATCACAACTTTCGTGCGCCCCTCGACCGCTGACGCCGTCGCCAGATTGGCGAGCGTTTCGAAAGCGCTGATGAACTCGGGGCGACAGTCGGGATACCCGGAGTAGTCGAGCGCATTGACACCGATGAAGATGTCGCTGGCCCCGAGCACTTCGGCGTAGGCCAGCGCGAACGACAGAAAGATCGTGTTCCGCGCCGGAACGTAGGTCACCGGAATACCGTGCGTGAGGTCGTCAGCCGTACGGTCTTTCGGGACGGCGATCGAGGCATCCGTCAGCGCTGACCCGCCAAACCCGCGGAGGTTGATGTCGAGAATGGCGTGTCCGCTGGCGCCGAGTGTGCTCGCGACGTGCTGTGCGGCCATGATTTCGTGCTGGTGCCGCTGCCCATACCGAAACGTCAGCGCGTGCGCGGCGTATCCCTCGGCGATAGCATGCGCGAGGACAGTGGTGGAATCGAGTCCACCGCTGAGCAGCACGACGGCGGGACGGTGACCGGGTGTATCTGTGAGCAATGACATCGTGACTCCAAGGCTAACGGCCCAGGTCGGCCCCGGAAACCGGGACGCACTGCGAGAGATCGTCGCGTTGTTCTTTCGGCTTGGCTGCACCGCGTTCGGTGGACCCGCCGCGCACGTGGCGGTGATGGAGGCCGAGGTGGTCACGCGGCGCGGCTGGCTGACCCGGGCCGAGTTCCTCGACCAGCTCGCCGTAGTGCAGCTGCTGCCTGGGCCAAACTCGACGGAACTGGCTATTCATCTGGGCCACGTTCGTGCGGGGTGGCGCGGTGGCCTGCTGGCTGGGCTGGGCTTCGTGCTCCCGAGCGTGGCGCTGGTGTGGCTGCTCATCGCGTTGACGGCCGGTTCCGCGCTGCGCCCCGCGATCGCCTCGGTGCTCTGGTGGCTGTCCCCGGTGGTTGTGGCGGTCCTGGCGAAGGCGCTCTGGGGGTTCGGCCGGCAGGCGATGGAACGACCCCACGCCCGATTTGTGATGCCGCTGACGGCCGTTGCGGCGTTCGTCGTGTCAGCGGATCTGGCGGTGCTGCTGATCGGCGCTGCGGCCTCGATCGTGCTCGCAGGGATCTCGACCAAGGCTCTGGCGCGGCTGGCGGGCGTGACACTCGGCGTGCTCGGAGTAAGCGCGCTCTGGGCGCAATCCGGGCCGGTGCCGGCCGAGATGCCCGGTCCGGTCGCCGTGTTCGCCTATTTTCTGCGCGCCGGTGTCAGTGTGTTCGGCAGCGGGTACGTCCTGTTCTCGTTCCTGCAGCACGATCTGGTGGCGGGGCGCGGATGGCTGTCCCTTGGCGCGCTGACACAAGCGTCCGCCTTCGCACAGATCACCCCTGGGCCGTTGTTCACGACCGCCACCGCCGTCGGATTCGTGATCGCCGGTCACGCCGGTGCGCTGGCAGCGACCGTTGGTATCTTTGCGCCCGCCTTCCTGAGCGTCGCGATCAGTGCGCCGGTGCGGACGCTCATCCGCCGCTCGGTCATGACACGTGCAGCGCTGGACGGGGTAGTGCTGGCCAGCGTCGCCCTGCTCGGTCGTGCGGTGGTGGCGTTCGGGTGGCCGATGCAGCGTTGGCAATGGGTCCTGAGTCTGATCGCGACGCTCGCGCTGTTCGGGACCCGGCTCTCGACCACCCTGCTCCTGCTCGGCGCTGTCCTGGCCGGCGTTGTCACTGTCGTCTTTCACCTTCCGCTGCTTGGTCCAACATGACGTCACTCCGGTCGCTGCGACCAGTCGCGCTGGTCGCATTGCTCGCGCTCGCGGGCTGCATCAAGGTCAAGTTCGGCGGCCCGAAGCCGCCGCCGCCGCCCACATCCGGCACCGACGTCGTGCAACGCATGCGCGCCCGCTACGAAGGCACGTGGTTCCAGACGTTGCAGTTCACGCAGGAGAACACGCGCTTTCTGTCGAACGGCCGCACGGAGCGCAGTCAGTGGAAGGAGTACATGCTGGTTCCCGGTCGTCTTCGGATCGAGTTCCTGCCGTCGAGTGGCGGTAACGGCGCGATCTACGCCGACGGCAATGTGTATTCGTTCGAGGGTGGCAAGCTTTCCCGAACCACCCCCCAGGTGAACATCCTGCTGGTCCTGACAGCGGACGTCTATGCACAGCCGACGGCCACCAGCACCAGACAGCTCACGGATCTTGGCGTGGACCTGGCGAAGCTCCGTGCCGATACGTTGAACGGCCGTGCGGTCTGGGTGGTGGGGTCGACCGGCGCTGCCGACCGCTCCTCGCCCCAGTTCTGGGTCGATGCCGAGACCTGGGTCGCGTACCGCGTCCTGGACCGTGTGGCACCGGGGGGCGCACCGGGGCCTCGATCGCCAACCGAGTATCGCCTCGGCGACTACCGGATGATCGGCGAGGTGCCGATGGTCCACGAAATCGTGTTCCTGCGCGACGGGAAGCCCTTTTTCAAGGAGCAGTACACCGCGGTGCAGCTCAACGCCGTGATCGACGCGCGGCTCTTCTCGTCATCGCAGTGGCGTGCTGCAGGAACCACGCCATAGCCTGACGCGGTACGTTTCTCATCGCTTCGCGCGAATCGTTCCAATTCCTTATCCCGAGTCCCGTGACCCGAATTCGTTTCCTGCTCCTCGGTGCCTGTGCTGCGCCGGCTGTGATGGGTGCGCAGATGGCCCAGCGCCCGACGATGTCCTCGGCCGAGTTGCCGCGGACGCACGCGCCGAAGCCCACGTCGCCTGCGATTACCGCGGCCGACCTGATGACGCGGCTCTACATCTTCGCGGACGATTCGATGCAGGGTCGCGAGACCGGTACCGAAGGAAATCGCCGCGGGCTTCGGTACATCGAAGGTGAACTGACGCGTCTCGGCCTGACGCCGATGGGTGACAACGGCTCCTTCCTGCAGGAAGTACCGCTGGTGAAGCGCGGCTGGAACAGTCAGTTCACCGCCAGCGTCGAAGGCGCGTCGCTGGCGCCCTGGTCTGATGTGGTGCCGCTGCCGTTGCGCGGTGCCAAGCCGCGCAACGTCAATGGTGCGACGGTCATCTACGGTGGCACCGTCGAGGAAGCAACGAAGGCGATCACCGCCGAGCAGGCGCTGGGCAAGATCATCGTGCTGAAGTCGCCCGGCGGGCTGCGGATCCCTCGCCTGCCGGCTGGCAGCCCGCTCACCGGCGCCGCTGGTCTGGCGCTGTTCATCGGCGCGCCGCTCCCGGAGCAGTTCGTCGGTTTCTTCCGCACGCCGGGAATGTCGATGCCGGATGGCCAGCAGGGCCCGGCGCCGATGGCGCCGAGCACGATGGTACTCTCGCCGAATGCGCTCAAGGTGATCTTTGGCGTGGAGGCGACCGCTCTTACACCCGGACAGTCGGGGAAGGCGCTGACCACGGATCTCGCCTACACCGAGACCCCGGCGCCAGCGTACAACGTCATCGCAATGATTTCCGGTGGCGATCCGCTGCTCAAGGGCCAGTTCGTGGCGGTTGGTGCGCACAATGATCATGTCGGTTTCAATACGGCGCCGGTCGATCACGACTCGTTGAAGGCGTTCAATCGGGCCGCCTGGACGATGGCCGGCGCCTACGCCGGGCTGCCGCCACTGAATGCGACACAGCGCGCCACGATCCGCGTCAATGTGGACAGTCTGCACGCGGTGCGTCCGGCGCGCATGGACAGCATCAGCAACGGCGCCGACGATGACGGTTCGGGCTCGATGGCCGTGCTCGAAATTGCCGAGAATATCGCGCGATCACGCGTCAAGCCAAAACGGTCGATTCTGTTCGTCTGGCACACTGGTGAGGAGAAGGGGCTGTTCGGTGCCCAATGGGTCAGTGAGCATCTGCCGATCGCACGCGACTCGATCGTGGCGCAGATCAACATCGACATGATCGGTCGTGGCGATGCGGTGGACGTGAAGGGAGGTGGTCCCACGTACGCAGGCGTCGTGGGAGCGAAGCGCCTGTCGAGCATGCTCGGTGCGACGGTGGACTCGCTTGCCAAGGCGTACCGCACGCCGATCGCGCTGGACTACGCCATGGATGCCGATGGGCATCCTGAGAACATCTACTGCCGCAGCGATCATTATCACTACGCGCGAATCGGCATTCCGGTGGCTTTCTTCTTTACCGGGCTCCACGGCGACTACCACCAGGTGACGGACGAGCCGCAGTACATCGACTATCCGCACTACAGTCTGCTGACGAACTACATCAAGGACCTGCTGGTGACGGTGGGCAACGGGGCGAAGCCCATTGTCGACAAGCCGAAAATGGATCCGAACGGGCAGTGCCGCCAGTGAATCCGGACATGCGGGCGTGACAGACCGGGCTCAATCCGGTTCGCCTCCGCAACGGCATTAGTATTCCCGACGCGCGGCACTGCCTGACTGGCGATGCCGCGCGTCCTGCGTCTTCCACCGTGTGCTCCATGTCGCATCTGCTCACCGCGGATGGTCTGATCGGCCTCGCCACGCTCTCCGTGCTGGAGATCGTCCTCGGCATCGACAACATCATCTTCATCTCGATTCTTTCGAGCGTGTTGCCAAAGGAGGTGCAACCGCGCGCCCGTCGGCTCGGGCTCGCGGGCGCGTTCGTGACACGGATGATGCTGCTCTTCAGCATCACCTGGATCATGCGACTGACCGAGCCGCTGTTCTCGGTGCTCGGCCGAGGCATCTCGGGCAAGGACCTGATCCTGATTGTCGGTGGGCTGTTCCTGATTGCGAAGGCGACCACCGAGATTCACGAGAAGCTCGAGGAGAAGGAGGAGTCCGAATCGGTGCAGAAGGCGCGGGCGGCGGGGCGCGGATTGCTGGGGGTGGTGCTGCAGATCATGGTCATCGACATCGTCTTTTCGCTCGACTCGGTGATCACGGCGGTCGGCATGGTACCACACCTCGAAATCATGGTCGCCGCGAATGTGATCGCGCTCTTGATCATGCTGCTGGCGGCGACGCCGATCAGTGATTTTGTGGAGCGTCATCCGACCGTCAAGATGCTGGCCCTGTCGTTTCTGGTGCTGATCGGCACGAACCTGGTGGCCGAGGGCACCGGGTTCCATATTCCGAAGGGCTACACGTACTTCGCAATGGCGTTCTCGGTATTGACCGAGATGCTCAACCTGAAGCTGCGGAAGAAGAGTACGCCGCAGACGTGACGTACGATGCGCGAACGAGGGGCATCCGGCGTTCCCGGATGCCCCTCGTTCGCAATTCTGGCTGCCGCGTCAGGCCTGGCGTTTTCCTGTCGGCGGAAGCTTCGAGCGATTCGGCGCGCGATTGAGCACCCGGTTGTTCAGTGGTGTGACCGACGTGACGCGCGTCGGCGTCCCACCTTCCGGTGTCGACGCAACGACCTCGAGGCGATTCGAGATCATGAACTCCGCGGTGGTCCCCGGCGTGCTGCTCATGGCGCCGCGTGACTCGACCAGCGCACGGAGTCGGTTGCTGCGGCCATGGAGAACCTGCGATGCGGCGCTCATCTGTTGACAGGCCGCGCTCTGCTCCTGTGCCGACGCGTTGGCCTGCTGCGCACTGGTGGCGTGCCCGACAGCGTCAGCGGCCACGATCCCCAGTGACTGCTGCACGCTGGCCATCTGTGTCGAGTTGAGCGCTGCGATCTGGCTCAGGTTGGCGGCGGCAGCGACCGTACGCTCAGCCGATGCCGTGATGCTCTCCAGCGCCGTTCCGACATCGCGCCCCACTGTTTCGATTTCGCCGACCAGCCCGGCACTGCGCTGCATCGTGCTCACGGTTTCATTCACGCCCTTGGTGATCGCATGCGTCAGGCGTGCAACATCATCGGCGGCCCGCTGCGCGGCCTCTGCCAGCTTGCGGACCTCATCCGCGACGACCACGAACCCGCGCCCCGCATCGCCGGCGCGGGCCGCTTCGATGGCCGCGTTGAGCGCCAGCATGTTGGTCTGCTCCGCAATCCGACCAACCGAGGTGACGAACTGGGCGATGCCTTCGGTGACCCCATGCAGCGACTCGGCGGTGCGGCTGGCGGTTTGCACCGACGTGCGAATGTCGAGCATGACTGACAGCGCCTGGGTGATCGTCGCACGCTTCTCCATCGCCTCCCGCTCGATCGACTCGGCCAGCGAGGCAACTGACCCCGCTTCCTGGCGCACCTGTATCGCGCGCTCGCCGTTCGCCGTCAGCTCGGCGTCGATCTTCTTCAGCATGCCGACCTGATTTTCGGCGCCACGCGTCACGTTCTCCATCACGTGCGACACTTCCGTCGCCTTGTGGGCAATCCGATCACTCACCTGCGACAGTTCGCTGGAGGAACCCGCCAGTTCCGAGGCGGTTGCGCCCGTCGCCGTGGCGAGGATACCAAGCGAGGTGCCAGCCTCATTGAGCGCGGTGGCAATCTTCTGGAATTCACCGGGCATGCGAGTGTGTGACCGCGTCTCGTAGGCACCGCGGCTGAGGGCGTCGGCGTGTTGCACCAACTGATGCAGCGGCTCGTTCACGGATCGCAGCGTGGCACCGACGAGCAGTGTGCCGACGATCATGACGCCGCCGAAGACGAGGAGGACCGCCAGCGCGCGGGTTTCGGCTTCGCTCCGCATCTCCGCCGCGACCAGTGTCACCTGCCGTTCAGTCAGGGCACCGAGGCGGTCGATTCCGCCGAGCAGCTGTCGGACGGAACTGGTGACGCTGGACTCTTCGCGGCGTGCGGAGACAGTGTCGCCAAGTTCGAGATGGCGATGTGCTCTGGCGTACGTCACTTCCACCGCGGAGAGTGTGCGGTCGACCTGTGCCACCAGTGCGATGTGGTCGGACTCGCGCGTCGACTGCCGATTCATGGCACGGGTGATCCGATGTGTCTCGAACATCAGGCGGCGAAACGTTTCCTGCGCGGTGGCATCGCCGTCACGCAGGTAGTGTGTCGCGGCCTGCATTTCCTCCGCGACCGCGGCCGAGAGTGACGATGACAGTCGCGCATCGCGCCGGATCACATCCAGTGCGTCGGCGGCGGTGGCCGCGGACGAGTGCAGTGAGTTGTAGGCGAGGACGCCGGCGCCGGAGAGCAGCAGCGCGAGCACGAGAAATGCCCGCAGCAGGCGTCCGCCGATCGTCGCCGGCGCGACCAGTCGTTGCACCGTGTCGGTCACTGCATCACTCCAAACGTGCGCGTGTCGCCATCGATGCGCAGGAGATGCATGCTCCGTCCAATGGGATCGCCCGACTTCGAGAATCGGACGGGACCGGTGGCGTAGCCGCGGGTGTCGCGCATCGAGGCCAGTGCCTCACGTGTGCCGGCCCGCGAACCGCCCTTCGCCGCGGCGCGTGCCAGCGCCATCGCCGCGTCGTATGACAAGGCGGCGTAGGCGTCGGG
>JANPFJ010000332.1:0-1003 GCA_031423355.1 Gemmatimonadaceae bacterium | reverse complement strand
GCGTGGGAGCGGCCGGCACGGTGACCATTCCTGCGGGTGCAACGCAGATGGACATGGCGGGGAAGACCATCATCCCGGGGTTTGTAGACACGCACGCACATCTGCGCGCCGAGCGTGGCACGATTCACGAAGCGCAACCGTGGGCGTTTTTGGCGAATCTGGCGTATGGCGTGACCACGACGCGCGATCCGCAAACAGGCACCACCGACGTGCTCACGTATCAGGACATGGTGGAAGCCGGCGAGATTATCGGACCGCGCGTGTACTCAACGGGCCCCGGTATCTTTGATCAAGATCAAATTCGCGATCAAGAACACGCCCGCAGTATGCTCAAGCGGTACAGCCAGTACTACGACACCAAGACGATCAAGATGTACGTCGCCGGTGTGCGTCAAACCCGTCAGTGGATTATCAAGGCGGCGCGTGAGCAACAGCTCATGCCAACCACCGAGGGTTCACTCGACGTGAAGCTCAACCTCACGGAAACGCTGGATGGATATCCAGGGCTTGAGCATTCCATGGGCATCACGCCACTCGGCGCCGACGTAACGAATTTCATGGCGTGGTCGAACAGAACGTACACGCCCACCTTGCTGGTGAACTACGGTGGGCCGTGGGGCGAGAATTGGTTCTACACGAAGGAGAATCCGTATGCGGATCCCAAGCTGCAGCGATTCACGGCGTACGAAGAGTTGGCACTCAAGACGCGTCGGCGGATGGCCACACTACCGGGTGGCAGCACCGCCGGCGGTTGGTTTCGCGACGAAGAATACGTGTTCCCCAAACTCGCTGCTGACGCCACGAAGATTCTGCGGAGCGGTGGCCGACTGGGTATCGGCAGTCACGGACAGTTGCAGGGGCTTGGCTATCACTGGGAGTTGTGGGCGATGGCCAGCGGTGGCATGACCGCACACGAAGCGCTCAAAGTGTCCACGTGGTACGGCGCGCAGGCCATCGGCTTGCAGGGTGATCTGGGATCGCTTGAAGCAGGCAAGTTGGCAGA
>JANPFJ010000331.1:0-3783 GCA_031423355.1 Gemmatimonadaceae bacterium | reverse complement strand
CCGATCCGAAACGCCGCGGCTACCAGCTGATGATCGCCAACGACGTCTTTCGCAGCCGGTTCCGCGAGTCGTTCGAGACACCGAAGCCGCTGACACCGAACACGGTGACGCCGATCACGATCGACTTGCACACGCAGAGTTACCGGTTCCTGAAAGGCCACCGCATCATGGTCCAGGTGCAGAGTACCTGGTTCCCGATCATCGATCGCAATCCACAGACATGGGTGGCGAACATCTTCGAGGCCGGTGAGTCCGACTTCCGAGCGCAGACGCATCGGGTGTGGCGGACGGCGTCACAGGCATCGCGGGTAGAAATGCAGGTGGTGCGGCCGTAGTCCGCTATCCGCGGTGCATCACTTGCGCGACTGCAGCAACAGCCGCACCAGCGCCGGCACCGCCGATCGTTCCGGGGTATGATCGGTGATCAAGGTATCCACCGGCCAGCCACGATCGGCGGCCCGCTGTGCCGAAGGCGAGAACGCATCGGTGGTCGCGCCCTTGTCGATCGTCAGGATGTAGTGTGCCGCCAGTTGACGCGCCGCAGCGTTGGTGAGCACCAGGGTATCGGTCATCGTCTTCAGCGGATGCGGCACGTCCTTCGGTGGCGGTTCGTCTGCGCGTACCCAAGGGGGAACGATCAGGCCTTCCTTCGTGCTCGATGCCACCATCGCGTTGAATCCCTGTCCTGCCAGCGTCGCCATGCTTTCGCCGGAATCAGGCAGGAACGCATCGACGTACACCACACGCTTGATCCGGTCCGGCATACGATCCGCGGCACCGGTGATCACCATGCCGCCGTAGCTGTGTCCGACGAGGATCACGTTGCTCAGCTGTTCGAACAGCACCGTGTTGACGACATCCTCGATGTGCGTCGAAAGTCCGATGTTCGCGTTGGCGAGATGTGTGCGTTCACCGAGGCCGGTGAGGGTGACGCGATACACGTGATGACCGCGCCGCGTCAGCGCCGAGTCGACACGGCGCCAGTCCCAGCCGCCGCCCCAGGCGCCGTGGACGATCACGTATGTCTGCGGTACGACACGTGGCCGGCGTGGTTGCGCCAGCAGAAGGCCAGGCGTCAGGCAGAGGGCCAGCACGAGCTGTCGGTGAACGCGCATGGAACGGAGATCCGGATGCGAAAGGGAGGCGGTTCTGGAATGGCACTGCGCTGCGCCGGAAAGGATGCCGTTGTGCAGCGTCTTTCGCCACGGGCTGAAGGCGCGCCAGTCACGCGGCGACATCGCCTGCAGATCACGCTGGCCCTGATCGGTGCCGCGCTCATCGGATGCTCGCGCGAGCCGGAGCCGGAAGTCACAGGGGATCCCGAGCCCCCGGCGGCATTCGGGACCGACAGCGTGAGGACGAAAGGGTGCCCGGATCTCGAAGGGCTCTACAGCTGGCCGTGGGCGCAGGGTCAGCCCTTCGGGTACCAGTCGCCTACGGTCCGCGACAAGTTCGGTGACGTCATCGGTATGTCATTGCATGAGGAATCGCAGATCTGGGTCAGCGGCCCTGGCAAGTCGCCGACCCGTGAACTCGCGATCCGGACGCGCATGGTCAACCGCGACCCGAACCTCAGCATTCAATCGCTGACGCACGAATGGAGTTACCAACTGCGGGGCAGTGACGAGTACACGTGCAAGGACGGCTGGGTTGAGTTGCCCGAGATCGACCTCGTCGGCGATGGAGTCGCTCAGTGGTTCGGCGGTGAGGGCGTGAAGGTCAGTGCACGCCTGTCGCAACTGGACGATTCATCGCTGGTCATCGGCCAGCGTGTGCGCGTTTGGGGGCGGACGGCGAGTGCGCTGCCCGTGCCGTCGAAGCTGGAGGATCGACGGCTTCCGGACAAAGTCCGCTGGTACTGGACGCGATTGACCCGCGTCGGGCCAACGGGCAAGGACGCGCCGCCTGTCGATGCCAATGGGCCAGACAGGCGCGTCTTCATTGATGTTCCGCGCTGAGCCAACCGCCGTGTGGCCGCCGCGCGGCCAGCCAGCCACGACAGCCCGCAGCTCGGCGCTCGATCAACGGCAGTGCGCTGAGGATCATTGACTCACCGGCAGATAGACGTCGAAACGCGAACCCGCGCCGAGGGTACTCGTGATCTCGATGTCTCCGTGTGCCGACAGAACGATCTGTTGCACCGTTGCGAGCCCGATACCCGTACCGCCCTGCTCGCCTTTCGTGGTGAAGAACGGTTCAAGAATCCTGGACAGAAGTTCTGGCGGGATGCCGGCACCGGTATCGACGACGGAAAGACATACGTACTGCCCTGGCGCGAGCACCGCGTCGTGCACTCGGCGGTCGACGCGCAGGTCCGCGATCCGCGTCTGGACCGTGATCATTCCACCAGGCGTGGTGGCATCACGGGCGTTGACGACGAGATTGTGCACGATCTGCTCCACCTGAGTGCTGTCAAGCGCCACTCGCGCACCAGCGGCGTCTGGCGAGAGTTGCAGCGTCCGTTCGCGGCCGACAAGGCGTTCGAGCGTCCCCGCGTCGGCGCGCAGCGTCTCATCGATGCCGACGCCTCCCGGCGCATTCGATCGTCCCGTCCTGGCGAACGTCGTCAGTTGCTTCGTCAGGTTCACCGCACGTCCGATGGCGTCGTTCACACCATCCAGTTCCATGGCCAAGATCTCCGGTTGGGCGACTGACGCACGCGCGAGTTCGACTCCACCCGAGATGGCGAAGAGCACATTGTTGAAGTCATGCGCGATGCCCGCTGCCATCCGCCCCAGCATTTCGAGCCGCTCACTGCGCTGTAGTCGAAGTTCGATCTGATGCATCCGCGCTGCCTGCTGCACCACGGCTGTCCGCTCGTACGCAACCGCAATACCAATGGAAATGACACCGACCGCTACCATCTAAACGATTTGCGTCGTCGCGACAGCCAGCAATCGTGGCAGCGTCGCATCGGAGAAAATGGCCTCGGGCAGGATGACCTGCGTGACCAGGAGCAGTCGAACCGCAAACAGCACGAACCCAATGCCGAGCCATTGCAGCGATCGACGGTGAGCCGCTGCGACGCGACTTGCGCGCCAGGCGGCGATGGCGAGCAACAGATATGGAACCGGGTACAACCACCCGAGTGGCCCCGAGCCCGGCTGGTGAAGAATCCGGCCAGCGGATAGGCTGGCGCCGATCATGACCGCGGCCAGCAGTGCGGTTCCGATCAGCAACCGGCGCGATACCGCGGCCCTCGACTCGCGGCCGGCCAGAATACGCACGACAGTGTGCCACCAGAGGCACGAGCCCAGCACCGCCAGCAGCTGTACGGTCGCCGTCGACCACTGGCGGGAAGCCATTGGAGCCACCCGACCGAACCACGCCGCCGTCAGCGACGCCAGGATGTGCAACAGATACACGCTCCACCCGATCGCCAGCGCTGTGTGCAACGGGCGGCGATAGATGGAGGCGATGCCCCAGAGTGCAACCAGAAACACACACGCCAGGGACGACTGCAGGAAGAAAGACGCCAGCAAGGCGTCCATTGGCAGGATTCGCAGATCGTTACGCTTGAAGTGTCGATTTCTGCCCGCGAGAACAAAGGCTCACAATGACTATAGATCGCGTGCTGTAATCTGTCGATCCTGCACGCGTGACAGCAGCGTCATGGCTATGACCGCACCGAGCGCGGCCATGCCCATGTCGCTCTGCGTATCCCACGGATCGCCCTGCGTACCGAGGAATGCATCGGCACCCTGCCCGAGCGCCACTGCCGCGCCCCACTCGATCAGTTCATAGATCAGGCTGACGCTGAGTGCGCACGCCACCGACAACACC
>JANPFJ010000330.1:0-23248 GCA_031423355.1 Gemmatimonadaceae bacterium | reverse complement strand
GGCGAACGCGCCGTCATCGAGCGTGCGATTCTGCAGCAGATGTCGCAGACGCTGGATGCGCGTGGCTTTGTCGTCGAGAACGTGCTGATGAAGAGCATCAGACTCCCGGCTGGCCTGGCTGATGCCGTGGAACAGAAACTGGAAGCTGAGCAGCGGGCGGAGCAGATGCGCTTTGTGCTCGAGCGGGAGAAGCAGGAAGCGCAGCGGAAGCGACTGGAAGCCGAGGGTGTGCGTGATGCGCAGCAGATCATCAATGCGGGCCTGACTCCGGCGGTGATCAGTTTCCAGAGCATTCAGGCGTTCCGCGAGCTGGCGCAGTCGCCGAACGCGAAGCTGATCGTGACGGATGGGCGATCACCGTTTCTGATCTCGGCGTCGGAGGCAGCGTCGACGTTGATGCAAGCGCAGCCGATGATTCCGGCGTCGTCAGGGACGCCACCTCGGGCAATGCCACGCGCTGCGCCGGGGCGGCCGTAGCGGTTTCGGTCCGACTCACTGCTGCAACACTGTTCGCGCGGGAGTCGCGCGGGCAGTGTTGCTCCGTACCGTAATTGTGCGTGTGCGCGGCCGCGGTTGGTGCAGAGATGGATGGCTCGCGCCACGTGGTGTTACGACTCTTGGGCTACCCCAGTGGCGTCAATCGCAGCATATCGCTCGCGTGCGCCAATCGCAGCGCATTGGTCGGCACAGCGGTGACCATGGGTGGCGCGCCGTCCGGGGCGCTGAACTCCACTTCCACCATCTCCGTACTGTGCAGCAGAACGATGACGCCGAGGTCACCGGTGTGGAGCGCGAGCTCCGGGATATCCCGTGTCAGCACGATCGTGTCGAGGGTGTTGTACGTCATTGGATACCTCCGGGATAGACGGTCACGAGTCGAGAGAAGGTTTCGCCGGTGCGGACGATCCACACGGAGATGATAGTGGCCGAACGCTTGTTCGGGCCAGTTACGATTTCAACGACGGCGTACTTCGTGCCGAACTGCGTAACGCCGATCAACATCGCGTGCTCTGTCGCGACGTGTTCCGGCTTGAGTTGGGCGAACTCCGCCAGTTGGCTCGACTGTATCCGAGCATCGCAAAATTGCTGCTTTCTGTCGTCCAATCGGATGCTCAGTGGACGGCAGATAGTTTCGAATCGTGAACGGGTCGATCACAGCCTGGTCCGCGCCTGGTATTGGCATCGTTGATCGTGCGCGTGCACTCGCCATCTGCCGACTGATTTTCGCGCGCCCATCATCGAATTGACGCATGTAACTCGTTCACGGGTGATCGCGACGACGATGCCAGTGTTGTGTGCGCTGTCCCCTTGCTTCCTCCCCCGCGTCCTCCGCGGTCCCCGCGCGAACAGTGTTGCGGTTGCGGTTGCAGTTTCCGCTGCCGTGGCCGCTCCCAGTTCCGCTGTTGTTGCAGTCTGCGC
Source organism: Gemmatimonadaceae bacterium (assembly GCA_031423355.1). Classification (GTDB taxonomy): domain Bacteria; phylum Gemmatimonadota; class Gemmatimonadetes; order Gemmatimonadales; family Gemmatimonadaceae; genus JACMLX01. Next base: position 21,829 of record JANPFJ010000330.1, on the reverse strand, counting down.
GGCGGCGGCTGTATCGGCGAGCGACTCGTGCCGCGCAACGCTGGCGACGGTCAGTGCCGCGCCCCGCGTCCATACCGCGACTCCCCCGCCCGCGGCGCATGCGGACTGCGATCCACGCGCCCGATCGATTTCGCCACCGGAGCGACACCGGCAGTGACAAGACTGCCACCGGCAGCCTTCGGCGCCGCTGCCGTCTGGCGCGCCACCCCCCGCCGATCCGGCACCTCGGCATGACATCCCAAGCGACGCGGGGTGGTGATGACGTAGGGCAACCGCATGGTGGACGGCGGCCCTCCCTTGGCGACGGTGATTGTCAGATGTGTGGCGGGAACGATGGGCGGTTCGGCCAGTTCCGGCACCTCGGGCGCCCCTTTCCTGACCAGTCGAATCGTTCGTTTCATCGAGCCGTCATCGCGCCACTTTCGATTCGCTTGATCATGTCCAGTCGATTCGATGCGGATTCCGAGCCGCACCGACGCTCCCACGGTCGGCGTGGCCGTTTCAGCATCACAGGCCAGCAGAAACACCACCTGCCGGTCATGCGCCAGGCGGGTCAGGCGGAGCACGATGCTCCGCGGCAACGCCGGTACCCCGTCCAGCACCACCAGCGCGTAGGCGCCGGAACGCAGCAACACGTCGGCGCACCAGGGCGCCCGACCCGGGTCCTGCGGCCGGATCACCGCCAGCCGGCTGGTCTCCAGCTCGGAGAGGCCAGGGGTCCGTGACGGCGGCGGCGTCCGGCCAATCGATCCCGGCCCAGTGGCTGACGGACTGGCCAGACGCGCCCAATCGGCGGGAGCGAGGGTTCGCTGCGCATCGATGATCGCCACCCAGCGCCCGGTGGCGAGTGTGTGTGCCACCAGCGTCCGCATCAGCGTCGTCCGGCCCTGACCGCGCGGTGCCTGCAGTTCCGACAGCCGTCCACGCGGCAGCCCGCCTCCAAGCAGTGCATCCAGCGCCACCAGCCCGGTGGGGAGCGACGGGTCATCGCGCGGCCGTTCCCGCTCGACCACGGTGTCGAGGGCATGGCGCAGGGCATCAAGGGCAGCAGCAGAAACAGGGGCAGTAACCGGCATCGTCACATCCGTCGGAGGGACAGGGACAATACCGAATAAACACCGAATATCAAGCAAGGCGACAGTGGCGCTGACGCTGTCGCGACGGTGGCCGAACGGCCCTCAGGCCGAGGCCGATCGCGTGCCCTGACGCAGGAAGGTCAGCCCGGCGATGATCTGCCAGATCGTCATCGGATAGGCGGCGACGCGCTCCATGCCGCCCAGGCCAATACCCAGAAAATTCCCCGAGACGAAGAGCAACGTGGCCGTCAGGCCGAGTGCGCCGAGCCCGATGCTCGTGACCGTCAGCGCGCCGCGATCCGCTGGCCGCTGTGCGAGTGCCAGCCCGAAGCCGATCATCGCGATGTTGCCGGCTACGAAGTTGAGACCCGCACCGAGCACATGGCGCGCGTTGTCGGTGTTCTCCGGGTAAATCCCGACGACGATCACGCCAAGGCCGGCGAGGCTGAACAACGTGATCGCCAGCGTGCGGACCCAGCCTGCCGGAAAGGCGTCCCGCGTCAGCCGCGCGCCGATGATCATCGTCAGACCGAGCACGATGAACGAGAGATTCATCGCGACGTGCCATGGGGAACAGACCATGTGCGCACTGCCGGCCGGATATGGGCCGCAGATGGTGTTCCCGAGATCGCTGATGTAGTCCGACTTCAGGCTGAAGGGGCGCGACCAGGCGGTGGCGACCACGATCTGCGTGATGAAGAACTGGACGGCGAGCACCCAGGCGATGGCGCCGGCGCGGATCGAGGCGGTTGTGGGTGGCTGCATGCGTGGTGATGTGAGGGGGGACGGGCGGTTCACCGCAAAGCAGACGCTCCGTTGGACACATGGGAAGTAACCGATGGTGGTCCACGTGGGGAATCACCAGGCCGCCGCGCGCTCGCAGCGATGGGTCCCGCAGGAAGCAACCGATACTCGCACGCATCGCTCCGTACACGCTCGTGTCCGAGGCTCACCCAGACGCCAGACACTGAGGCCCCTTATGTCCGTGCGGTCCGCTCGCCGACGCCGACCAACGCTGTGCGTGGCGGGTACGCTGATCTTCGCTGTCGCTGTGCCAGTCGACGCGCAGTTGGCCGCGCGGCGAGTACCCACGGCCCGTCCCGGTACTGATTCGGCGGTGACGACGCGCACGCCTGCCGCGCGACCAGCGCCGGTCTTCGAGATGGTGCGCTATCGTGAGGAATGGCCCGACGGTGCGCCCGGACGCCTGCATCTCGGCGCGACCAATGCCACCGGACTCCGCATGGTGCTCGGCGGACATGTGCGCGCGCGGGCTGAACACACGCAGAACTTCCTCGGCGGCGTCTCCGGGGTGCGCAACGATGACTTCGGATTGTTCCGCGTGCACCTGCATGCAGATGTGCGTGCCACGGCGTACCTGCGTGTGTTCGCCGAAGGACGGTGGGCGGAGGTGCGGGGCCGAGCCTTGCCGGGAGGCAGTCGGGCCATCGACCGTGATGCACCTGACTGGCTGAATGCATTCGCTGAAGTGCGGAATGTGCCGCTGGGCGGCGCGCGACTCACCGCTCGTGTCGGTCGGCAGGAACTACTGCTCGGCCGCGAGCGGATTGTCTCACCACTGGATTGGGTGAATTCCCGGCGCACGTTCGAGGGCGCCGTGGTGGAGGCGCGATGGGCGCGTGTGGCAGTGACGGTGTTTCGCACACGACCGGTCCTGATCGCATCGACGCGTAATGATCGCGCGGACAGCGCGACGACCTTCGCTGGAGGTCAGCTGTCGTGGCGGCCGCGCAAGCACGTCACCTTCATCGAGACATATCTGCTCCATCGTGAGGCCCGTGCGCCGGCCGCGGCGCCGCGCGAACAGCGCACGACCGTCGGCACCCGGCTGGCCGGGCCGGTCGGCACGACGCGGCTCGGCTGGGAGATCGAAGCGGGACGACAGCTCGGCCAGCTTGGGACGGACGATATCGCTGCCACCATGTTCGTGTCTGACCTGACGCACACATGGAAGTCTGCCTGGGCACCATCGGTGACGGCTGGGCTGGATTACTCCAGTGGTACCGCCACTGTGGCTGGTGCACGCATTGGCACGTGGAATCAGTTGTATCCGCTGGCGCATGCATTCATGGGCTTTGCCGACCTGCTCGGTCGCAGCAACGTGATCGAGCAGCGGCTGGTGTTGCAGGCCAGCCCGGCGGCGAAGTTGCGCCTGCGCGCTGCGGTGCACGCCTTTCAACGCGCGCAGATCACGGACGGGCTCTCGGCGGTGTCTGGGGCACCCTTCCGCGCGGCCGGAACCAGTACGGCGAGGGACATTGGTGGCGAGGCGGACCTTTCGGGGCAATATCGCATCACACCTCACTGGCGCCTCGACGCGGGTGTGTCGCGCTTCGCGAGCGGCCGCTTCATGCGAGAGACCGGGCCAGCCGAGCCCTACACGTGGGGATTCCTGTCGTTCACGTCGATCTTCTGACCGGTGCGTTTGCCGTGTTGCGAACGGCGAATAGCCTGGTTCCGGCGCCGCTGGCTCCGTGCTACTGCCTGACCGCTGCGACCCCGACGGGTGTCAACCCGTTCCACTTCCAGGGCGAGAAATCATCCCCAAGCAGCACCGCGAACAACTCCGGAAACACCCGATCCCCGCGCCCGCTGTTGCTCATCACGATCATCCCGCTCTGCCGATCCGCAAAGCCGATCATGTGATTGCGCGTGATGTCGTCCGAGCCTTCCTTGAAGAACCCGGTACCGTACGGCGATGTGACCAGACCCCACCCGATTCCGTACGACAGCGCAATGCCATCATCGCGCGTCGTGGTGAGTGTATCCAGCGTGGGAAACTGATGATCCGACCGGATCCGGACCTGCGGCGTGAACATCGTGCGCCGCGCCGCAGCGCTCAGCTTGTCACCGCGCAGCATGGCCTGCAGGTAGCGCGCCATGTCGCGGATGTCGGTGTCAGCAGACCCCGATGCCCGCGGTGACGAGCGCTTGCTGTGCCCGACCATGGCGCCCGATGTGTCATGGCCCATCGCCAGATCCGCTGCAAACGTCGAATCCCACACCATCCTTGTCCGCGTCATGCCGAGCGGCTGGAACACCCGGTCGCGCATCAGCGCCGTGAGCGACGTACCGGTGATGTGTTCGATCACGTACTGCAACAGATTGAGCCCCTCGCCGGAATAGGCGTAGCGGGAGCCCGGTTCGAAGTTGATCAGCAGCTTCTCCCCGGGATTCAGGAACCGATAGTTCGAGAACCCCGATGTGTGACTGAGCAGCATGCGCGGCGTGATCTTCACATGCCGCGGATCGGTCGTCAGCTCGGCCCACTTTTCCACCGTATCGAGTCGCGGCACGTACTGCACCACCGGGCGATCGAGATCGAGTACGCGCTCATCCACCAGCTGCATCGCGAGGTGGGCAAACATCGTCTTGGTGAACGAGGCGGCGTACATCGTGCTCGCGGTCGTCAGGGGTGCGTGCGTGGTGGCGTTCTTCTCACCGAAGGCGCGCAGATAGACCACCTCGCCCCGGTTGATGATCGCCACGGTCAGGCCGGTCACCCGTTCGCGAGCCATGGCCTGAGTCACCGTTCGTTCGACCAACTCCGGCGACAGGCGCCGACCGTCAAGCGTCGTGACTGGCTGCTGGATGGCCTGGGCCATGAGTGGCGCTGGCAGCAGGGTGAGGGGTAGAAGCAGAGAGGCGAGGCGCATGGCAATACCACGGCGCCCCATGGAGAGAGTTTCACGGGCTGGACTTGCGCGGTCGTCGGGCCCGTACGCGAGCAGGCAGGGTAGCGCCGGTCAGAGGGGAGCATCCGTGAACGTGGCGCCCGCCACGTAAGATCACACTCGGCAGAAACAGACTCGCACTCACTGACGGACGGCCGAACGAAACCGATACGGTCAACCGTCACGCGAACCAACTGCATTGTGGGGAGCCGCAGAGGCGCAGAGCCGCAGAGACTGACGAAGGTGCGTGAGGTGAGGCAAGGTGCTTCTGGAACAGCGCCGCGCGAGCGCAGTTCCAACAGCAGTGGCCATTGCTGTACTCTGTGGCTCGGCGTCTCTGCGTCTCTGCGTCTCCCCAAAATGCAGTTAGTTCACGGTGCCCGGCGCTGAAGCAGCCGGGCCGAGCGAACGCACATACCGGGGTTCAGCCTCGCGTCGGCCAGCGTAACGGCTGCCCGGGCCGTACAATCCACTGACGTTCCCGCCGCGCCACTTTCCGCTCATCCGTCGAGCCATGTCCCTCGCGAATCTCCCCACTGCCCGCGGCGCTCTGCTTGCGAGCCTCGGCCTCACCGGCGCGCTCCAGGCGCAGTCGGCCCCGCGGGCCATGACCCTCCGCGACTGGTATCGCGTCACCACCGTGAGTCAGCCCGCCGTCAGCCCTGATGGCAAGCGCGTGGCGTTCACCGTCACCACGGTGCGCGAAACCGAGAACAAGCGACATCAGGAAGTGTGGGTGGCGGCACTCGACGGCAGCGCGCCGCAGCGCTGGACGTCACCGGGCTACGAAAGCAGTGGCCCGCGGTGGACGCCCGACGGCACCCACCTGCTGTTCAACTCCACGCGGCCGCAGGGCAAGGGCAACCCGTGGGTGATCCGCGCTGATGCGCCGGGTGGCGAGGCGATGCAGATGCCGACGCTGCCGTCCAGCGGCACGTCGCCATCGAGCGGACAGTTCGCGATCTGGTCGGAAGCCATTCCGGTGGACTCCACTGCCACACCGCGCGATGCCTTTGCGCGGATGCCGGCACTGGCGCGTCCACCGTTCGAAGCGATCACCATGCCCGCCGACCCGGCGCGCTTCGATGGACGGCACTTCACCGACATGAACTTCAAGTCGAACGCCACCGGCTTCGTCCCGAGCCGCCGCACGAAGCGCAGCTGGCGCCCGACACAGCTCTGGAAGCAGACGTACGGTGACACCGCCAAGGTGCAGCTGACGCGCGACCTGTACTCGCATCGCAACCCGGTGGTCTCGCCTGACGGTCAGTGGGTGGCGTTCATCGCTGACGCCCGCCTCCGGCCCGACAGCATGGTCGATCTCGAGCGCGATTCGCTGGGTCAGCTGCCGTACGACAAGGTGCGGGATGAAGCCGAGCGCAATGAGTCGGACATCTACGTCATGCCAGTAGCCGGTGGCACGCCGCGCAAGGTGGCGGAGTGGATGGGCGCGGAGTCGGATCTGGAGTGGTCGCGCGACGGCAAGCAGCTGGCGTTCATCGGTCGTCCGGCGCGTGTGAAGTCCGCGCGCATCTACGTCATCGACGCGACCGGCGGAACGCCGCGCAACCTCATCGGCAACTGGCAGTACGAGCCTGAGAGCATCACCTGGATGTCGAGTGGTACGATCCGGTTCACGGCGTCGATTGGCGGTCGTGCGGCGATCCTCAACGCCGACATGGCCGGCGGTGCGCCGAAGGAGCTGGTGGGCGGACGCCGTCGCGCCACGAACCCGTCGATGAATGATGCAGGAACGGTGATGGCCTACGTCTCGACCTCGATGACGAAGCCGACGGAGCTCTTCGTGGCCGATGCGAATGGCAGCAACGAGAAGCAGGTCACGCGCTTCAACGATGCGCTGAATGCCGAAGTGGCGTGGAGCGATGCCGAGCGATTCACCTATCGCAGCGTGGGGAATCTGGAGATCGAGGCCTGGCTGATGAAGCCGTACGGTTACGAGGCCGGCAAGAAGTATCCCGTCGTGCTGTACATACACGGTGGTCCGCATTCGCAGTACAACGAAGGGTGGTTCGATGAATTCCAGAACCTGGCGGCGCAGGGGATTGCGGTGCTCTTCACCAACCCGCGCGGCTCGAGCGGTTACGGCGCAGACTTCACCTTCAGCACGCGTGGTCGCTGGGGCCTCGAGGATTACGACGACCTGATGAAGGCGACGGACATCATCGCGAAGCGCGCCGACATCGACAGCACCAAGATGGGCGCCAGCGGCGGCAGCTACGGCGGCTTCATGACGACCTGGATGGCCACCAAGACCAATCGCTTTGCAGCGATCCAGACCGACCGCACCATCACCGACTGGACCTACTGGTATGGTGCGAGCGACGCGCAGGGTCTCACCGAGTTCGAGTTCTTCGGCAAGCCGTGGGACAATCAAGCGCTGTACGATCGCCTGTCGCCGATTCGCTACGTGAAGAACGTGCGGACGCCGATGCTGCTGGTGCAGAGCGAGGAAGACTTCCGTACGGCGATGGGCAGCGCCGAGATCTGGTATGAATCGCTGAAGAAGCGCGGGATCCCGGCCGAGTTCGTACGGTATCCGCGGTCGAACCACGATCTCTCGCGGGCCGGCGAGCCGTGGCTGCTGGTCGATCGGCTGGGGCGCCTGCGGCAGTGGTTCGGATACTGGCTGCAGGGCACCAAGGCGGCGGCGCCCGCAGCCGCACCCGTGGGTGGCGCCGGGCGGTAATTTTGCAGAAGTGGGGTATCATTCGGCGTGGACGACTCTTCAACTCGCGCTGAATGAACAAAATCGGTGAAGGACTGACCTTCTACGTGGTCTTCCTTCTGTCAACGACGCTGCACGAAGCCGCCCATGCGTGGGCGGCCAAACTGGGTGGAGACCTGACGGCCTATCACGGCGGTCAGGTCTCGCTCGATCCGCTGCCGCACATCCGGCGCGAGCCGTTCGGCATGGTGATCCTGCCGCTGCTGACGGCGCTCACGATGGGGTTCCCGATCGGATTCGCCAGTGCGCCGTATGATCCGGCGTGGGCGCAGAAGTATCCAAAACGGTCGGCGTGGATGGCACTCGCAGGGCCGGGGGCCAATCTGCTGCTGATGGTGCTCGCCGGCATCGCGATCCGTGCCGGTGACTTCACGGGAATCTTCAATGCGCCCAATCGCATCAGCTTCGGCCACATCGTGGGTACCGACGGTGGCCCGGTGATGACGGCGATCGCGTTCTTCCTCGGCACCATGTTCTCGATGAACCTGCTGCTGGCGGCGTTCAACCTGCTGCCGTTCCCGCCGATGGACGGCAGCGCGGCGATTCCTCTTCTCGTTGGTGAAGAAAAGGGTCGTGTGTGGCAGAATCTGATCTGGCGCACGCCGGCGCTCAACTTCGTCGGCTATTTCCTGGCGTGGCAGGTGTTCGGCTACATCTTCAGCCCGTTGTTCAACGGATCGTTGGCGGTGCTCTATCCGGGCGTGACGTACGGAAGCTGAGGCGCGGCAGCGGATTCGAGCGGCAGCACGCTGTCATCAGCGATGACGAAGGTGCGGTCGTAGTCGCGCTGATCGATCACGCCGCCGCCGGTGAACTCGCCGAAGGCCGGCAGCAGGCCGCCGCGCGCCCCGAACGCAAAGCAGGGCAGCGTCAGTTTCTGTCGCCCGCGGCCGCGCAGTTGCACCACCGGATGTACGTGGCCCGCGAGTACGTAGCCTGATGGGTCGTCGCAGGGGTGATGATGCAATGCGAATGGCCCGAGGATCAGTGGCGCATCGACGCACACGATGCACAGCGATGCCGGTGGATCGCCGGCGTGATAGTCGTGATTACCGCGGACGAGCGTGATGGCCAGTTGGCGCCGCGTAGCCCGCCACCGGTCGAGCGCGTCGATCGTGTCTGGCTGCATGCCGGCGCGCGCGTGCAGCAGGTCGCCGAGGATCAGCAGCTGTTCCGCGCCGGAATCGGTGATCGCTGCGTCGAGCCGGTCCAGGCCAGTGCGGGTGGTGCCATGTGGTACCGGTACGCCCAGCGCGCGAAACGCCGCCGCTTTGCCCCAGTGGAGGTCGGCCACGATCAGTGTGCGTGACGCACGGATGAACAGGGCGCGATCGGGGCGCAGTTCGACATCGGCGCCAGCGAGGGAGATGTGGTGCGTCACGTGGGGGAATCTACGCCTGTCTGCCACCGTGTCCGGTGAGGCAGGAGGCGACGCGGTCCGGGATCGGGCGCGGCCTGTGCGATGTTCACCGGTGGAGTTAGTCTGATGGCCGACGCTCACGGCTGTCGCGCCTCTCGCGCGTCTCTGGCTGCGGGCCGAATGAATCACGCTTCCGAGGAGACCTGCATGGACGCCAGCGCGACGATTGCCGCCCCCGCCGAGGAGGTGCATGGCGATCCACTGCGTGATGCGTTGGTGGAAGCCATCGGCGAGGAGTATGAGGTCGTCCGACTGATCGGGCGCGGTGGCATGGGCGCGGTGTATCTCGCCCGCGACCGTGCCCTCGAGCGCCTGGTCGCGATCAAGGTGCTGCCGCCCGGCTCGGCCACCGATGCCGGCGTGCTGGAGCGATTCCGTCGCGAGGCGAAGACCGTCGCCAGCCTGCAGCATGTGGGCATCGTGCCGCTCTATGCGTTCGGTGAACGTCGCGGACTGGTCTGGTTCGTGATGGGTTACGTCCGCGGTGAATCGCTGGCCGCGCGCATGGAGCGTGAAACGATTCTCGACGTCGAGACGACTCGCACGATGCTGGCACAGGTGGTCGACGCGCTCGATCACGCCCATCGGCAGGGGATCGTGCATCGCGACATCAAGCCCGACAACATCCTGATCGACGACACCAGCGGTCGGGCGCTGCTGACCGACTTTGGCATCGCCCGCGCGGACACGCTGCAGGCGGGTACGAGCCTCACGCAGGTGGGATCGGTGATGGGCACGCCGCACTACATGTCGCCGGAGCAGGCGACGGCAGAGCCGCAGATCGACGGGCGCAGTGATCTGTACTCGGTGGGCGTGGTGGGTTATCAGATGCTGAGCGGCACGCTGCCATTCGATGGTCGCAGTTTCCGCGAGCTGTTGATGCAGCACGTGTCAGCGAAACCAAAGCCGCTGTCGGAGGTGGCGCCGTCGGTGCCGCAGGACCTCACCGACGCGGTGATGCGTTGCCTGGAAAAGGAGCCGGCCAAACGGTATGCGGATGGTCGGAGCCTGCGCGCGGCCCTTGGTGGTGTGGCATACTCCGACGACACGCTGAGTTACGAGCTGGCGGAGTTGCAGCACCTCGGCGCCAAGGCGCTCGTGGTGACCGTTTTCAGCGTGCTGCTCGCGCTCTGTGCTGCACTCAGAGGCGGGACGCTGGTCTCGCTGCCCACGTGGCTCTGGCTCACACCACCGCTGATTTTCCCTCTCTATGGCTTCCAGATTCGTACGGCGCGCCAGCGCGGTTACGAGTGGTCCACCATTCGTCGCGTGCTCACATTGCCGCCAAAGTGGTGGTTTCTCTGGTGGCCGCGAAGCTGGCGACGCACCGGGGATGTATACGGCCAGCTTCCGCCTGCGATTCGTGCGGCTCGGCTGGTTACGGCCGCAATGATCGGGATGCTGCTGGTGGAAGCACCGCTGATGGCGTGGGCCACGGACGAAAGAAAGCGCGCGCTTCGCGAGATGGTGCCGAGTACTCACGCATTCTATTCGGTGCGTTGGCTCGCGTCGCTCGACGCGCTACCGGTCCTCGCAGCGTTGGTGGCGTTCCTGCTGCTGCTCACGACACTTGCGCTCCTGAGCCAAATAGTCGTGCGGCGCGCGGCGAAGGGGTTCGACCTCGGCTATCAGGACCGTCAGCGACTCACGTACAAGCCAACCGATTCCGCGTTCTGGCGCGATCCGCGGATCCAGCGTGTGTTCCGTCAGGCTGCGGCGGATCGGAAGCCCGCCACACCGCAGGAGTTCGTGACGCAGATTCTGGCGGCGATGGGCACACTGCCGCCGGGTGCGAGCGACACCGGCAGCAATGCAGCCACCGCGGCGCGCCGGTTGCTGGAGACGCTGAGTGCTCATGATCGGGAGCTGGCATTGCTCGAGAAAACGGCGCCACGCGAACAGCTGGAGCGGCTCGAGGCCGAGATCGTGCTGCACGAGTCGGAGTCGGGTGACCCGGAAGCGGTGGAGCTGCTGGTGAATCAGCGTGACGCTCTCGCTCGCTCGCGCGAACGGATGCAGCTCGTCAGCACACGTCGTGATGAGGGGGCAGCACAACTCGAGACGCTGTGGGCTGACGTGCGTCGCCTGTCCAGCGCCACTGACGCCGCCGTGTCGCGCGAGCTGGCGGCGAAGATCAGCGGCATGTGCGCCGCGGTGGAACGCAACTACCCGGCGCGTCGCACCAGCAGCAACACGCAACGATCAACGGCATCGCGCCTTGGCCTGGTCTTCGCCGTGGGCGCGATCATGATGGTGCGACAGGATGCCGCCATTCCAGGCGACGCGCGCGCCTTGCTCTCGCGCGGGCAGCCGGATTCGGCCCTTGTGGTGTTGTCCGCCTCGCGCGACAGCTCGCCCGACCAGCTGGTGCTGATCGGGCAGGCCTACATGCAGAAGGGGTCGCCGCGCAGTGTCGCGACCCGGTTTCGCTCGGCGCGACGTGCTCGTGCTGCATTCACCAGCGTACTGGAACGCGATTCGACTCGTGTTGATGCCCTCGAATCACTGGCGTGGATTGCGCGACTGCTGCCACCTCTGGCCGGCGGCAGCAAGGCCGAGGCGGATGTGATACTGCGGCGTCTGGAACGACAGTCACCGTATCGCGGGGCGCTGATGCGTGGCTACTTCGACCGTGCCAGCGGACGGAACACGGCCGCAGAATCAACGTTTCGCGCGCTGGTCACGACGGCACCGGACAGCGCGCCGGCGTGGTTCGCGCTGGGCGACCTTGCGTATCGGCTCGGCCGGGCCGATGTCGCGCTCGACGCACTGCGGAAGTACGTGGCGCTGATGCCGACCGATCGCGCGGCACTCTATTCCATAGGGCAGCTGGCCGCGATCCATGGCGTGGGGTTGGCCGAGGCGGAAGCCGCCCTGCGGGAGTACATCGGCGGGCCGATCCTGATGACGGAGCCGACGGTCGGTCTGGCGTGGTGGCGATTGGGGCAGGTGCTGGAGAAGCAGGGGAAGGTGGCACCGGCGCGCGAGGCGTATCAGAAGGCGCTTGCGATCGATCCGAAAGATGACGACTTCAAGGCATCGTTGCGACAGCTGGACGCTGGCAGCGGGCGGTGATCGTACGAATCACTGCGCACTGACGCACTACGTTACGGGACCCTGAACTGGATGCCGCCAGCAACGGTCCGAATCACCGGCAAGCCAAGTCCGAGCTGCGACTGGAGATCGCTGCCCCAACAGTAGGCCGCCGCTGCGCTCGTGGTTGCACAGGTATGGCTGCCGCCGGCCGCCAGTTGTGAGAACGCAATCCCTCCGCTGACGAGTGTCGGTACAGTGCGATTGGTGACGCTGCCATCACCGATCTGACCGCTGCTGTTCAACCCCCAGCAGTAGGCGTCGTTGGCACTCGTGCGTGCGCAAGTGTGGTTGTTCGCAGTCAGGCTTGCGAACTGCGCGCCGCCGCTGATCGCGGTGGGAGCGGTGCGGTTCGTGGTGCTTCCGTCCCCGAGTTGTCCCGACTGGTTCGCTCCCCAGCAGAGTGTCGTGCCGATCGCAGTCCGACCGCAGCTGTGTGCGAAGCCTGCCGCAACGGATGCGAAGATCTGGCCGCCTGACACCAGAGTTGGCGCACTTCGATTCGAAGTCGAGCCGTCGCCGAGCTGGCCGCTTTGGTTATGGCCCCAGCAGAACATCGTGCCAGCCGCGCTCACGCCGCAGGTGTGTCCCGCGCCTGCCGCTGGTGACAGCGCCAGCGCGGTGAACGTATTGGTGCCGCTCACCGGCGTGGGTGCGGTGCGATTGATCGTGCTGTTGTCACCAAGCTGGCCGTTGCCGTTCAGTCCCCAGCAGTACGCCGCGCCACCACTGACGATACCGCATGTATGCGACCCACCCGCCAGCAGCGAGGTGAAGGTCAGGCTACCGCTGACGATGACTGGCGCCACTCGGATGGTGGTTGACCCATCGCCGATCTGGCCAAACTGATTCGAACCCCAGCAGTAGGCAGTGCCGGTCGCCGTCAACCCGCAGGTATGCAGCGCGCCAGCCGAGAGCGTGGCAAACGAGAGGCCACCTGCGACCGCAGTGGGCGCATTCCGGTCGACTTGAGTTCCATCGCCGACACGGCCGTCACCATTGGTTCCCCAGCAGAACGCTGCTCCACCGCCAGTCAGTCCACAGCTGTGCTGCTGGCCGGCGGTCACCGCCGCGAAGGACTGCGATCCACTCACCGCGACAGGGGCAGTGCGGCGCGTGCTGCCATCGCCCAGTTGCCCATTCAGATTGCTTCCCCAGCAGGTGGCGCTGCCTGCGGTCGTCAACGCGCAGGTGTGTGTTTCTCCCGGCGCGACGGACACGAAACTCTGACTGCCCGTCACACGCGTGGGGACGGTGATGGGCAGGATGCTGGGAGTTCCGCTGCCCAGTTGGCCTTCGATGTTCCGACCCCAGCAGAACGCGGTGCCGACGCTCGTGACGCCGCAGGTGTGCTGACCAAGTGCCGTGATCGATGAGAAGGTGCGTCCGCCGCTGACCGGCGTTGGCGCGGTGCGGCGAGCGGTTGTGCCATCGCCAACTTCGCCGTAGGTATTGCCTCCCCAGCAGTATGCAACACCGGCACGCGTGACACCGCAGCTGCCATTCGTCGATGCCGTGAGCGCTGCAAAGCTGATGGTGCCAGCGAGCTGCGTCGGCAGCAGGCGCGTCGTGGTCGTTCCGTCGCCGAGCTGACCGAAACTGTTGCGTCCCCAGCAGAACGCCACCCCGGCTCCCGTCAACCCGCAGGTGTGCAGCTGTCCAGCTACGATCGCGGCGAAGGACTGCCCACCGACGACGAGGGTCGGCGCCGTTTCCTTCAGCGTGCTGGCGCCGGTGCCGAGTTGTCCCTCGAGATTCTTGCCCCAGCAATACGCGAGCGATCCCGTTGTCAGGCCGCAGGAATGTGATTCACCAGCGGCGAGCGCCGCGAAGACAAATCCGCCGCCTACGAGGGTCGGCGCGGTGCGATTTGTGGTTGTGGCATCACCGATCTCGCTGAACGAGTTGCTGCCCCAGCAGAATGCGGCACCCGCATTCGTGACACCGCAGGTGTGCAGCGGCCCGGCCGCCAGCGAAGTGAAGGTGAGCCCGCCACTGACGGGCGTTGGTACGGTGCGTTCCGTTGTCGATCCGTCACCGCGTTGTCCGCTGCTGTTGGTACCCCAGCAATACGCTGCGCCAGCGGTCGTCAACCCGCAGGTGTGGAATGATCCTGACACGATCGAGCGCGCCACAAGTGCGGGCGGCGGCGGAGCACACGACAGCACTGCATCGGCCAGGTGCGTCGCGCTGCCAGACGCCACGGCCCGCACGACGTCGGGCGTTTCACAGTCTGCCGGGATTCCACTGACAAAGCTCACCTCCACCGGCCCCGCCGGCACACCGCTCACCACGAACCGGCCAAGCGAGTTTGTCGTCGCCGTCTGTCCGAGCGGCGCGACCTGTACACCGACACCCGCAACGCCACCGCGACCCGGCGCGCTGACGACGCCATCGAGCTTCACCAGCCCCGGTGGCGGCAGCTGCTCGCCGAGGGTCCAGCCGCTGTACCAGGGAATGCTGCCGGTGGCGAAGCCAGTGGCAGAAGCCGTCGCAATGGCACCGAGGTACTGCACTGCTTCCACAACGCCAATCGCCGGTGGCGCGACGCCTATCGTGTTGGCGATCGTTGACCCAGGCACCGGGCGCAGATCGGGCAGCAGCACATCGATGGCGCTCCTGAGCTGCTGCGTGGCCGCCATGCCCACCACCGTCGTCGCGTTGAACAGGAGGAACGATTCCCCTTGCGCCGAACACTCGGCTGGGTCGGCATCGGGATCCTGCGCCGACACCGGCGCCGTAATGCCGAAGCCCGCGATGGTCAGCAGGCCGCCGTTGATCTGGTTGCAGGTCGAGGCATCGTCAACATCGAGCGCAATGCCCGGGTCGATGAGCAGCACGTTGTGCAGGCTCCCGGCTGCGCCGCGATCAAACCGCACGGCCGCGGGTGCATTGCTCAGATATGGATTCCCGGCGGCGCTTGGCGGTGTGATGATCGTGAGATTCGCGAGTAACGGCGCGGAACGTGGTGTCGCGTCGACGTTGCCGCCTGCGCCAACCGCGTTCCGGCCGAGCAGGCCGCCGGCGTACCCGGTCGCATCCTGCTGAATCACGATGTACTGCGCCTGTCCCGTCCAGCCGCCGCTGTAGGCGAGGCCGTACTGCGCGTTGGTGGTGAGCGCGAGCTGCCGGAACCGTGCCGTACCACCCACCACCTCGAGCCCGTGGCCGATGCTGCGATGCACCTGAATGTCCTGCAGCACTGTCCTGGCTCCGACGCCGAACACTCGCAGGCCATGCGTGGCGTACTGGACACGCGTGTAGCGCAGCACACCACTGGAGTCGTCGGCGGTGCAGCCACCATACAGTGCGCCGCCGAGTGCCGATTCGCGGCAGCCGCCGGCGCCACCGCGTCCGCCGGCCGGACTGGTGAGCGTCCCGTGATTGATCGGCGCGTTGCCGAGAATGTTCAGACCACCCCAGCAGCCAGGCGTGCTGGCGCCGTTCTGGCAGGTGAGCACGACGGGCTCGTTCTGTGTGCCTTGGACGTTGAGCCGTCCGCCACGTTCGACGACGATGGTGACACCAGGTGCGGCTTCAATCAGTGCGCCGGCGCCGATGTCGAGGCGCGCGCCAGCAGTGACGGTCACGCTTCCCTCGAGCCGCACGCGGGTGTGCGACGGCCACACATTCGTTCCAATCAGCGCGGTGGGAGCGGCGTGCGACCCGATCACTCGGACTCGATCGTCCCCACTGGAATCGCCGCGTGGTGCGGGAGACGGTATCGCACTGAGCAGACCTGCTGCGATCGCGGTGAAGGCGGTGGTCACGGCAGAGACACGCATGCTGATGAGCTCGACGAGTGGCGAGGTCGCCGGCGGCAAGGACCGCCAGTCGCCATCAACAAACGTCTGTGTCTTCACGACTGGGCAGTGCCCGGTGTCAAGGTTCCGTCGCGATCCGGGAACACATGCACCGGGATCTTGACGCGGCTCGGCAACGGGACCGGGACCGAGGGGTAAACGGAGCCGTCCGGACCGTGCCCGCTGCGCGGCGATCGACACATCGCTAGTCACCCTGGCTAGGGGTGTCGACCGCGAACATGCCACCTGAGTTCCCTGCTTACGACCTGCCCAGGTTTCTTGGGAGGACGTCAGAGCGGGCGGTCCAGGAGGGGTGAGTGGTATCATGCGCGGGGTAAGCAGATCATTCCGGCGGCGGTCGGCGTCGCACCACCGCCCGCGTCGAGCCCGACCGACTCATCCATTGTGCCATCGCCGTCCCTGCCATGCTGCCACTGGCCCGGAAAGCATCGCTCGCTTCGCATACTTTTCAGCCATGCCTCCCAATCCGGAACGCACCGAAGAGACACGGATCCGCATCCTCGAGACGGCGGAGCGGTTGTACGCCCTGCATGGCATCGAGGGAGTCTCGACGCGCCAGATCGTGATCGAGTCGGGGCAGAAGAACAACTCGGCCGTCACCTACCACTTCGGCACACCGAAGGCACTGCTCAAGGCGATCTTCAGGCACCGCTCCGACGTCATCGATGCGGATCGGGCCAGGCTCATCGCCGCCATGAACGCTGGCGCCGGCCTCCAGACGCTCGAGGACCTCGTCGTCGCGATCGTGGCACCGGTGGTCCGCTTCATGGCGACTCGAACGCCGAGCTTCTACATGCGCTTCACCCGCGAGGCGATGCAGGCCATGGGCCGGCCCGCGATCGGGGCCACCATCCTCTTCGTGCCGGCGTACCGCAGCGTGTTCATGCGAGGCTTGCTGCTGCTGGATCACATCCCGATCCCGAAGAAAGAGAATCGCCTGATCATGGTGGCGGAATTCTACGTCCAGCAGCTCGCCAGTTGGGAGGCAATGGCGACGCCACCGCAGGCCGATGGGGATGATCCAGTCCCGACGTTGGCCGAGTTCGCGTCGGACGTGATCGAGACCTCCGTCGGTATGCTGGCGGCGCCCGAACCGAAGCGAAGCGGCCTCTTCAACAATCTGTTCTCCTCCGTACCCGGCTGAGCTCGACCCTGCAGGCCCGGAGTCGAGAACAGCAGCGCCGTTCGTCGTGTCAACAGTCGCGTGTCGCGGGTCACCGGCATGAGCGCGAGCACCACGGCGCATCTCGCGCTGATCATTCCGATCGGCGCCCATCTGTCGCTCACGCCGGACGTCGGCGGTGTGTTCGGACAGATGTCGCAGACGGTCACGGGGCCAGCGTCGCCGCGATTCGGTCGCAGTGCGCGCCGATCGGAAGCTTGAGCGACGATGTGCGTGGCGCGTATGCCTCGCCGGGGATCACGATCTCCAGCTGACGACCGCACCACGCTTGTGACCGAGTGGTTCCCGGATGTGCCGCCGGTGCAGCAGCGCGTCGTGTGAGGGCGAGAACGGCGTTCGCGACGCACGGTTGAGACACATGCCCGTCGTTACACGTAATTGACGGACTAGGTACGACGACATCCGTGGAACCCAGCGGAGGTAGTCGCATCATTGAGGCAGCACCTCAACGACGACAATGCCAACCACGACCTCACAACACTTGTCCGCCCGCCGCATCCTAGTGCTCGGCGCTGCGTACATCGTAGCCGTTCTCGGGATCGTGCGAACTCCGCTGCTGCAAGCGAACGAGGCACCGCGCGGCCTCGTGGCACACGTCGCAACCGGTGCGATCACGACATCCACCACGTGGAGTGCCAGCGTCGTACACCGACTCGCGGGGGTGGTGCGTGTCAGTGACGGCGCCACGCTCACCATCCAACCCGGCGCGCGCATCGAAGGCAGCGCAGGTGCCGCGCTGGTCGTCGAACGCAGCGGTCGCATTCAGGCAGTGGGCACACTGACCGAACCAATCGTTCTTGGTTGCCCCACGGGGACCGTGGCGACGCGCGATTGCTGGGGTGGGTTGGTGATCGCAGGCAACGCCCCGCTCAACGGTGGAACTCCGGACAGTCCGCCAGCGCGAGGCACCGGTGCCTCGGGATGCGCGCAACGAGCCGATGACGCACTGGTGAGCGCGTACGGCGGCTGCGTCGCGACTGACAACTCAGGCATCATGCGCTATGTGCGCGTCGAATTTGGCGTGCGCGGCCTGCAACTGCTGGGCGTTGGCAGCGGCACTCAGCTCGAGTACGTGCAGGTGCATGGCGCCGGAAGCGGTGGCATCACGATGCGCGGCGGTACCGTCGATCTTCGCCATATGCTGGTGACCTCGAGCGGGACGGCGGGGATGCGCTGGAGCGGCGGGTGGGTAGGTCGCGGCCAGCATCTGTTGATTCAGGTGCCTGCTGAAGGTGGCGTTGGCATCGACGGCACCAATGATGCTGCGGCGCCGTCGGCGCTGCCCAGGTCGGCGCCCGAGTTGTTCAACGTGTCGGTCCTTCGATTGCGCGATCCGGTTGGTTCGCCGAGCACCACGGGTCTGCGCCTCTCGGATGGGAGCGCAGCCCGGATCAGCAACTTGCTGATCGCAGGTTTCGACATCGCGCTCGATGTGGATGGCGCTGCCAGCTGTGGACTGATCGGCAGCGGGCTGCTGATCAGTCACGGGATCATCGCGGGGACCGCAGCGCTTGGTGATCCGGACGCGGACGGCAGTTGCGCGGAGGGGGCGACGACGGAAGAACTCATGTTGGTTGACGCGACGATCGAGCGCGTGACCGATGCCGTGCAGATACAGGCCCTGTTGCGAGCGGGTTTCGATGCGGAGCTGCCGGACTTTCGTTCGCTGGGGACATTGTTCATCAGCCGAGCCGTCGCGCCACCGGTAAATGGCTTCTATACGCCGACTGCATACGTCGGCGCGGGCGAACCGTTGACGGTCAATGCGTCGAACATTCCATGGCATAGCGGTTGGACGCGTGACAGCATCGTCTCGCCGGTCCTCGCGTTTGGTGCACTGACTGGGATCGTGACGTCGCCGCAGCGCGGTGCGTTCAACGGTGCGCGCGTGGAGGCCGGCGGTCGGAGCGCGATCACGTTGGCGGACGGAAGCTTCACGCTGAACGAGGTGCAAGTTGGCGCAGCGCCCGTCCTGGTCACCAGCGGTCCGTCCGGGTGTACGGTGCCTGTCACGCGCACGGTGACAGTGGCGGCTGGTGTCACCACCAATGCAGATCTGACGGCGACCTGTACGCCGATCACCATCACGGCTTCGACGCTGCGACTGACGTACATCTGTGGTCGGACGTTTCGTGCCCGCAATCCGAACGACGCGGTGGTCACGGTAACCTGGGACGTCTTCGGCACCACGGATGGCGGAACGCTCGCGCTGCCCTCGCGACCGCTCGCTGGAGCGTTCAGTGAGACGCTGTTCGAGACCGTCGCGACTGGGACGGTTCGCCTGTTCTACAATGGCGTTCAGGCAGACGTAAAGGCGAATGGAGGTTCCGCCTGTGCGCCATGACCGAACCCCGAAAGCTGTGCCATGATACGGCGCCGTGATGTTGTCTTGATCAAACGGTTACGTCATCCCGTTTAGATGGACGTGTCTGCGCAGCGCGCAATGAGCCCCTTGGCGCCATGGCGTGTCACCGTTGCTTCCTCAGCCTTCATCAATCCAGTTTCGTCCGCACACAACGCGATGCTGAACCTCCGACAGATCCTGAAGCCGTCCCTTGCGGTCGTGCTCATGCTGGCACTCTGCCCGTCGAGTGGCAGCGCGCAGGTGCCCGGTGTGGATCCATGCACACTGATCGGTCCCGCACAGCTTCGCCGCCTGACGCTGCCTGCCGCGGTGACCGGCATCCGCGACTCCGCCGGTGTCAGCTGCCAGTGGGGCAAGATCGAAGACCGCCAGGCACTCGTGGTGAAGACGTTTGCCCGCATGGACACGCTGACGCTGGAGCGCATGCGTCTCGCCGCAACGAGGATATCGGACCCGCTGCCCGAAACCGGCGTTGGTGATGCCGCGTGGAGTGTGCCAAAACCATTTGGCCTGGTGATGATGGCGACGCTTCATGGCAAGGCGGTGCAACTGCAATACTACCTCAAGCGCCGGGCAACGAGCGCTGACCGGGCGGCACTGCGCGCGGCCGCCAAGGTGGCGCTGGAGCACCTGTAGGCGCGGGCATCCGCTCCCGGGCGCGGGTCCGGCACCATTACCTGACCTTGGCACGACCGTGACACAAACATGGTAGCTGCGGGTCCGTATGCGAGCGCAAGTTCAGGTCTTGTCCACGACGTCGTGGGCGGCGACTCCCCTTCGCCGGTGTCTCATGCGCGTCGTTGTTCCGCCAGTGCTCCTGGGCGATCGAATCGTCCGGATTGTATCTCCTGTCGAATCCCTTCTCGAAGTCGAAGAGTGGGTTGGTGAGTGGTGGGAGCCCAGCGGCGTCACACTCACCGAAGCCAGCGTCGCGCCGGCTGCGCCGACGGAGTTGCTCCTGTCGCGGGGCCTCCCGCCTGATGACTGCGTCGCGACTCACGCCAGACCCGCACTCAGAGACATTGAAGCGCTGATTCACACTCGGGATCCTGAGCGATCGACGAGCCCGAGGTTTGACGAAGAACTGGTAGCGCGCGCGGTGCCTGCGCGCCGTCGCAAATATCCGGGCAACGCACGCTTTCGCCGGCATGCCGCATCAGGTCGCGATAGTGCCGAGCCCGATCCGGAGCGGCGCAAGAAGAAATCGACGGATCCACTGTCACCACGGCGTCGTGCGTCGGACCTGCCGCCCGAGAGCAGCCCCCCCGATATCAGAACGTGACGGCCAATCACGTTGATCGGTCGATCCCTCGCGCCGGTGAGTGACGGGATACACCGCTGTGACAGGTCCGTGGCACAACGATCAGGAAAACGCGGGACGCTCGCGCCGATACTTCGCCCGTTGCTCCCGAAAGTATTTTCACTCCACCAGCTGCCGGTTCGCGGGCGTGTGTTTCCGCTGCGATCGACAGACGACTGAAGGACGATGCACACCACGAGATTAATCAAGCGTCTGCTGCGCTGCGCAGTTGCAGTCACCGCGAGCGTTGTGATAGTGCCTGCGCTGGCAGCGCAAACGCCGACGCCCGCCGCACCGACTGCGGCCCAGGCGCAGCGTGGCTATCTGGTCGGTCAGGTCATCGACAAAGCATCCGCCCGGCCGCTGCCCGCGACCAATGTGCTGGTCGTCGGAACCACATTGCGTACGCAGACAGACCTCGATGGTCGGTACCGTCTGCCAGTGCCCGCCGGTGTTTACTCCATCCGTGCGTTTCGGCTCGGCAACGTCGCGCTGCAACAGGATGGCATACGCATCACCTCTGGCGTGAGCGTCACCGTGAACTTCGCGCTCGGTGCTGCGGTGGTGCAGCTCCAGGCGCAGACCGTGACTGCGGCACCGACGAAAGCAAACTCCGAAGACGCGCTGCTGGCCATGCAGCGCTCGGCCTCGCGCGTCTCGGACGGTATCAGCGCGGAGGCAATCAAGCGGACGCCTGGATCGAACGCGGGTGACGCGGTCGTTCGCGTGACGGGTGTGTCGATCGTCGACAACAAGTTCGCCGTCGTGCGTGGCCTCGCCGATCGATACAGCAACACGTTGCTCAACGGTGTGGAATTGCCGAGTCCCGAGCCGCAGCGAAAGATCGTACCGCTGGACATCTTCCCATCCGGCCTGCTCGAATCGATCGTCGTGACGAAAACGGCGACACCGGACAAGCCGGGTGACTTTGCTGGTGGATCCGTTGAAGTGTCCACCAAGGAATTTCCAAACACCCGCGTGCTGGACGTCAGTTTCAACACCGGATACAACTCCCAGTCGACCTTTCGGGATTTCTCGTTCGTCCCGCAGCGCGGACTGGACTTCCTCGGCTTCGACGCCGGCGGACGGCGGCAGCCGCCGAAAGGCGCGACCGATCCCGCTGTGGT
>JANPFJ010000329.1:0-2152 GCA_031423355.1 Gemmatimonadaceae bacterium | reverse complement strand
AAGCGGAAGACGCCGCGTTCTACCGCGGCATCGGTCGCGCGCTGGCCGATGCGCATGGCCAGCAGAAATCATCCGCGCGCTGACGTAGCCCGATAGCAGCGCGTGCCCGGTCACGCGTTGCGGTGCGTTCGCTCGACGACGTGTTACTCCCGGACCGAATCCGCGGCTGAATCAGCCAGCGACCCTCCGCGTCGGATGGAATCGCCGCGAAGCATGCCGTCGACGAGCGAATCAGTTCCCGACGCTGGCCGCGGATCGGGAATGCCGGCGAAGTATTCCTGATCGCCGCGCTGATCCCGTCCAACGAAGATTCCGTCCGTGAAACGATAGCCCTGATCCAGCGGGACAGCCGCGCCGCGGATTACGTACTCGCCGCTCCAGTTGCGATACCAGCTCATGAGGACGAAGCGGCCTGCGACGGGCCGGATGTCTGCCGGGCAGGGAGTGATCTCGGCGATCTTGTCACGTTCCGCCTGGACCAGCGAGTCACGCCATGCTGGAACGCCCTCCATGAAGCGATTCACTGAACAGGCGTCGATCGGCAGGGAATCACGTGAGACGGTCCTCGCACGCACCAGCTCCCGCAGGTACCCGACGCGCTCCTCGGGTGTGGCGACGAAAACACGGCCGCACCCTGCGGCGAGGGCAACCAGGGCGAACAGACGAACGGCAGAGTGTTTCACTGAATCAGGAGAGAAGCGAACGGCCGTCAGCCAGAGCGTCGCGGAGCCACTCGGCGTCGCGGGTGACCAGCGTCCAGAGCTGGGAAACATTCACCGGCACGCGGCGCACCGCAAAGACCCGAAGCCATCGTGCCGAGTGATACAACTGCTCACTGAGTGCGGGCAGGTTCAATGCGCCGACCAGACCGCTGCTGGTGAGATGCTCGACCGTGCCACCGCGCCGCTGCACCGGAAGATCGACGCCAAGCATCTGCGTCTTGGCCGGGTAGTCGAGCAGGATATCGCCTGGCGCAAGCCCGAGTTCGACGGCCAGCCGATCTTCCACTGCCACCGCCAGCGCACGATCAGAGGCGATCCATTCGCCGGCCTCATCCCCCAGCTCGGCCGCGGACCACTGCGCCAGTCGCTTGTAGAGACGGCGTTCGCGCAGCGCCATGAGGAGCGGCGGCGCGCTCGGCAGCAAAGCGTGCAGCAGCCCTTCATCAGTCCAGTCGGCCAGTCCATCCTGCGGCAGCGCTCCGGACTGCAGCGCGTCATCCACCAGCCGCTTGTACATCGCCGTCGCGCTGCGCACCGCGTGATGCCAGTAGATGTTGCGATACATCTGGTACTTCGCGAAGAGCAGCGACTCCAACGCGCTGAGGCCCTTCTCCATGATGCCCACGCCGGGGCGCCCGGTGCCCGGATCAGTGACGATCACGACGCTGTCGAGCAATCGGTCCACGTCGATCTCGCCATACGGCACGCCGCACATCATGGCATCGCGCTTGAGATAGTCGATCTTGTCGAGGTCGATCGAACCGGACACGAGTCCCTGCAGCGGTCCGACATCGGTGCCGTGCATCATGGCGAGCACACGCGCCGGTGCACCGGCCCCCAGTGCGGCCGTCAGCGCATCCGCCACCGCGCCAGCTGTGATGCGCGGAGCAGCAGCACTTTCGTGGTTCAGCGCGCCGATCTCCTCGAGTGCATGGCTGAAGGGGTAGTGCCCCACATCGTGCAGCAGCATGGCGGCTGCGGTGAGTTCCCGCTCCAGCGGGGGCACCTGATCCAGTTCGCCGCGCTCGGCCAGCAGCGTGATCGTGCGTCGCGCCATGTGATACGCGCCGAGGGCGTGTTCAAAGCGCGAGTGTGAGGCGCCGGGATACACCAGGAACGCATAACCGAGCTGCCGCACGTACCGCAGGCGCTGCATGGCCGGCGTGTCGACCAATGTGAGCGCCAGCGGATCGAGGCGGATGTTGTTCCAGAGCGGATCGCGGATGACTTTCACGTGCGTCGGTCAGGGGGCAGCGCGGTGGAAACGAGCCGAGGGCACCCGGAAGCCAGGTGCCCTCAGCAATGAAATCAGAAACACGTCGCGGCGCGACGAGGGCGTCAGCCCAGTGGTCCGGCGCCGGCAATCACCGCCGACACCTGATCGCCGAAACGGGCGAAATTCTCGCGGAACATCGACGCCAGTTTCCGCG
>JANPFJ010000328.1:0-1376 GCA_031423355.1 Gemmatimonadaceae bacterium | reverse complement strand
GGTTCACCGGGCGGACGAACGATTCCGAACACCGTGCTCAATGTGGTACTCGGCGTGACGGTGTTTGGCGAAGGGGTGCGCGCCGCCGTCGATGCACCGCGGCTGCATCACCAGTGGATGCCGGACACGGCGAGCGTCGAGTCGGGAGCGGCCACGCCGGCAGTGCTGGCGGCGCTACGTGCGATGGGACATCAGATCAAGGAGGAGCCGGCGCGCAGTCAGGGCGATGCGCACTCGATTCTCTACGATGCAGCCACGCGGACAGCACGCGGGGCAAATGACAAGCGGAGTCCTGATTCGGGGGCGCGGGCGCCGAAGCCGTGAGCGACACCCAACGAGTGCCGTTGGTTCCGTGGGCGGTGGGGAGGGCGTGACCCCAATCTCGGTGGACGAATGGCAGACCGCCGCCCTCACCCGCTATTTCACCTGCTACAACACGCGACGCCGCCATATCGGCATCGCGATGTGTACCCCGGCAGAACGACTGGTGACGAAACTGTGAACAACGTCTTCGTCATCTACAACTAGCGCGTCAGCTTCGCCTCCGGATACTTCTTCAGCAACTCGGCCAGCGGTGGCACGCCGTACGTCGCCCGTTCCGCATCGGTCGTCGTGCGGTCGATTGGCGCCAGCTCCTCCTGTTCCGTCTTCTGGTTGATGAACCGATTGGTGCCGTAGCGCTGCGTGCCGGTGGTGACGCTGAGGTGGCGATCGATCGATTGTGCGACGAGTTCACGTGCGGGGGCGTAGCCGGCCTCGAACGCCGCCTTGGCGAGGTGATGGCCGAGCAGGTAGTTGTCGGGGCTGATTGCAACGAGTGTGTCGCCGCGGAACGTCATCGGCGAGTGTTGCAGCACGATCGAGACGTTGAACCGGTCGGCTGACGTCTGCACCCGTCCCGCGCCGAGTTCTGCGAGCACGAGCTTGACGCGGTCTTCATCGGTGCGGGCGAGCTTCGTGCCTGACTGGTGCTCCTGATCCTCGCGGCCCATCTCGACGAGGAACGGATTGTCGATCGCCGCCGGCGTGGGCGGCGTCGCGGCTGGTGACTTGCAACCGACGGCTACGAGGAGCGCGGCGAGCGGGACGGCAAGCAGGATGATGCGCATGTGGTGGTTCGACGTGGATGGCGGCTCGCGATGCAGGAAGCGACCGGAGCGGATCAGTTGCTTACCCGCAGGGGCGCGCTGCGGTCACGCGTCGGCCGGTGGCGCGCGCCTCGGCCATCATTGGTAGAAATTGGTAAGCCATTCGTGATGCAACAACCACCACTCTGCGTGCAAACCAGCACGCAACGCATGCAGATCGTGCAGACGATTCCGCTCCACATGGTCGATTGAACCCGAAAAACGCACACCGACGCACCCTTTCGCTCG
>JANPFJ010000327.1:0-2592 GCA_031423355.1 Gemmatimonadaceae bacterium | reverse complement strand
AATCGTCGTACGCGACAACAACACTGTGACGGTAACGAGCCTTCCTGACCTATCGCTCAATGGTGTACTGCGATCGGAACTTGATGGCGTGCTCGAGGCCCATGTCTTGCGCTACCTCAAGAACGCGCGGGTGCACACGGTGCCGTTAACGTCGATGTCGATCTCGGGGGCGGTGGCGCGACCGGGGTTCTATTGGGCATCGCCCGATCGGCCGCTGAGCGAGCTCATCATGATGGCGGGCGGGCCAAGCTTGGAGGCAAACATTCGCGAGCTGGAGGTACGGCGCGCGAGCAACGTCATCCTCAAATCCAAGGATTCTCGTGAAGCGATGATTCGAGGCTATACGATTGAGCAGATGGACATCCGGTCAGGTGACGAGGTCAAGATTCCGTCGAAGCGAACCATCAGATGGGGATCCATTATCCAACTCTTGTTCGTCCTTTCCTCACTGTTCTTCGCCGGAGTTCAGTTCATTCAGTGGTACTATAGCCGACAGGAGTAACGTCTTGTCTCGCGCGGCGGCCCAAGATCCAGCACTGGCGCGGCACAGGAGCACTGCTCCGGTGCTTGGAAGGCAAAAACTGCGCGGCGGACCGAGGGGGCCTCAGGCCCGTCCCGGACTGTTCGCAGAGTTTTTTGCGGGTTTTGATTGGGACATCAGTTTTCTCGCGTTCCTGTACTACTGCTTCGCCGTTATCACGTTCTATCTGCCAGGTGCGGACGTCGCGATCGTGCTGGCCCTCGCGACCCTATCGCTCCGAACGAACACGCTCCGAGGACATCCGTATCTCCTCACGTTGTTTCTCGTTGTCGCGTGGACAGGCCTTACCATGCTGAACAGCGAGTACCGGTCGACTTCGTGGCTCGCGTGGTGGACGCTCGCGAAGACGGCATTGGTCGGGGTCGTGTCGTTCCTGGTAATTCGCAACAGGGTGCACCTGAAAATTGTGCTCGCGTTTCTTGTTGGCTGTTTCTTCCTGTTTCCCCTGCGTGGGGCGTTTTTCAACTACTTCGGCGGCTATACGTTGTCTGGGCGAGTGTTGTGGAATTACACCTACGAGAACCCGAACGAACTGGCCCTCCACGGCCTCGTCTTTCTCTCCGCGGCAATGGCGTTGTATTTTCTCGTCCAGAACAGATTGACCCGCCTCGCGATTCTGACCTTCGCACCTCTCTGTCTGCTCTTGATACTTTTTACGCAATCGCGCGGCACATTCTTGGCGGCCGTAGCGGCCGGCTTAGTCGGCCTCTTCGGGCAGAAGATTCGGATTCGGCCCTTGCTGACCGTCGTGATGGCAGTGGGTATCGCGGCTTGGTTTACGCCGACGGCCGTGTGGGAGCGGCTCGGCGGTCTCCGAAACGTGTCCATTGAAGGCGGGATGAAGGGTGTTGATGAGGGGAACTCTGCTGAGCAGCGTTTCTTGATCGCGAAGATCGCAGCACAGGTCGCGGAGAGTCACCCGCTTCTTGGCGTCGGCATCGGAGCGTACCCTCGGGCGAACGCCGTTTATGCCGACAAAATGGGATCTGACTTCACTTTTGGTGGCGGCGCTCGCGACGCACACAACACCTATCTCTTGCTGGCTGCCGAGCTTGGGGTTCCTGGCCTCGTCGCCTTCATGGCCATGATGCTATCGGCAAGTTTTTCCCGAGGAAACGTTACCCGTCGTCTTAGCCCAGTAGACCGCCTAGTGATTCGCATGATGAGGCTCGGGCTCTTCGGCTTCTGCATCGCCAGCGTATTTGGCTCGTTCGCGTATTCGAACGTCCTGTACATCCTGTTGGGAATTATGGCTGCATCCCCGGCTGCTCTTTCGATGTCAGCTGAGCCATCGCGCGCGCGCGGTGCCGCCCGAACACGCGTGCAACGCCCGTCCTTGGCCGTTTCCACTGCGTAGCGTCGCGATCGCCCAGCGCGTGATTCTTGCGCACACAAGGGAACCTTGGCATTTTCGTATTGCTGAGCACGGCTTGGGCGCGGACCCGGTGGATTTCTATCCCGACGAGTTCGTCGGTCGTCTTGCAGCAACGACTCTTCGGGCTTGAATGCCCGAGATTTGCAGAAGACCTACGTCCAATAGCAGATGAGGAACACGCAGTGAACGACACGAAGCGACGACTAGCAGACCCATTGGAAGACATCGAGGCGCTTTCCCTGGCGACCTTTCAGTCGACGCTCAGCGCACGTCAAGGCGAGGCGGAAAGAGTCTCGCGAATGCTGCACCATTTTGATCAGATTGTCGATGTCTCGGCGGTGCGAGATATCGGCGTGGTGGGCTGTGGCCCACACCCAGAAATTATCGCGTTGTTAGCAGCGCGCGGTTATTCGGTGACGGGCGTCGAGCCGGTTCCGCTTTTTGTGGATGCGGCCGAGAAACTCCTGGCAGGAAAAGGGCGAGTACTCATCGGTTGCGCGGAGAAACTCCCGTTTGAAAGCGCGTCGCTCGATCTCGTCTTCTTTGAGAACGTGCTCGAGCATGTCGAATCACCCTCGCAGTGCATGAACGAGATGTACCGCGTGCTGCGGCCTGGAGGACTGGTGCTTGTGACGACCACCAATCGCCACAGATTCAGCGCTCGCGGCATCAACGA
>JANPFJ010000326.1:0-1510 GCA_031423355.1 Gemmatimonadaceae bacterium | reverse complement strand
GGCCAGCGCGCCAGCCAAGGCATCGCTCGATGCCGCCACGATCAACGCCATGCGTTGGCGCAATATCGGCCCCGCCAACATGATGGGCCGCATTGTTGACGTCGAGGGTATTCCGTCGCCCTCCAAAACATTCTATGTGTCCACGGCCGGTGGTGGTCTGTTCAAGACCACGAACAACGGCATTACCTTCAAGGCGGTGCTGGATACCGCCCGCGTCGCGTCCGGCGGCGATCTCGCGATTGCCCCGTCGGATACCAACGTCATTTACTGGGGCACCGGCGAGCCCAACTCGCGCAACTCGATCTCTCCCGGTGGTGGCGTCTACAAGAGCACCGACGGTGGACGCAGCTGGAGCTTTCTGGGCCTCGAGGCCACGCGCGCGATCGCACGTATTCAGGTCCATCCCACCGATCCCAATACCGTCTGGCTTGCCGCACTCGGCCACGCATGGGGCTCGAACAAAGAACGTGGATTGTACAAGACCACCGATGGTGGCAAAACGTGGGTGCTCAAGAAGTTCATCGACGACAAGACTGGCTTTGTGGATGTGCAGCTCGACCCGCGCAATCCCAACGTCTTGTTCGCGTCCAGCTATCAGCGCGTGCGCGGTCCGTACTTCCTGACGTCGGGCGGCCCGGGCTCGGCGCTGTGGAAGAGCACCGATGGCGGCGACACGTGGATGGAAGTGACGGGCGGCGGATTTCCGGGAACGATGAAGGGGCGCATCGACATCGCGATTGCGAAGTCGAACCCGGACATCATGTACACGTTGGTTGAAGCCGACACCGCGCCCAACGCGAAGAAGGATGCGAACGTGCCGCCGGCGCGTAGACCAAGCGGACTCTATCGGTCGGAAGATGGTGGAAAGACGTGGGCGTACATGAATCCCGAGAACGTTCGTCCGTTCTATTACAACCAGGTGCGCGTGGATCCGAAGGATGCCAATCGTGTGTACTGGTCGTCGACGCCGGTGAAGTACTCCAGCGACGGCGGAAAAACTGCGGGCAATACCACCGTCGGGTTGCACGTGGACCATCACGCCATGTGGATTGATCCGAACGATCCGCAGCGCGTGATTGTTGGCAACGACGGTGGTGTTGGCGTGTCCAACGATCGTGGTGGCAATTGGTACTTCCCCAACTCGCTGGCGCTCGGACAGTTCTACAACATTTCTGCCGACATGGCGGTGCCGTATCGCGTCTGTGGTGGGTTGCAGGACAACGGCTCGTGGTGTGGACCCAGTCGTCGCAAGCAGGGGCCAATTACCAACGCGATGTGGCACAACACCGGTGGTGGCGACGGCTTCGTGTCGCAGCAAGATCAAACCAATCCCGACATCATCTACACCGAGTCGCAAGGTGGCAGTATGGGTCGGTTGAACTTCGCGACCGGTGAGCGTACCGGATTGCGGAAGCCAACGTGGCGCGACGGCGGGTACTTGCAGTGGAACGACTCGATCTTCGCGGCCTTTCCAGACACCACCAAGCCGGCGACCTCCGCGCAGAAAAAG
>JANPFJ010000325.1:0-1384 GCA_031423355.1 Gemmatimonadaceae bacterium | reverse complement strand
TACCATCACGGGCGGCGGCGAGAGCAGCTGGATGTTCGGAGGGCTGCTGGCCGATGAGTGGTCGACCTCGTCCACCTTCATTCAAAACGACGAAACCGACCAGCGCAATATTCCAGAGTTCAACAGTTCCGTGACTGGCATGCTGCGGCAGTTGTATCGCACGCGAACACGCGCCGATGAGTCCATCGCCGCGCTGCTGAAAGGGCGTCCGGATTTTCGCTCGTTGATTGCCGAGATGTATCTCGCGCGCGGATTCGCCGAGCTCCAGTTGGCCTCAGACTTCTGCAACGGCCTTCCGATCGGGAACGGCAATACCACGCCGCCGGAGAACGGCACCCCGAAGTCGACGCAGTAGGTATTCCGCCTTGCGGCGGCCTCGCTCGATACGGCGATCGGCTACGCCAACGGGACCGATGCCGCCAGCGTCCTGATGCTGCGCGCGTCGCGAGTCGCGCGCGCGCGCGCGGCGTTGGCGCTGAACGACTTTGCCGGGGCGGGAACGCTGGTCACCGGTCTGCCAACGGCATTTGCCTACCAGCATACGTTCTCGCTCACCACCAGCACCAACACGCTCTGGGGGCAAGGGCTGAGCTCACGGCGCTACAGCGTTGGCGACAGCATTGAAGGGAATCGCCGCGACATCTTCGTCGCGAATGCGATTCCGTTTGCGTCGGCGCGTGACCCTCGCTTGATCGTCACTATCCCAACGACCGGCGCCATCAATGGGCAGGATGGTCAGACCTACACCCGCACGACGGCGATGTGGGGCCAGCTGACCGCGGTGGATGTCATCAACGGCATCGATGCACGGATGATCGAGGCCGAAGTCGCGCTCCGCAACAACAACGTCACGCAGTGGCTTGCCATTCACAACACGTTGCGGGCCGCGCCGCCAAAACTTGGCGACATTCAACCGGTGGCAATGCCGGCGCTGGTCGATCCGGGTACGGAGGCCGGTCGTGTTTCGCTGCATTTCCGCGAGAAGGCGTTCTGGACGTTCAGTCGCGGACAGCGGCTTGGCGATCTTCGGCGCCTGATCAATCAGTACGGGCGCACCGTTGCCAACACGTTCCCGCAGGGCGTCCACTACAAAGGTGGCAACTACGGCGCCGACGTGAATCTTCCGGTCGTGACCGACGAACGAAACAATCCCAACTTCAAGGGATGCACCAATCGTCTTCCCTAATCCGCGCCTGCGAATGCATGCACACGAGCCCCGGCGCCTAGCGGCACCGGGGCACGTGTGTAGACCGCTCTCAACGGCAGAGCCGAGGATCTATCGTCCGCGCCGCACTCCCCCTCGATGGCCAATAATGATGGGAGTCCCAATGAATCCCCGATAGAACGGGCGAAACCCGAACGGGCTGTAGTAGCCGTAAAACCC
>JANPFJ010000324.1:0-1898 GCA_031423355.1 Gemmatimonadaceae bacterium | reverse complement strand
GGCTCGTCTGAACCCGACGGGTGCGGTGAATCCTGGCGTCTCGGCGGGTCCGGGTGAATACCGCCTGAACCTGAAGTACGGCGACGTGGACTTCGACGGTGCCATCGCCATCGGCGACCTGCTCGCCGTCGCGAACGCAGTCGTGGGTAACGACCAGATCATCCAGGGCACCAACGGACCGGCAGTCGACGTCGATCTCGTGATCGCCGGCAACGTTGCGCCGACGAACCTCAGCGGCGCCTGCGGCACCGAGACGGACGGCAGCCGAGTGATCGATCTGGGCGACCTGCTCGCGGTTGCGAACGCGGTCGTCGGCAATCCAGAGACCTGCGCCGGTAGCGTGATCCCAGGACGCGGCCCGCTCCCGACGAACGTCGTCGCGATCACCGGCGGCACCACGTTGACCGGTCCCGATCTCTGCACGACGGCCGGTCAGACCATCAACTGGACGAAGAACAACATCTATCGTCTCGATGGCGTGGTGCGTGTTGGCTCGGTCAACGCCAACTGCGTGCTGAACATCGAAGCCGGCACACAGGTTCAGGGCAACTCGGCCGCGGCTCTCTCGCCGTCCTCGCTCTACATCTATCGCGGCGCACGGATCAGCGCGATCGGCACACAGAACGAACCGGTCGTGTTCAGTTGCACCGCTGCCACCAAGGCTCCGGGTTGCTGGGGCGGGCTCTGGATCTCAGGTCGTGCACGCATCAACACGGGTACTACCCTCAGCGGCACCGACCCCGAGACGGGTCCATCACCTGATGGCGGCTGTAATCAGCGGAAGGCCGAAGCGGGCAATGCGCCTGGTTTTGGTGGCTGCAATGATGCCGACAACAGTGGTCGGCTGTCGTATGTTCGCGTCGAGTACGGCGGATTCGTGGTGCAGCCAAACCGCGAGCTGAACAACCTGACGCTCAGCGCCGTTGGCAGCGGCACGATCATCGACCACGTACAGGCGCACGGCGGTCTGGACGACGGCATCGAGTTCTTCGGTGGTCGCGTGAACACGAACTACATGCTCAGCACCGGCAACAACGACGACGGCATCGATACCGACTTTGGCTACGACGGTACGACGCAGTTCCTGATCATAGCGAACGATCAGGGCAACACGTCCTCGAGTGACAACTCCCGTGCCTTTGAGAGTGACAACGCCAGCGCCACGTCGACGGCGTTGCCGCGCACGAATCCAAAGATCTACAATGCGACCGTGACCGGTTTCAACGTCACAGTGGAAGCGAACTCAATCGCGGCGATCATGCTTCGGACTGGCACGGGCTTCAGCATGTTCAATTCGCTTGTGGACGGTTACCAGCGCGCGATCACGATTTGGGACGAGAACACTTGTTTGACGACCGGTCCAGGATCTCCGATCATCCAGAACACCACGTTCCTTGATATTGGCAGCCTTGGCAGCTCAACTGACGATGCCCTCGGGCCCACAACGGCATGTGCACCCGGCGTCGGAACGGGATCGGCGATGGAGGCATCGTTCCTTTCCAACTCGACCGGCTACCGCGCGCGAAACACCGCTGGTGGCGTCCTCGGCATTAATCAGGTTCTGCAGCTTGCCCGCGACAACCCGCTGCCTGACTTCCGCATGCGCCGCGTCGGCACCACTGGTGCCGTGCCGCAGGAAGGCGGCGTGACGGCCGTGCCTTCAGGTCTGGTAACGACCGACTACCGCGGTGCAGTCGGCGTGCTCGTCAACGGCCAGATCCCGTGGTACTCGGGCTGGACGCGTGGCTGGCAGTCACCGGCCACTCCGTAAGTCTTTCCTTCTGAAGGTGCAGTGATCGTATGAAAATCCAGATGACGACTTCCGTACGATCCGCGATCGCCGCCGCACAGTTTTGTGCGGCGGCGCTCGTGCCTTTGTTCATGTCCGGGTGCCGGGA
>JANPFJ010000323.1:0-2139 GCA_031423355.1 Gemmatimonadaceae bacterium | reverse complement strand
CCAGCCTCTTCGCGGACCTCACGCATCACGCACGCCTCCGCCGACTCGTGTTCTTCGCGTCCGCCACCGGGCAGCACCCAGAAGCCCGCGGCGCCGTGCGGCACGCAGTACAGCAGCAGGACGCAGCCGTTCTCAACAACGGCGGCTTGATAGCGAATGTCACGTACGGTCACTGCACCTCCTAAGGTGATGACGGGCGAACCTCACGACGCCGCAGTCGCTGCGCGCATCGCCCGCGTGAGGGCGCGATCGAGCGCATTCGCAAACAGCTGTCGCTCGCGCGGACCGTACGGCGCGTGACCGCCCGTGTCGACGCCGCTCCCCCGCAGCCCCTCCATGAAGTTGCGCACCGAGAGCCGCTCGCCGATGCTCTCCGCCGTGTACTCCTCGCCGCGCGGGTCAATGGTGATCACACCCTTGGGCACCAGAATCGCGGCCAGCGGAATATCCTGCGTAACGGCCACGTCACCCGCCACCGCCTGTTCGGCGATGTAGCGATCGGCCGCATCGGCCGAGCCATCCACGCGAACGCTCTGCAGCAGCGCGTACCCCGGGGGCAGCTGCAGCCGCTGGTTGGCCACGAAGATCGTCTCGATCTTGAGACGATCCGAGGCACGATAGCAGATCTCCTTCACAGCAAGCGGCGCGGCGTCGGCGTCGATCCACAGTCTCATCGGAACGTCGTGACGTCGTGCCCGATCGAGCGGAGTGATTGGTGCATGCGTGTCATCCCGAAAGATACCGATCAACACCGCAGAGTGAGGCGAGCATCAGGCGCGGTCAGGGGGACGTGCTGGGTCGGAACGACTCAGAGGCAGGACGAGCTCACCAATGGGGTTCAGGGTGCGGGAACACCCCATCGACCATATCTTTCAACCGCGTGATTTGGGTCGGACGCCTTGGTTGTGCCCCTCTGCGCCTCCTCACTATGCTGACGCTTGAGACGTCTCAGGACTTTCTCGTCACCCACATGATCAACGGGGTGAGCGTGCGGTTCCTCGTAGCGAACGAGCAGCCGTTGGACGTCGCCCGTCGCAAAATCCTGAACTGCATCCCGTATCTGACGAACATGCCGCGGGAACATCTAGCGGTGGCGTTTCCGATCGTCTTGATCCGGACCCGCTTGCCGTCAAGTGGGCACGGTGGCGGCACACCGAGCGCAGCGGCCGTCGAAGCGCTCATTCGGAACCGCACCGAGGAGATCGGCGCCTCCACGGAGGTTATGCGAAGCCTCCTGGAAACCGCGAACGCCGGCCTAAGTCGGTCGAGCTTTCACTGGATCCCGATCCATGTGTACGAGGAGGACGGGCGGATGCCGACGACGGTCGCGCACGAGGTCACGCATGCCATCGACATGAACCTCGCGCTGTGCTGGCGGCGACAGATCACGGCTGAACTGGCCGCAAGTGCGCACGTGGAGCGCGCGGCTACACGCCCTTTCACCGGCGACGACCTGCCCGCTTCGTTGCCTGCGCAAGCCTGCCATTCCGGCGTCCACGCCGCGCGACTGAGCGTGAATGCCTACGTGAGTATGATCAGCGGCTTCCGCGGCGTGAGCCGGACCGCCAAGCGGCAGATTCTTGCCAGTCTGCGCCTGTCGAGGGCGTTCACCAACGTGCCGGAAAGCTGGTGGGCGCAATACGCCGAGTAACCTATTCGACTCGTGCCGCTTCTGGAGAGCACGCCGAGAGACCCTCACGCGCGGGTTTTCTCCTTCAATGTGAAACGAGGCTCAGCTATCGCTCAGTAAGAGAAAGGCGGCGGTGCGCGGCGACCTTCGCCGTGTCCTTGCACGCGCGCAATCGAGAGAGCACGCGACCCGCAGGGTCAACGCGCAACCGCAGCACGCCTTTCCCGATGAGGAAGGGTTTGTTCGAGCTGCTGGTCCCACTGACATAGATGCTGTGGCCGTCGTCAGCGATCGCGATCCAATGCGACGCGCCCGAGCCGGGATCGGCCTCAACAAAGCGCAACGCCTCCTCACCCGCTGCCCCGAGCGTTGGCGTGACAACGATCGCGTGCGTGCCATCAGCCAGATCACCGATCTGTATCGAGCGCGCCGTGAGTTGCGACTGGCGATGCGTGACCGTGGTCTCACTGGCATCCACGAGGGGGCTAACGCGCGTCAGCCCGATCGCG
>JANPFJ010000322.1:0-68024 GCA_031423355.1 Gemmatimonadaceae bacterium | reverse complement strand
CTCGAGGCTGCCGTGGCAACCCTCGATGACATCCTCGCCACTCGGGCATGGGAAGCGTTCGCCGCCAATCGCCCCGTGGTCACCTGACGCACTCCGCGTCTCCGCCGACTGTACAGCACCCAGAGGAACGTCCAGCGATGTCAACAGCCCCGAAGCGCATCCGCAAGCAGTACATGAACGACTCGTATCCTCTCGCGCTGCTCCGCTTCGAGGATGGCCACGAGATCAAGGTCTACAAGGGTACAGGCAAGGAATTCGATTGCTACCCGGGCGAGCACATCAAGATTCTCGCGATGTACGATCCGACCTCCACCGAACGTGAACTCGTCGCCACCAAGAAGTCCGATGACTTCGCGGACATCGTCGAGTGATTGCTGGTGACTGTGTAGGGGCGGGGCGGTGGTGGCGACTTGCCAGCATCGCCCCGCTCCTGCTTTCGGCCACCGTGCTGGCTGCGCAGCCACCGCGTGCTCCAAAGCCCGCCGCATATGTGCGGGCCGATACGGCCGCGTTGCATCGCCGACTGGATTCACTGAGCGACGCGCATCACGGCGTTGTCGGTTACAGCCTCATCAATCTCGAGACCGGCGAACGGCTGTCGCGCCGTGGCGACGAACCGTTCCCCACCGCGAGTCTGATCAAGGTGCCGATCGCCGTTGCGCTGATGGAGCAGGTTGCCGCCGGGCAACTGTCGCTCGACGATCGGATCACCGTGCTGCGGATCGAGAAAGTGCCTGGGGCCGGCCTGCTGCAGTTTCTGCACGATGGCGCCGAGATCACCATTCGCGATGCCGCCTGGCTGATGCTGACGATCAGTGACAACACGGCCACCAACCTGCTCCTGTCGCGCATCGAGATCCGGCGGGTGTGGGACGCGATGGAAACGCGGTCGCTGCCCCGGACCAAGGTGCACTCGAAGGTGTTCCTGCGGCTGGCGAGTGTCGCGCCGGACAGTTCCGTGAAGTACGGCCTGGGGGTCAGTACGCCGAATGAGATGGCGCGTCTGTTCACGCTGTTGGCGAACGGCAAGGCGGTATCGCCGGCCGCCGACTCGCTGCTGATCGACATGCTCGATCACAATGACGACAATCAGCTCCTGCAGCGCTATGTCGAGGGCGTCCGGGCGCCCCACAAGACGGGGGCCACCGATGCGGTGCGGACGGAGTGTACGGTCTTCCACCTCCAGAGCCGGGTGGTGGCATGCGTCTTCACCCGCGAGAACGTCGATCAGCGGTGGGTGATCGATTCCTCGCCGCAGCGGACGATGGCCGAGTTGGGGCGAGCCATCGTGAGCGCGTGGCCGCGGCTGGCTGCGGTCGCCCCCTGATCGCGTGTTTCCCGCGGTGTTGCACACGTGCAACAGTTTTGGCCGCGGAATTGACAGATTCCGTCGCGCGTTACGTCGGCAGTGATTAATCTGTCTGGTGGACAGGTGTGCTAACTGACGGCAGGGCTGTCGGTTGTGACCTTCTCCCGCATGGCGCACCGCTGCGCCCGGGCGAGTGATTCGCTGGCATGTGAGGTGCGCTTCGATCGAGGCGTGAATTCACCTGCCACAGTGTTGGAGTGTCCGGCATGAGAAAGAATGCAGTGATGCTGGTCGCATCGGTGACGCTGTTCGCCGCGCCGGTCATGGTCGGCGCGCAGACGCCGCCGCCGGCAGTCGTGCCGCCAACATGCGACTGCCCGATCGATGACTCCCGCGGTGACCTGCGCAATCTGAAGGCCTTCGCTCCGCTTGGGCTGCTGGGTGTGATGGCGGCAGCCGGCGGCGTGCCGGGTGTATTCGCGGCCAAGACGGCGACCCCGGGTCTCGATCCGAACGTCATCGTCTCGAATACGCCGGGCGCGACGAGGCCGGCGGGGGATCCTGACGTCGCGGTCACCGAGCGTGCGCGGAACGCCACGTCCGAGACGCCCCGAGGGGGAGAAGCCCTGGCACTGAACCGCGGTCGAGTGCCCGAACCGGTCTCGCCTGATTCGATGCGCGCGGGATTGCGCGCACCCAATACGGGAACGCCGCTGCCGTCCGTCTTCCTCCTTGGCACGGCACTCGTCACACTCGGTTGTGTCACGGTCTTCCGCAGTCGGGTCTAGCCCGATCGGTATCCGAGAGGCACAGGGGCGCGGACGGCCAGGCCGCCGCGCCTCGCGTGTCTTCGGCATTGCCGTGCTGGCGATCGGGCTGATCATCGTCACCGTCGTCGGCGTGCAGTATCTGCGCGGTGCAGTGGCGCGTGAGCGCGCACGGGCAGAGTGGACCAAGGTGATGCGCTCGTCGTCGCTCGGCGCGATCGCCAGCCTTGGCCTGACGCGGGTGGCGTCGGGTGCGCCGGTCGTTCGCGTGATCATCCCATCGATTCGACTGGACGAGGTGGTGGTCGAAGGGTTGAGCGACACCGATCTGTGGGCTGGTCCGGGACACATGCCCGGGACCGTCTTCCCGGGGCAGAACGGCAATTCCGTCATCTCGGCGCATCGTGATCGGCATTTTCACCGCCTGGATGATGTGCGAGTCGGTGATGTCATCGAAACGCAGACGCTGGCGATCGCCGTCCGCTGGCGCATCACGCAGCGTCGCGTTGTGGACAAGGACGCGCGCGTCATCTTCGAATCGGCGACACCGCTGCTGACGCTGACGACCTGCTGGCCGACGCGATATGTCGGTCCGGCCCCGGAGCGTCTCGTGCTCGTCGCGGTACCGGTCTCGATGCGGGAACGTGAGGCAGGGCCGCAAGCGGTCGATGCCGACTCGGTCAAACCGTAGCCCACGCTCGCGGTGCCGGCCCACTGCTTCACTGAGGATGCCTGATCGCATGTCTGCTCCGCTCCGCATCCTCCCCCACATCGCGGACGCGCTGGAGTCAGGCACGCCGGTGGTCGCCCTCGAGACGTCGGTGTTGTCGCAGGGCCTGCCGGTCCCGCACAATGCCGATGCGGCGCATCGCATGATGTATGCGGTCGAGCGGGCGGGTGCTGTACCCGCGTTGACGGCCATCGCCGCGGGGCGCGCAACGCTCGGCCTCCTGCCCTCCGAACTGCAACGATTCCTTGCGCGCACAGGTGTTCGCAAGGTCAGCGCGCGCGATCTGGCCGCCTGCATGGTGGCTGGCGCCGATGGTGCCACCACGGTGGCGGCCTCGTTGACCCTCGCGCACGCCGCTCGCATCGAAGTGTTCGCGACAGGCGGAATCGGCGGTGTGCATCGGGGGGCGCCGTTCGACGAGTCGGCTGATCTCCAGGCGTTGAGCCGGACGCCGGTGATCGTCGTGTGTGCGGGCGCAAAGTCGATCCTCGACCTGCCGGCGACGCTCGAACGACTGGAAACACTCGGTGTTCCCGTCGTCGGATTTGGGACCGATGAATTGCCGGGATTCTTCACCACCGGCACAGGTCTGCGGGTGCCGCAGCGGGCTGACACACCGGAGCAGATCGCGCAGCTGGCGCGCGCGCACTGGGCGATCGGCGAGCGAAGCGCGGTCCTGGTGGTCCAGCCGCCGCCGGCGCACTCGGCACTGGATCAGGCGGTCGTCGATGCCGCAGTCGGTGACGCCGTGCGTGACGCGGTCAGCGCGGGGATCAGCGGTGCGGCACTCACCCCGTATCTGCTCGCCGCGGTGCTCGCGGCAACGCATGGTGCATCCCTGCCGGCCAATCTCGCGCTGCTCGAAGCCAACGCCGCGCTGGCGGCGCAGATTGCAGTGGCGTGCGCTGGATTATCACGGTAGTGTGAGGCAGGGCACGGCAAATCGGTGTGGCGCGTTCAAATCGCTGGCATGGAGGGCCGAACCGAAGGCTTGCACGGTGCGCTGCAGCTCGAACGACCAAAGACCCGGGATCGGTGTATCACCCGCCTGGCGGGGTGGCTCTCAGTGCATGCTGGGGTCTATCTTCCCTGCTGACGCTTTACACGGAGGACTGTCGCGATGGCCTCGCAATTCCTGTCGTCCGAAGAGTACGATGAGCGCGCCCATCAGCTGTACAATGAGGGGCTCTTCGACGATGCCCTGGCTGTGCTGCGTGAGGGGCTCGTGCTGTACCCGACCTCCGTGGAGTTGCACGTCGGAGAGGGGTACGCGCGTCTGGCCCGCGAGGAGTATGCCTGGGCACGTCGGAGTTTCGAAGAGGCGCTGACGCTGGATTCCGAGCATGAAGACGGTCTGGCCGGCATGGGCGAGACGCTGCTTCGTTTTGGCCAGGTGGATCATGCGCGCAAGAACTTTCGCCGCATCCTCGAGCTTGGGTATCACGACGACGTGGAGCTGATGCTGCAGGTTGGCCGCGCCCTGTTTCGCGACAACCTGGTTGAGGATGCTGCGCAATTCTTTGATATCGCGGTGCAGCAGGAGCCCGGCTCAGCCGAGGCGGTCAGCTGCATGGGCTACGCGCAGCATCGCGCCGGTGAGGACGATGCAGCGATTTCGACGCTGCGTCGCGCCTTGAAGCTCGATCCCGACTACACGGAAGCCCGGATCTACCTCGCCAACCTGCTCTATGACAAGCAGGAATACGAGGCCGCACTGTATCAGTTCGAGAAGTCGTCGCCCGAGGACCACTGGGACGAACTGGGCATCTGGCGGCTGATCGAGCTCAAGAAAGCGGCGTATCGCCTGCAGGATGATGACCCGGATCTGGCCCCCTGGCAGGCGCAGCTCGAGGAGCTCAACGCCGAGACGGACAGCATCGACGAGATGCTCTCCGAGATCGAGGCGCGGGTGCTGGGTGAAGGCGACGACGATTCCGATTCCAAGGGACAGCTCGAGCTCTTCGGGTCGCTGCTCGCCGAGATGCGCGACCAGAAGGATGCCGCGGTCGAGCACAGCGTGATGACACGTACCGGAGACATGTACGTCGGCAGCTGGGCGACGATCGTGACCGAGATGCGTGATGCCAGTGCCAGCGGCAAGTCGCTGTATGAGTTCATGCTGGGCGAAGCGGCGCGTGTGCACGCCCAGACCGGACAACGCGTACCAACCGACTCCGCCGAGGCCTTCCTGCGCGGTAGCGCCGACGCCGGTGTCCTCAAGATCATCCATTGAGCCTGCCGACCCGCCGTACCGTCTTCCCGAACGGATTCACGCTCCTCGTTCGGGAAGACCGCGCGGCCCCGGTCGTCGCCATCGTGACGCGAGTCAAGGCAGGGTACTTCGACGAGCCGGATACGGAGATCGGCATCGCGCACGTGCTGGAGCACATGTACTTCAAGGGCACGCCGACACGCGGCCCGGGTGCGATCGCCACCGCCACCAAGGAAGTCGGCGGCTGGCTGAATGCGCATACGATCTACGACGCGACCACCTACATCACCGTGCTGCCGAGTGATCGGTGGGCAAGCGGTCTCGACATCCAGTTCGATGCCTTTGCCAACTCGCTGATCGACCCCGATGAGTTGCGTCGCGAACTGGAGGTGATCATCCAGGAAGCAGCGCGCAAGGCAGACACTCCGGGCGCCGTGACCGCCGAAACGCTCTACGAAGTGTTGCACGACCGGCATCGCATGCGGCGATGGCGCATTGGGCGCGAAGCGGGCTTGCGCACCTTGACGCGTGACATGGTGCACGGCTTCTACCGGAACTGGTACACGCCGTCGAACAGTATCCTGGCGGTGGTCGGAGCCGTGGATGCGGACGAGGTCATCACGGCAGTGGGCGCGCGCTACGGCGCCATGACCGCTCGTGATCCGCTGCCGGATCACGGGCCCGAAGAGCCACGGTGGCGCGGCGCGAGGTATCGCGCGCTGTGCGGTGACGTGCAGCAGGCGCACCTGACATTCGGTTGGCGGACCGTCGGACCACTGCACCCGGACGCTCCCGCGCTGGATGTCGCCGCTGCGGTGCTCTCGACTGGTCGCGCGTCCCGCCTCTATCGCGCCGTGCGTGAACCCGGCCATGCCATGAGCGTCAGCGCGTATCACTACACCCCGACGCAGCTCGGCGTGTTCGCGGTAGGGCTGGTCGGGTCCGACGATACGATCGATCGTGCCGGTGCCACGGCCTGGCGCGAGGTGCGCGAGTTACAGCGCACCGGGCCGTCCGACGAGGAATTGCAGCGCGTCAAGCACATCCTGCGGACGCGGCAATTGCGTTCTGAGGAATCGATGGAAGGGCAGGCCAGCGAGATGGTCGCATGGGAAGCACTCGGCGGCGCGGACGTCGGTGATGACTGGTGGCGTGCCATCGAGACCGTGGCTGCGGCCGATGTGCAACGCGTGCTCGCCGCGTGGTGTGGTGACGACGCTGTTGGCGTCGTCAGCTATCGGCCCAGTGACAGCAGGCCACTGGCGGACGACGGTCCGGCGTTGGTCGCGGCATGGGATGCCGTTCTGGTTGAACCCGTGATGCCGACAACGCGCGCGGTGCCGGCGCCCCAGTCCGCGGCACAATCGGTGCGCGCCGACTCCCGGTGTGGTCAGGTGCACGTCTTCCGCACCAGCGCAGGTGTCCCCGTGCTGGTGCGCCGCAAGCCCGGTGCGAAGATCGTGCACATGGGCTGTTGGGTCCAGGGTGGTGCCGTCGATGAGCCGACGACACAATCAGGACTGACCGCACTGATGGCGCGAACATCGCTGAAAGGCACTGCCACACGAAGCGCGGCGCAGATCGCGGAGGACGGCGAGCGACTCGGTGGCAGCGTGTCCGCCGCTGCCAGCAAGGAGCTGGTCGGGTGGTCGATCAGCGTGCCATCCGCCGACGCGGGGGAAGCCGCGGCGCTCCTCGCCGATGTGGTGCAGCACCCGTCATTTGGTGTCGACGCGGTGGCGTCGGAGCGCGGGCAGATGCTCGCAGAGCTGCGTGCCCGTCGCGATGATATGCTGCGGTATCCCCTCGCGGTTGCACGGCGTGCACTGTTCGCGGGGCATCCCTATGCGCTCGATGCGATGGGGACCGCTGAA
This sequence comes from Gemmatimonadaceae bacterium, assembly GCA_031423355.1. Taxonomy (GTDB): domain Bacteria; phylum Gemmatimonadota; class Gemmatimonadetes; order Gemmatimonadales; family Gemmatimonadaceae; genus JACMLX01. Next base: position 61,132 of record JANPFJ010000322.1, on the reverse strand, counting down.
AGCGTCGCGTCGATCGATGCCGATCTGGTGCGCGCGTGGCACGCCTCGAGCATCCTGGGTGGAGCGTCGGTACTCGCAATCGTCGGGGATGCGGACCCGGTGGAACTCGCCGAGCTCATTGCAGGCGCGTTCGTGACGCTGCAGCCGGCGGTTCACACGCGGGTCGCGGCCCCGACCCTGCCTGTCGCGCCGATCGAGATCATCGAACTGCGGGACAAGCAGCAGAGCGCCGTTGCAATGCTTTTTCCCGGGCCGTCGCGGCGTGATCCGTCGCGCTATGCCACCGCGCTCATGACAGGCATTGCCAGCGGGCTTGGGGGCCGCTTCTTCGAGTCGTTGCGGAGCAGACAGTCGCTGGCGTACAGCGTATTCGTCAGTGCGTCCGCATTGACAGAGGCGGGCATGCTCTCGGCATACATCGCGTGCGCGCCGGAGCGCGAAGTCGAGGCCCGTGCGGGACTGCTGGCGGAGTTTGCCGCGATGCGGGAGGCGCCGGTTGGCGCCGAGGAGCTCGAGCGCGCCCGTACCTATGCGATCGGGATGCACGCGCTGCAGCAGGAAAGTGCCAGCGCGCAGCTGGGCGAAATGGTTGATGCCTGGTGTGTCGGCGACGGACTGTCGGAGCTTGACGACGAAGTGCCAAAATTGCGGGCGGTGACGGCCGACGATGTGCAGCAGGTCGTGCGGCGCTGGTGCGAACCCGACCGACGTGTCGAAGCCGTGGTGCGCGGGACCGCCAAAGGCTGACGCCTCAGCGCGATTCGGTGCTCATGGCGCGAATTGCCCGTCGCAGTGACGCACTCGCCGGTCGCAGACGCCCGCCTGGCCCGCGCAGGCCACGCCTCGTGTCATAGTCGCCGGCGTCTCCAACGATCACGCCGGCAATGGATGGCCGTGCGCTGGCCCATGCCAGGACACCCCAGATTCCGCGATCCTGTGCCTGTTCACCCTGCGCCCACGGGAAGCCGGCGGCGAGCAGTACCCACTCGTCACCCGCGCGGAGCTTTTGCCCGCCGCGCACCACGCGCCAGCGATCCGCGGCCTGCAATCGCGATTCGAGGCTGACGCCGCCTCGAAAGCCCGGTTGCAGGATGTAGCCGATACCGTCCATGCCCGATGCCGGGGTGCTGGACCAGGTGGCCAGCACACTGTCGCGATCATCGAATGTCGCGATCGCGGTCAGCACGCGCGTCCGCGGTCGCAGCGCGTGCGCCGTCTTCGCCGCCAGCGTCAGGAGCGGTTGCCACTCCGTGGGCTCGCGCCGACCAACGATCTGGACGCCAATGCCATTCGGGTCTTCGATGGGCACCAGCACATCAGGACGCAGTCGGCGCACCACCTGATCGACCAGCTGAATCCGGTCGCGTTCCCACGCCGTCGGTGCAAACTGCACCCGCAGCGCTTCCTTCAGGTCCCACCCGAGCGTCGCGACGATGAGCGTGCTGTCGCCGCGATACGGCTCGAGAAAACGCGCCAGCGAATCGAGGGCGCGGGGCGTGGCACCGCCTGGCGCGACTGTCACGGCCACGACATCGACGCCCGCGCTGTCGGCGAGGCCGGAGTCAAAGCGAAGCGCGAGCGGGGCGGGAATGCCGCGGACGACTGGTAATATCTGGAGACCAATGAGCAGCGGCGTGTCCGGTGGCCGCTCGCGCAGTGGTGCCAGCGTCCATCGGGAAAAACTCTCGATGCCGTGGATGGCTTGCGGCAATTCGCTGGCGAACGCGACTACTGCCACGACGGAGTAGAGTGCGATCAGACCGCGCACGGTCGCGTTGACCGCCCAACGCGCGCGATACGCGGGCGCCAGCAGTGGCGGCGCGATGGCCAGTGGCGACCAGAGTGCCGCAGGGCCAGCGAGGTATCCGATGGCGCCAGCCGAGGCCAGTGGAATGGCGTGCAGCCAGAATGGCAAGGCGATCCCGTTTCCGGCGGCGTACTCGATCCAGGCGGCGGTGGCGATGATCGCGTCGTACACCATGATCGGTACCACGAACGCCCGTGGTCCGAGGCCACGCGCGAGCGTCGTGATCGCCTGTGCCGCTGCCAGTGTCAGTACGAGCGGCCAGAGCCAACCGAGCGCGGCCACGGTTCGCCCGTCGAGCAGTGAGCTGCCGATGATCCGAATCAACGCTGCCGGAATGAGGAGCAACCCGGTGATCGCAGTCAACGCCGCCCAGCCACGCGGCGCCTCCGCGACGCGGGCCAGGCGCCCCGCGAGACCCACATCCCAGAGCAGCATCAAGACGGCCGCGACCAGTGCCATGACGGGCAGCGCAACGGTCAACGGACGACGTCCTGTCGCGTACGGGGGAACTGACTCACGGTGGGAATTGGAGCGGGGCGCGGCGCGGGGAAGTGATGTGCTGACGTCTGAGGCAGCCTATGCCGACGGTGCGGGTGTGGCAACTGCTGGCCGTCCAGCACGAGACTTGCTTTCTTGTCAGCATGCCACGCAGTGATGTGTTGTCCCCTCCGAACCTGATCTCCCTCTCCCGTCTCGCCATGGCGGGTGTGTTCCTCGGCGTCCGTGATGCCGACTGGCGGGTCACGGTGGTGCTGCTGGCGATGGCCTCCGATGTTCTCGACGGCGTGATTGCGCGCGTCTCGCACAGCGCGACGGAAATCGGTGCGTTGATCGATCCGATCGCGGATCGTGTCTTCATGCTGGTGGCGTTCATCACGGTCAGCGTTGAAGGGCTGATCTCGCCGTGGCAGCTCGCCCTGTTGCTGCTGCGGGACGTGATGACGGTGGTCGGCTGGTTCGTTGCGCGCAACGTGACGTGGTTGCGCCGGATCACCTTCCAGGCGCGCTGGCCTGGCAAAGGGGTCACGGTGCTGCAATTCGTGACATTGCTGGCGTCGCTCCAGGCACCGCGATTGGTCGCAGGGCTCGCTCTCGCCGCCGGCGTGCTGGCACTGGTGGCAACCACGGATTACACGCTGATGCTGTGGGTCAATCGCAGTGGTGGACCGAAGGACGTTGCGGCACCCGCGCCGCCGCGCGATATCGCCGGGTGACGTGCCGGCGCGCGTTCGAGGTGTGCGCGTTCGTGGTGTGCGCGTTTGGCATCGGCCTCGCCGCAGCACCTCGGTGGCTTCACGCGCAACGCGCCACGACGGCTGACGCCGCGGTCCGCTGGCGCACCGCGCTGCGTGCGGATGCCCTGATCGACCGCGACGTCGGCGCACAGCTTGCGATCGGTCTCGCGGTCCCGGCGCAGTACAACGTGCGCCTGGCTCTCGACATCGGCGCGGGCGGCGTGCGGCGTGACGACACCTGGCGCACGACCGGCCGGCTGGACGTCCTGGCGCGGTGGTTGAGCGACCCCTTTCGCCAGTCACGGTGGGGAGTCAACGCGGGCGGCGGTGTAGGCATCCGTTTCGAAGACATGCAGGAAGCGCGCGTCGTCGCGATCATCACCCTCGGGGTCGAGGGAACGAGTGACGGCAGGTGGGTGCCCGGCGTCGAACTGGGGTTGGGAGGCGGTGTTCGTCTTGGTGTCACGATGCGCAGGGCTCCGGCTCGACGTCGCTGACTCCCTGCCGACGCCGGCGACCGACCCGGCGATGCTCAAGGTTCGCCGGACGCGACCGATATTGAATGGTTGAGCCCGGCAATTCCCAGCGCCGGGGTCCTGCACCAGCCGAGCATGATGGCCACTGACACCCCCCCTGTCCGGAACGATGCGCTGGCACGCGCCTCCGCGCTCGCAAATCGAGCGCGAGAGCTGCGGCGGGCGCAGTCCGAGGTGCAGGAGCTGACTGCCCGCGAGGTGCAGGTGCTTGCCCGGACGGCTGCATCGTTCTTCGATGCGATCCCGCTGGTGGAGTTCACGACGACGCTCCTGCCGCCGTCGGCGCGCGGATTGCGACGGATCCGTCACCGGATTCTTCACCGGACGATTCACAACACCGAGATGGGAACGCTGATTCGGGCACTGCTGCTCGGTCGCGACGGGAATCTTCGCCTCTTTTCGGCGCGGTCTGCCGATTCGCGCGACCTCCTGCTGATCATGGAGCCGGGTCGTTCGTTGCCCGTCGGGGTCGTGCGGGACGTGGTCGATTGGACACCGACGCTCCGCGTTCCCGGCTTTCGGCCATTCGAGATTCTCGATCGCCTGTCGCAGTCGCTCGACACGGTGGAAGAGCAGATCGAGTATGCCGAGCTCCGGGTACAGGTGCAGCGCGCGGCGCTGGCCAGTGGCGATCTCACGGCGCTGCTGCCCGGAGCGTCGGCAGCAGCTGGGACCATCATGCTGCCGGCACCGCGCCCGTCGCCGGTGGGTGAGACTGTCGAGACGCCAGTGCAGTCGACGCCCGCATCCGGAGACGATCCATTCGACATGTTTGCGGCGGTCGAGGCGGTCGCGGATGCGGCGGAGAGTCGTCTGCCTGGTTCCCGCGCTGCATCTGCTCCGACCGCCGGCGCCGGTGCGATTGCGGTCAGTGCCGCAGCGCATGATCCGCGATTTGATCCGGAAGCCGACGCTGAGGAATGGGACGACCCCGTCGACCGCGCTCCGATTGCGCCGGCACCGAGTGCATCACGCGGCATGTTTCCGCCGATGCCATCGCCGCGTTGAACGTCGCGCGGCGCCCACGCGCGGGCCGCAGCAGTTGTTGCAGCGATTCGCCGCGTCCCGCCGTCGTCCGTCGCTGCGCGACCTGAAAACGAAACACCCTCCGCGCGGATGCGCGGAGGGCGATTGTCTTCAACGTGCCACGCCGTGTCAGGCGGGAACTGTCTCTTCTTCTTCCACGTCAGCGGATTCGCTGCCGCTCTCTGTTCCGGTTTCATCACCGACCAGCGCATCGATCGCCGCTGCCTCGGGCGAGACCGTTTCCGCTTCGAGCGCTGGCGCATCTTCCGTCACCACTGCGGCCTTGGGCGGCTGAATGAATCGCTCGCCCAGTTTGCGCAGGTCGCTCACATCGGCCGGCTTCAGTTCCGGATACCGCCCGGCGAAGTAAGCCATCGTCTCGGCAAACCACTCGCCCTGATGATCGGGCGCCGCGCCAATGACTTCACATCGCATGATCTGCTGGAACAACTCATCGCGCGCCTGCTCGAACGGGGTCGGCGGCGTCACTACTCGACGCTGTCGATTCTTTTTCGTCAAATTCACCTCATTGGTTGCATCTGTAATGCTGGAATACTAGTCGGCATCGCCTCATTCTTCCAGCGAGACGGGCGAATCATGAGTGGCCTCTACCCGCTCCATGATGAGCGCGGCGAGGGGCCCTGGGCGTTCCACAGGCAACAAACGCATGGCGCCAGGCAACCGAATGACTGGGGCCGACGATGGTGCCACCATCGGATCATCCTCCCCAGTGACGCGCAGCATGGTGAAATCGCTGGCGGGGAGGGGGATGGCGTCCTCTTCCTCCGCCACGGCGCGGGCGAGATCGAGGAGGTGGCGTGCGCCCTGACTGCCCGTGTATGGTGCCGAGAAGCGGGCCACGAGCTTGTCGGGCATGCTCTCGGACTCGGTGACGGCGGCCCGGAGCACCGGCCCGAGGAGGTCGACCACCCCCAGCGGACGGCTGGAGATCTCGAGCAAGGCTGGCCCCGTCTGCCCGCGTACGGCCTCGATCTCAGGACCGCCCGCGAGATCCGCCGGTGTGGGTGAGCAGAGCACCAGTGCAGCGATGCGCTCCGGCCGGATCTGTGCCAGCCGCCGCAGTACCGCACCGCCGAGGTCCTGGCCCACGGCGACGACCCGACTGACCCGGAGGAGTGCGAGCGCGCGATCGAGGTACCGCGCTTGAGCCGAGACGGTGTAAGGACCACCAACCGGCCTGTCCGACTCTCCGAAACCGAGCATGTCGGGCACGATCACCTGGCAGCCGTTGGCCAGCAGAGTCGGTGCCACACGCTGCCAGAGTGGCGCGCTGGTCGTGAAACCGTGCACGAGCAGCACCGCCGGCCCGCCGTGCCCGTACCGGAGGGCGTGAAGCGCGCCTGGGCCGACGGGCAGTCGCACATAGTCGCCGTCCGGTGGAACGTACGGCAGGACAGACCGCGACAGCGGCAAACGGCGATGCGCCGAGGTGCCCTGTGCGAAGATCGGTGTGGCAATGATGGGCGGACGCGGCACCCTGCAAATGTATCACGACGACGAATGCGCCCGGTGAACTAGCGCAGCGTGCCGTGGTACACCTACCCTTGGGGGCCGCAGCCACCGCGGCTGGCGTGTGGGACACCGCGTCCCGTCCGGCCAGTATTTCCAATTGACGGCAACCTGACACGGCCCCCAACACACCGCGGGGCCCGATACCGCTGAGGGCGACACATCGTGAGCGCGAAAGTACGCAAGCAGTCCAGAAACAACGGCTTCATTGCCGCGCTGGTGACGATCGTGCTCGCCGGCGTCGGATTCATGGTCTGGAAGACCCAGCAGCCGCCCGCCGCCGTACCGATCGTGCTCGCCAACGTGGCGGACGCGGCGCTGGCGGCGAAGGCCCGCGGGTACACCGTCGGGTCGCCGACGGCGAAGGTCGAGATCATGGAGTTCGCCGACTTCGAGTGCCCGGCGTGCGGAAGCTTCGCGGCGATCACCGAGCCCGATATCCGGAAGAACCTGGTGGAGACGGGGCTCGTCCGGTACACGTTCTACGACTTCCCGTTGCTGAACGCGCACCAGAACACGATTCCCGCATCGATGGCGGCCGCCTGCGCCGACGATCAGGGGAAGTTCTGGGAGATGCACGACCGGATTTTCGAAGGCCAGTTCGAGTGGAATGGCCAGGCGACCGGGAACCCCCGCGGCGTCATCAGCACCTACGCGCAGAAGCTCGGACTCGACATGAAGCGGTGGGATGCCTGCATGGATGCGGGTACGCACACGGAACGCATCAAGGCGAATTATGCGCTCGGCGTGACGAAGCAGGTTGGCAGCACGCCGACCTTCTTCATCAATGGTGAGATGATGCGGGGGCGGAGCAACTACGATGACATCAAGGCGGCGGTCGACGCAGCCAACGCCCCGAATCTTCCGATTCCGGCGGCGATCCCGGCGCCCGCAGCGAAGTAGCGCTGGTACCAGACGGTCTTGCAGGCGTCGCACGAATCCATGCGGCGCCTGCCTTCCATTGTGCTGCGCAGCCTGATCCTTCGCGCGGTGTGCTGCGATCTCAGCGGCGGCGCGCGGTCCCGTAACTGTCGGCGATGCGCACGATCGGCAGCACATCATCGCCGACCATCTGATCGCCAAGTGGCGTGGTGCGTTCCGGCACGACATCATCGCCGAGCACTACCAGTGTTCGCGTGGCCACCGTGCTGGCGAGCGGCTCGGGAATGCCGAGCATGCGGATGTACATCTCGATCGCACGATCGAACGGCAGCTCGCCGGCCAGCGTGTCCACATACAAGAGCGCGTTGCGCACATGCGTTTCGAGCACCGCTTCCTCCGCACGGGCCTGCGCCAGACGCAGGCGCCGCTCAGCGGTATCGCTGAGCTTTCGCGGGAACAATGTGTCGGGGAAGAGTCGGCCAAGAAGGCTCATGGCATGAAGGGTAAGCGTGGCACGGGTCGCGTGCCAGCTACCTCACGACTCCTGTGCCTCGTATTGCTCCTTCAGTCCCGCGACCACGCTCGGGTCCGCAAGGGTCGTGGTATCTCCGAGCGCGCGCCCTTCGGCAATGTCGCGCAAGAGGCGGCGCATGATCTTGCCGGAGCGGGTTTTCGGGAGGTCGGCGCTGAACAGGATGTCATCCGGCTTCGCAATGGCTCCGATCTTCTCGCCAACGAAGTCGCGGAGTTCATCCCGCAGCGCTGACGACGGCGCGAAGCCTTCGCGCAACGTGACGAAGGCCGCGATGGCTTGACCCTTGATCTCGTGATCCTTGCCCACCACCGCCGCCTCGGCCACCGATGGATGGCCGACCAGTGCGCTCTCCACTTCCATCGTGCCGATGCGATGGCCGGCGACGTTCAGCACGTCGTCCACCCGTCCCAGAATCCACCAGTAGCCGTCCTCGTCGAGTTTTGCGCCATCGCCGGCGAAATAGAGATCGGGCCGGCCAGGCCACTTGCTGAAGTACGTATCGACATACCGCTGGTGGTCACCCCAGATCGTGCGCAGCATGCTGGGCCAGGGGCGCGTGATCGTCAGCAATCCACCCCCGAGAGGAATCGGCACCGCTGCCTTGTCAACGAGCGCGACACTGTAGCCCGGGAGTGTGTGTGTGGCGCTGCCCGGCTTTGTTTCCGTCACGCCCGGCAGGGGTGAGATGACGATGGCACCCGTCTCGGTTTGCCACCAGGTGTCGACGATCGGGCAGCGTTCCTTGCCGATCACCCGGTGATACCACATCCACGCTTCGGGGTTGATCGGTTCGCCGACCGTGCCGAGCAAGCGAAGGCGCGACAGGTCGGAGGCGTTTGGATGTTTCTCGCCCCACTTCATGAAGGCGCGGATCGCGGTCGGTGCGGTGTAGAAGATCGTCACGCCGTGGCGTTCACACATCTCCCACATGCGAGTGCGATCCGGCCAGTCCGGTGCGCCTTCGTAGAGCAGACAGGTGGCCCCGTTGGCGAGCGGACCGTACACGACGTAGGAGTGGCCTGTGACCCAGCCCACGTCGGCGGTGCACCAGAACACATCGTCATCCTTGAGATCGAAGACCTGCTTCGACGTCGCGGTGACACCGGTCAGGTAGCCGCCGGTGCTGTGGACAATGCCCTTCGGCTTTCCGGTGGTGCCTGACGTGTACAGAATGAAGAGTGGATCTTCCGCATCCATGACCGCAGGCTCGCACACCAACGGTGCCTTCTGCATCAGTCGGTGCCACCAGGAATCACGGCCTTCCTGCATCTGCGCAAAGCTTTCATCACCCATGCCACCCGCGCGCCGTTGCACGACGACGCAGTGCTCGATGCTCGGCGTGTCAGCCATGGCCGCATCGGCATTGCGCTTGAGTGGTACGACCTGCCCGCGTCGAAAACCGCCGTCGGCGGTGATCAGCACGCGACACTGCGAATCGTTGATGCGGTCGCGCAGTGACTCGGGACTGAAACCACCGAACACGACACTGTGAATGGCACCAATGCGCGCGCAGGCCAGCATCGCGATCGCGGCCTCGGGAATCATCGGCAGGTAGATGGCGACGCGGTCACCCTTGCGGACGCCGAGACTGCGCAGGACGTTGCCGAACTTGGCTACCTCGGTGTAGAGCTGCCAGTAGGTGAGCGTGCGCTGGTCGCCAGGCTCACCTTCGAAGATGATGGCGGCCTTGTTGCGACGTGCAGTACGAATGTGGCGATCAAGACAGTTGGCGCTGACATTGAGTTGTCCATCGCGGAACCAGGTGGCGAACGGCGCGTCCCACTCGAGCCCCTTGGTGAATGGTGTGATCCACTCCAGTTCGCGCGCCATGCGCACCCAGTAGGCATCCGGGTCGGCGGCCGCCTCGCGCGCGAGCGCCGCGTCGCTGACGGTGGCCGCACGCTGAAAGGCAGCAGGGGCGGGAAACCGGCGATTCTCGGTCAGCAGTGCATCGATCTCTGACATGGGTCGGGCGGGGTGAAGGCGGGATGTGGCGGTGCGGGGTCAGTTTGCAGCACGGCGCCCTGCCGGGCAACCGTGGGGAGCGTGGCGACCGCCGATGGTGGCGGGCGTTACCTTGGGCCGATGCCATCGTTGCGCGCCGCCGAGGTCGATGCACCTCCTCCGAAACCCGTCGCCGTGTGCGAGACGGTGGCGCTGGTGCGTCGGTTTGGTCGCCGTCGAGCGGTGGCCGGCGTCGATCTGTCGATCGCCGCCGGCGAGTGTCTGGCCCTCTTCGGCCCGAACGGGGCAGGCAAGACGACGTTGCTGCGCCTGTTGGCGGGGCTGCTGCGTCCGACCAGCGGTGAGGTTCGCCTCCTCGGGAAGGCACTGACCAGTGAGGCCGCGACCGAGCGTGGGCGCGTCGGGCTGATCAGCCATCAGAGCATGTTGTATGACGTGCTGACGGTGCAGGAAAACATTGCCTTCGCCGCGCAGTTGCACGGTGTTCCCGACGCGAAGGCCGCCACGTCGGCGGTGATCGCGCGGCTTGGCCTCGAAGGACGCGAGCTCACGCCGGTTCGTGCATTGAGCCGCGGCTGGCAGCAGCGGGTGTCGATTGCGCGCGCCATCGTGCATGGTCCGGCACTGGTGCTGCTGGATGAGCCGTACACCGGCCTGGACATCGCTGGCGCGCGTGCACTCACTGATTTGTTGCGTTCGTTACGCGATGATGGCGCGTCACTGGCGCTTATTACACACTCGGTGCAGGAAGGGCTCGGGCTCGCGACGCATGCCGCCATCATGCTCGACGGCACGATCAGGCGCCACCAGCCGGCCACCGGACTCGACCCAGTCGAGTTTGCCGAAGAGTATCGGTTGCTCGCGCTCGAGTCCGCCGCATGAGCCAGCTGCAACCGCCAGGGTTGCTCGCGGTGGCGTGGATGATCGCCCGAAAGGACCTCGCCATCGAATACCGGACGCGGAGCGCTTTCTTCTCGTCGCTGGTGTTCTCGCTCCTCGGCGTCAGCATCTTTTACATGGTCTGGGATCCGACGGCGGTGCGCCCGATCGACATGGCCCCCGGTGTTCTCTGGACGATCTTCGCGTTCGCCGGCATGCTCGGCCTGCATCGCACCTTCGGGCTGGAGTTGCAGACCCGGGCGATGGACGGGCTCCTGCTCGCGCCGATTCCACGTGAGGCGATCTTCCTCGGGAAGGCGCTGGCCAACCTCGTGTACGTCTCGTCGGTCCTGGCGATCACGATCCCGGCAGTCGTGCTCTTCTACAATCTCGAGTTCGGCAGCGGGTTGCTGATTCTCGGCGGTATCGGGCTGCTGGCGGCGATCGGGTTGGTGACGGTTGGGACGCTGTTCAGTTCGATGACGGTACATACCCGTTTTGCCGAACTGCTGCTGCCGATGCTCGCCCTCCCGTTCTTCATCCCGGTGGTGGTACCGGCCGCGCAGGCGTCGGCGAAGCTTCTGGTGGGGGCGGCACTGCAGACGGTGATGCCGTGGATCCAGGTGCTCGTCGCCTTTGACCTGATGTTTGGGGTGGCATGTGTCCTGGCATTTCCGTTCACCATCGAAGACTGACGCAATCCTCCGGGTTGGTACTGCTGATCGCGAATAGGTTTCTGCTCTTGCGGCCGACGCCATGTGGCCGCCGATTCTGTCTCGTCCCTTTCCTTCTGGCTCATGTCTGATTCTCTCGCCCACACACTGCCGACTGCCGGCGCGGGGCGATCCGCGCGAGGCTCCGGGCAGGTCATCGACTGGTTGCTGGCGCTCGCCGCGGTGGCGGTTTTGGCGGCGATCGCTCGGGCGATCTGGTTCACGCCACCCGAAGCGCTGCAGGGCGAGGCGCAGAAGATCTTCTACATCCACGTGCCGTCGGCAGTGGTGGGGTTGTACCTCGCCTGTCCGCTGGTGGCGGTGGGCGGCGCGATGTATCTCTGGCTGCGCGACGAGCGGCTCGATCGACTGGCCGAGAGCTCGGCCGAGATCGCACTGGTGTTTCTGAGTATCGTGCTGGTGACGGGCCCGCTCTGGGGCAAGCCGATCTGGGGCACGTGGTGGACCTGGGATGCACGGCTGACGAGCACCCTCTTCCTCTGGTTCATCCTGCTCGGCTACACCGTGCTCCGTGGCGCGATCGAAGACCGCCAGCAGCGTGCCAGGTACTCGTCCGTCCTGGGGATTCTGGCAGCGCTGCTGGTCCCGTTCATCCACCTCAGCGTGCGGCTGTTTCGCACCATGCATCCGCAGCCGATCGTGCTGGCGCCGGAAAAGCCGAAGCTCTCGCCGGAGATGGGGCTGACGCTGTCGCTCACATTCCTGGCGTTCGCGTTGTTGTTCGTGGCGTTGCTGCGCGGCCGGTTGAAGTATGCCGCGCTGCGCGACGGCGTCGAATCGCGTGAAGCGGGAGGGGAGTGATGCCAGACAACGCTGGATACATGTTTGCCGCCTACATCGCGGCGGCGGTGATCGTGGGCGGCTATGTGATGTCGCTGGTGGTGCGCGCTCGGGCGATGGCGCGACGCGGCGACGCGATAGAGCGAGTGACGCGCCCTTGAGCCGTGGGCACTGGCCGGGCTGGCTGCGCAGGTTCGCCTGGTGATGCGCGGCGACCTCGTGCATCAGCCCGAGCAACCGCTGGCCGGCTCGACGATTCTGGTCACGCGCGCCGCCGCACGCGCCGGACGACTGATCGCGCTGCTCGAGCAGCGCGGCGCTCGAGTGCTCAGCTACGCGGCCACCGAGATCGTGCTGCGCGACATCGACGGGTTGATGGAGGCCGCGCGACATCTGGCGCGGTACGACTGGGTGGTGTTCACGAGCGCCACGGCTGTTGGCCTGACGTTCGATGCGACGGAAGCATGTGGCGTGACAGCGGCGGACTGGGCGTTCACCAGGGTCGCCGTGATCGGGTCGGGGACGGCGCAGGCGGTGCGCGAGCGCGGCGTTGAACCGACGCTGATGCCGGACACCTTCGTCGCCGAGGATTTTCTCCACGAACTGATCGCGCACGGTGACGTCGCTGGCTCGCACGTGTTGTATCCGGTGGCCACGGGTGCACGTCCGCATCTGTATGCGGGGCTGCAGGAGCATGGCGCGGTGGTGGATCGCGTGGAGGTGTACTCGAGTGTTCCGAGTAATGACCACATCGACGACGTGCGGGCCACGCTGGCGGCCTCGCAGGTCGATCTCGTGACGCTCACCGCATCGAGCGCAGTGCACGCCTACGCGACCGCGATGGATCCAATGTACAAATGGACCGATGCCGTCTCGATTGGTCCGATCACCACGCAGGCGGCCGCGACCGCCGGTATCCGGGTCGTGGCCGAGGCCGTACCTTCGACGCTCGATGGACTGGTGGCCGCCGTGGTGCGCGCCATCGACGACAAACGGCAGCGCATCAACTCACGCACACAGATTTCATGACCGCAGACACTCGAACGCTGAAGATCGGCACCCGGTCCTCCGCGCTGGCGCTGGCGCAGGCGCATACAGTCCAGGCCGAACTTGCCGCCATTGGTGTGGCGAGCGAGCTGGTGACGTACACCACCATCGGTGATCGGCGCCTCGACGTCGCGCTGACGGCCATCGGCAGCAAGGGCCTCTTCACCGAAGAGCTTGAACGCGACCTGCGTGACGGCGTCACCGATCTGTGCGTACACTCGCTGAAGGATCTGCCGACCGACGATCCCGATGGACTGGCGGTGGTGGCGCAGTTGCCGCGCGAGGATTCGCGTGATGCGCTGGTGGTGCGCGCCGACGTGGCCGGATCGCTGCTGCAGGAGCTGCCGCACGGCGCAATCGTTGGGACGTCAAGCCTCCGGCGTCGTGCGCAGCTGATGGCATTGCGACCCGACTGCACCGTGGTGGATCTGCGCGGCAACGTCGGCACCAGACTGTCCAAGCTCGACAACGGTCTTTGCCACGCGGCGATTCTCGCCGCGGCGGGGCTGAATCGTCTCGGTCTGTCATCGCGGATCAGCAGCTATCTGAGTGCGCCGGAATGGCTTTCGGCCGCGGGGCAGGGCGCCATTGCCATTCAGGTGCGCAAGGATGACGCGCCGGTGACTGCGATCGTCGCGCGGCTGAACCATCAGCCGACGATGGACGCGACGTCGTGCGAGCGTGCGTTGCTGGCCGCGCTGGATGGCGGGTGTCAGGTGCCGATCGGTTCGCTGATGACCACGTCCGACGGTGGCCGGCGCGTGCTGCATGGACTGGTGGCCGGACTGGACGGCACGCCGATGCTGCGGGCGTCTGCAGCGGTTGGCCCCGACATCGTCGCGACCGCGCACGCGCTGGCCAGGCAACTGCGTGATCAGGGTGCCGCAGCGATCCTCGCCGAGGCTCGAGCGGCGACGGCGGCAGCGCGCGAGTCGAACTGATGCATTGCCTGCGGCCGCGTCATTCACCGGCAGTCTCGTCTCTCCGGATAGTATCCGACGCCTGACGTCCATGATCAATCCCAACGTGCTTCCCTTCGATTCGAACGTCTCCGACCGTCCCTCAGCAGCTCCCGGCGCTGTCTTTCCAGCCGTGCGGCTGCGGCGATTGCGGCGATCACCGGCGATCCGGGCGCTCGTGCGCGAGACGCACCTGCATCCATCGCAGTTCATCCTGCCGTTGTTCGTCCGCCCCGGCGCCGGAATTCGGCACCCGATCTCCTCGATGCCGGGATGTGCGCAAACATCGGTGGACGAGTGCGTACGCGACGCCGCGGCCGCGGCCGCGGCCGGCGTGGGAGGTGTGATCCTGTTTGGCATCCCCGCCGGGAAGGACGCGGTGGGGTCAGGGTCGGCCGACAGTCAGGGCCCGGTTGCCGCAGCCGTCCGGGCGATCAAGGCGGCACTGCCGTCGCTGCTGGTGATCACGGACGTGTGCATGTGTGAGTATACGGATCACGGCCACTGCGGCGTGCTGCAGGGCGAGCAGGTCGACAACGATGCCACGCTCGAACTGCTGTCGCGGGAGGCCGTCATGCATGCCGAAGCGGGCGCGGACATGATCGCACCGAGCGACATGATGGATGGTCGCGTGGGCGCAATCCGCGCAGCGCTCGACGCGGCAGGCCATTCGCACATCCCGATCATGTCGTACGCCGCGAAGTACTCGAGCGCGTTCTACGGCCCGTTCCGTGAGGCGGCCGAAAGCACCCCGGCGTTCGGAGATCGGCGCGCCTATCAGATGGATCCGGCCAACGCGGACGAAGCGTTGCGGGAAGTTGCACAGGATATCGCGGAAGGGGCAGACATCATCATGGTGAAGCCGGCCGGGGCCTATCTGGACATCATCCGCCGGGTGAAGGACGTGACGGGGATGCCGGTTGCCGCGTATCAGGTGAGCGGGGAGTACGCCATGCTGCATGCGGCGTCGGAACGTGGCTGGCTGGACCTCGAACGGGCGATGCTCGAGAGTCTGGTCGCGATCCGGCGGGCTGGAGCGGACATAATCCTCACGTATTTCGCCACGACGGCAGCGCGAGTCCTCAACGGGTCGCGCTGACCGGCGCGGCCCTTTGGTCGTCTGCTATTCTGCACTGCGCCGGCGGACTCGCCGGCGGCAGCCCTCTCGATCATCAGCGCACATGTTCAATCCCTGGCACGACCTTCCACCCGGCGACGATCCGCCGCAGCACGTCACCGCGGTGATCGAGATTCCGGCGAAGAGCCGCAACAAGTACGAGCTGGATAAGCTGACTGGACTTTTGAAGCTGGACCGCGTTCTGTACTCGGCCGTGCACTATCCCGGCGACTACGGGTTCATCCCTCGCACGCTCCACGAGGACAACGACCCGCTCGACATCATGGTCCGGATCAACGAGCCGACCTTTCCGGGGTGCCAGATCGACGCTCGCCCGGTCGGCGTGCTGAAGATGCTCGACAAGGGTGAGCCGGATGACAAGGTCCTGGCGGTGCCGATGCACGACCCGATCCATGACGAGGTGCATGACCTGGGTGACTTCCCCAGCCACTTTCTGCGCGAAGTGGAGCACTTCTTCAAGATCTACAAGGATCTCGAGGGGAAGCGGGTGGAGATCATCGGCTGGTATGATGCCGAGGAAGCCCGTCGGATCATCGGGGAGAGCATCGACCGGTACAACGTGAAATTCGGCGCCGGCGCTGCCGGGGCGTGAGTCCGCCAGATTGATGAATGGTCGAGATCGGTACAGTGTTTTTGCCCACCCCGCTTGATCGACGTGTGACCTGCGGACGCGGCACATGGTATGCACTGTGATTCCCGTGGCCGGTCGCTCCTCTGAGTGCTCCGCCTTCGTTGCGGGGAAACCGATCCGGTGTCGGACATGAACTATCGAGGAGATTGAGGACCATGACGTTTTCACGATTTGCGCTGGCAACTGCATCAGTGTTTCTCGCCGCCTGTGGGGCAGACGACACGACGGCGCCGCCGTCAGGCGCGCCGATCGAGACTCGACTGGCGGCGACGGCAGTCGCGCCAGTCGACGGGCTCACTGGGTCGACCGTGTCGATGATGGTCACGGTCACGAGCACCCTGCCGGAGGTGGTGAGTGGCGGAGTCTGCACCCAGGAGATCGAGGCTCGCACGCCATCAGGCACGGCCTGGGTCGATGTAAAGGCGAGCTTCAGCGCTTGCACTGCGCAGGCCATTCTTCTGTCGCCAGGCGCGACCGCGAACTTCACTGCGGTCGCTGATCCGGCGAAGATTCGGTCAGTCGCTGGCGCCGTCGGCGCGGCGGTCATTCTGCGAGCAAGGCATAGCTTGGCAGGAGCCACTGCCTCCTACATGCTGCAGTCCAACGAAGTCTCCTGGCGGGCACCCTGACGTTGCTGGTTCAGCGGGATGCAGGAAGCGCGGGGCGGTCTCGATTCGAGATCGCCCCGCGCTCGTTTGCAACAGCCCGGCCGTGCACGCGCAGGTGTTCTGGTGCCACCGAACAACAGCGGAACATCAGCAACGGAGGTGATGGTGGCGGTGACGCTTCGGCGTTTCGAGCAGGTGGCCACAAAGCGCTGTGCAAAGCATGCACCACCGGCGTCACCTTGCCTCGCCGTTGCGTTCTCCCTGCCTGATGCTCCGGCTTACTCGGCCTCGAGCATCAGATGCCGATAGATCAGCGCCGCCACCACCGCGCCAACAACCGGCGCCGCGAGATACAGTGCCAGCCCTTCGTACGCACCCGTCGCCACCATCGGCCCGATCGTCCGCGCCGGATTCATGCTGCCACCGGTCAGCGGACCGATCGCCAGAATGCCCAGCGTCACCGACAGCCCGATGGCAAGGCCGCCGAGCTTCGGTCCCTTGCCGTCGACCGCAGTCCCCATCACGGCGGTCATCAGGATCCCCGTCGCAATGGCTTCGAGTGCGAACGCCTGCCCGGTGGAGACGTCGAGCGAGACCACCTGGCGCGTGCCACGAGCACTCTCCCACAACGCGGCGGGAAAGATTGCCTTGAGCGACAGCGCGGCGGCAATGGCGCCCGAGAACTGTCCCGCGAGAAACGTCCCGGCCTGCGTCGGCGAGATCTTGCCCGTGACGAGCAGGCCGAGTGAGACGGCGGGATTGAAATTCCCGCTGATCTTCATCAGGGCACTCACCATCACGAACAGCGCCAGCCCGTGAGCCAGTGCAACTTCGACCAGGCCGGCGCCGGCATCGGCGTTCCGCGTCTGCATGATGGCGGCGCCACCGATGAACGTCAGAACGAACGTGCCGAGGAATTCGGCGACAAACTCACGGGCAGGTTTCATCTGGCGCGGCTCCTGAGGGGATTAGCAACTGTCAATATGCGGAGTTACTCAGGCGAGCGGAACACCAGTGATGCGTTGATTCCGCCGAATCCGAAGGAGTTGGACATGACCACGTCGGGCCTCGTACTCACGCCGCCTTTCGGAACGTGCCGGATGAGGCAGGCGGCGTCGGGGGTGTCGAGGTTGACGGTGGGTGGCAACCAACCATCCTGCATCGAGAGCATGCAGATCACCGCCTCCATCGCCCCGCTGGCGCCGAGGGCATGCCCGTGGTAGCCCTTGGTGCCGCTGACCCAGATCTCAGCGAGCGACTCACCGAAGACCGTGCGCATGGCATCGACTTCGGTGGGATCGTTGAGCGGCGTGGCACTCGCATGCGCATTGATGTAGCCCACGTCGGCCGCCTTGAGGTCCGCGCGGGACAACGCCTGCTGCATCGCCCGCGCGGCCTGCCCGCCGCCCGGCAACGGCGCGGTCATGTGATGCGCATCGTTGGTCGTGCCAAAGCCGATCAGCTCACCGTAGATCTTCGCACCACGCGCGATCGCGCGGCTTCGTTCCTCGAGGATCAGTGCTGCGCCCCCTTCGCCCATGACAAATCCGTCGCGCCCCGCATCGAACGGCCGGCTCGCCTGCGTTGGCGCATCGTTGCGCGTCGACATGGCACGGATCAGGGCGAAGGCGCCAAAACAGAGTGGAGCGAGCGGCGCCTCGGCGCCACCGCCGATCATCACGTCGGCATAGCCGTCGCGCACCTGTCGGTAGGCCTCGCCGATCGCGATGGCGCCCGAGGCGCAGCTCATGGCGTTCGTCGAGTTGGGCCCCTGCACTCCGGTTTCGATGGCGATGTTGCAGCTCGACGCGCCGCCGAACACCGCCAGCGCCAGTGTCGCATCCACCGCGCGCAAGCCGCCGACGATGTATCGGCCAAGCTGTTCCTCTGCATACCCGACGCCTGCCAGCGCCGTGCCCATCATGACTCCGATGTTCTCGCGTGACTCCCGGGCGAGGTCGATGCCGGAATCGGCGATCGCCATGTTGGCGGCGATCACACTCAGCTGCCCGAAGCGGTCGAGCCGCTTCACGCGCTTCGCCTCGAGGTGGTCTTCGGCGTGGAAATCGTTCACCTGCGCTGCGATGTGGGTCCGGAACGGTGCCGGGTCGAAGCGGGTGATCAGGCTCACGGCTGAGCGTTCGGCGCGCAGCGCGGTGCGCAGTGCATCGAGGCCGATGCCGATCGGTGTGATCGCACCAAGGCCGGTGACCACAACACGGCGGGGGAGGGACATCAAGGACTCAGCAAGAGAAAACGGAGTGCGCTCATGCCTGCTGCTCAGCGGCGCGCGCCAGGCCAGCCAGGGTGCGTGAGGCAATTCCGTGAATGAAGATCGGTCCGATCACCGCCATGGCTGCGACGCGCCCGATCAGCGGCCACCAGGGGCCGTCCCACGCATGCACAATACGCACGTGCGTGACGTTTGGATCGTCACGACGCAGGAATTGCCACTCCACCTCCATGCCCGTCGTGATCCCTTGCACATGCTTGAAGCGGATGTTGGGAATCGTCTCGTCGATCGACATTTCGGACAGCCACCAGGTCTTCCAGTCGAGCGGCCCGCCGAAGGGGCGATTGGCACTCATCTCGACCAGCCCGCCACCGTCGCGGGCCCGGTTCCGGAATGTGACGAAGTTGTAATGCGGCAGGTGCTCGGGCCACGCCAGCACGTCACAGGCAATCCGGAACATCACTTCGCGCGGAGCGCGGACCGTCTGCTCGTCGACAACGATCATGTGGCGTTGCAGCGGCATCGGCCCAAGCCGGTAGGGTGATCGGAGCTTGTCTGGTGCGGGAATCGTCATGAGGAGGAATCAGAGGGGCTACGCACTGGCGCGGTTGACGCGACGGATCAAGATCACCTGGTGGCTGGCTCAGCCCGCATGTGCCGGACCCCAATCTGCGGTGACGCGCCATCCGAGGTGTGTCTGCACCGTCGGCGCGACTCCGGTCGACTGAAGAATGACACTGCGGAGCTCGTCCGGCGTGAATCCCCTGAGAACGCTGACCACGCCGTCATGGCGGCTGACGGGATGGAAGCTGAGTGGAAAGCTCGTCACCCAGAGACCAGCGGCTGCCAGCCAGCTGCGCCGGAGATCGCTGATCAGCACGGCGTGGCGTGCGACCCGATGAAGCTCCGCGATGATCGTGGAGAGTGCGTCAGGCGGGAAATGGTGGACGACCTGAGCCGCAATCACGAGATCCGCGGAGGCAACCGGGAGGGGCAGCGCGAAGATGGAACCGCAGATGAAGTGACTCCCGCGCTTTCGAACGGCGGGTGCCAGTTCGACCGCGACATCGATCGCCACCGGTCGTGGCTTGCGACCCGTCGCGCGCAGTGTCGCACAGACGGCCTCGAGGATGTCCCCCGAGCCGGCACCCACATCCACGACGACTGGTGCGTCGGGAAGCCGGGACGCGATCGCCCGCACCCGCGAGACCACGGCGCGTGTTCCGCCGAAGAGCGCGTTGGCGCGCGCGATGTCGACGTGTGACCGTGCCACGAGAGCCGGCGACACGCCAGGCTCGTCGAGGACTTCATGTCCCATCCGGCGCGCCGGCGTGAGGAAGCCCACGCGCCGTGCCGTCAGCGCGTCAGTGAGGCGTACCCGCCTCGATAGTAGAGCAACGGCTGCAGATCACGCGCCACTCCGTAGTCGACGCTGCCGACGAGGATCGTGTGGTCGCCTTGCGGAAGACGCGCGGTGACGGTGCACTCCACTGCGGCCACGGTGTCGTCGAGCAGCGCGACACCGGTGCCCCCTCGGGTGAAGCCGACGCCATCGAATCGATCACCTTCCCGGCTGGAAAACTTGCGCGAGAGCGCTTCCTGTTCGGCGCCAAGGATGTTGATGGCGTAGTGCGCTGCATCCTTCAGTACCGGCCAGAGTGAGGCGCCATGGTCGATACAGACGAGCACCAGCGGCGGGTCGAGTGAGAGGGACGAGAATGCGCTCACGGTCATGCCCTGATCGCGACCGTCGGAGTCGACAGTGGTCACGATGGTGACGCCCGAAGCGAAGCGGCCGAGGACGGCGCGATAGAGATCTTTGTCGATTGGCATGCGTTCAGGCGGCGTGACGCGATCCACGCCAGCGGCGCGGGTCGAGGAAGTGGAGAAGGAAGGAGGGACGAAGTACTGCGCCGGCAGGAACGAAATCGCCGGTGACACCGATGAGGAGATCAGCCAGATCGCGTCGGTTGCCCAGCACGCGGGCGGCGTGGTTCATGAGCATCGGCGAAGACACGGCCGCGCCGATGACCCGTTCGACGCGCCACTTGTTCCGGAATTCGGCCACGCGTGCGGCGTCATACGCTGCGAGCGCGGCGGCGGCTGCACGCGGTGACGCGGCCCTGATGGCGTCGGCGGCGAAGCCTCCGAGCAGTTCTCCGCCACGGAGTGCGGCATAGATGCCTTCTCCGGTGAACGGGTCGAAGAAGTCTGCGGCATCGCCGACGAGTGCCGCGCCGGGCGCCCAGCCGCGCCGGGCATGTGACGCGAATGGCCCCGTGACCATCACTGGTCCGACCCGGGTCGCGCTGACGAATCGCGCCGCGAGATGCGGGTGACGGGCGAGCCAGCGCGTCATGAAACCCGCACTGTCTCCGGATGCTGACTTTGCCAGCGCCTTTGGAACGACGATCGCAACATTCGTCTCTCCGTGCCCGACGTCAGCCAGACCGAGGTATCCATCTGTCTGGACGTGCATTTCCCCCTGCGCGCCAATCCCGGTGACATCGCGGTAGTGCGCGACGAACGCGACACGCCGCGGCCAGGGCAGATGCGCCGAGAGGCCAAGCCGCCGGGCCACGCCGCTGCGCAATCCGTCGGCACCGATGACGAGCGGCGCGCGCAGCTCGCGCAGTTCGCCATTCACCCGAACGCGCGCGCCACAGACGGTCTCGCCGATGGTGATCAGCGAGTCGAGCGCGACGCCTTCCCGGATCGAGGCGCCGGCCGTGCGCGCGGCCTGCTGCAGGATCGGGTCGAGATGGCGACGACGCAGCGCCAGTCCGCGATCGCGAAACCCGGTGAATCCGTGCTTCGCCGCGAATTCGCCGTGGATGATTCCCCCATCGGGGCTGCGCACACGCATGCCCGAGAGTTGTGCGGCGCCGGCATTTTCGACGGTGCCAAGCGCACCCATGGCATCGAGAATGCGCGAACCCTGCGGGCTGAGATACTCCGCGCACGGTTTGTCCCGTGGGAAGCGCGCCTTGTCGACGACCACGACATCGATCCCCTGTGAGGCCAGCGCCCACGCCGTGGCCGAACCTGCAGGGCCGCCGCCGACCACGATGGCCTGGACCGACTCCCGGCTTCTGTCGCTCATGGGCGACTCCCGCGCTCGAGCGCGGCGTAGATCTGCCAGGCGGTGCCGCCACCGATCAGCGTCGCCGCGAAGTTCACCCCGTCATTGTTGAGCCAATCGAGCCCACCGGCTGGCACGGTCGGCGTGCCGTCAGGCTCGGTGAGTCGCTCGGTGACGCGACCGGTCTGTCGTGAGCGACGGCGCTGCTGCAGCGTCGCGCCGAGCAGTGAGTCGGAGAGCGCTCCGGCCACCCCGCCGACGGTTGCCGCCATGGCGACTGGCGCGGGCCAGCGCAGTGCGGCCGCCAGAATGCCGATGGACGCCGCGCCGCCAAGCGTCGCAACGAGACCGAGGGCCGACACCCCCCCGGACATGCCCGGCTCGAGCGGCGCGCCGGTGAGCACCGATCGTGGTGCACGTCGCGAGAGCATGCCGATCTCGGTACCCCATGTATCGGCGGTTGCGGCGGCCAGGGCACCCAGCCCGACGGTGGCCAGCGGCCAGGCCGTGGTTCCGCGTGTGGCGAAGAGCGCCACCGTTGCGACGAGGGCACCATTGGCCAGCACCTGCACTGCATCGCGTGCGCCCGCCTTCTCGATGACGTTCGCACTGCGCCGTTGCTTCTCCGCCCGTCCGACGCGGCCGAGCATGACGCTCGAGGCGAAGAACCCGAGCAGCAGGATCACCCAGTCAAGCCCGGCGAGGGCACAGGCGCTTCCCACGGCGGCGGCCGCGATCGCCCCGCCAGCGGTGAGCAGGCCCGCGCGCCAAACGACGGCTGCGACGATCGGGCCAAGCGCCACCGCGAGGAATGACGGCAGCATTACGCCGGTGCGATTTCGGTGGTGCGCGTCTGCAGCAGCCGTGCTACCCGATTCCGCAGCGACTGCGGGGCACTCTCGAGCGCGAGCGCCCGGCGCACGGCAGCGTGAAAGACTGCGTCTGCGCCGAGCTGGCGTCGGCACGCCGGGCAGGCGGCGAGGTGGAGTTCGATCGCACGGAGCGTCGTCAGGTCCAACTCCCCGTCGATGGCAGCGAACACGTCTGCACGGACCGCGTCGCACGTCACGCTCGGCGCAGCAATCTGGGCGGCGTTCGTCAGCGTCGGCACGCGTCGAGCACCTGACGCGCCGCAGCGCCGGAAACGGGAGAGTGAGCCATGCGCGCCAGAGGCCGGTGTCCGGAGAGAGATTCGGGAATGCCAATATACTGAAGCGTGTCGACGGTGCGGCGGTTCCTGTCCGTCGATCCGGTGCTGTCGCTTGTCCGCTTTTCTGCTTCGGTATAGGTTCGGTGCGTGTGCGGTGCGCGCTCGCGATGCGAGCCGATGTGCCGACGCGCGACCCGATTCCGCAGCGCCGCGGCGGGCGCCTCCTTCATGAGTGACGCCGATGTCCACCACCGTTGATGCGCGCCTCCCACTCAGCCTGCTGGAAGCGGTTCGCGTGGTCGACACGCCGGAAGGCAACGTCGAAGCGGAGTACATCGAGGAGCTGCGCACCAAGCGTCTTGGACTCAGCGACACGGTCTACGCACAGATCAAGCGATACAGCGAGGCGGTGCGCCGCAATGAGCGCACGGTGCGCGATGAAGCAGCGGCACTGGCGCGCCTGATCGGCCGACGGACCGACGCGCATCGCGTCTTCGATTCGGCGGGTTCGCTTCTCGCGCGTGAGGCCGTCGATACCGTCTCTGGCACACAACGAGTCGCCATCCGCCGGCTGCCGGGGATCTTCGCGCGTCCACTGGCCCTGGCGGCGGTGCGACGACTGACCAAGCGGTATCTCGACGCGCAGCTGCAGCGCGTTGGATCGACGGTGATTCTGTCGGTGGATGATCCAGTCACCATCGAAGGATCGCCGATCGCTGGTTATGCGTTTTACGCCTCAGCCTTTTCGACGATGCTCGAGGAGCTGACCGGGGTGCCGGCGGTCGTGACGCGGATTGATGGGCCGGAGCCGGGACAGCGGTGGCGAGCGACGTGGGGGCGGTCCTGACCGTTCGGTTGCCGCGCTGAATAGTTTGCGGCGATGCGCGAACCCCACCGTCTTCACGAAATCCAGTCGGCCCTGACTGCTGCGGGCCTCGATGGCTGGCTGCTGTACGAGTTCAAGGGATGCAACCCGATCGCCGCGGGAATGCTCGGCTTCGAGGGACTGTCCTCGCGGCGCGCCGTGGCGTGGCTGCCGGCATCGGGTACTCCGGTGGCGTTGATGCACGCGATCGAACTCGATGCCTGGCGCAAATGGCCGGTCGGGTGGGGGCGTCGGATCTATCAGTCGTGGCAGTCGCTCGAATCGGAGTTGGCCGCGCTCGTCCGAGGCAAGCGCGTGGCGATGGAGTACTCCCCTGGCGATGCGGTTCCATATCTCGATCGTGTGCCGGCCGGTGTGATCGAGATGGTGCGCGCCTGCGGCGCGACGGTCGTCACGTCGGCGGAGCTGGTGACGCAGTTCTATGCGGTGCTGACGCGCGAGCAGCTTGCCGCGCACGGTCGCGCGGCGGAGCGGCTGGCGCACATCGGCCCGGCCGCCTTGCGCCGTGCCGCCGATGCGGCACATGCGGGCGCGCCGCTGAACGAATTCGAAGTGCAGCAGTGGATCATGTCACAATTCGAGGCGCATGGACTGATCACCTCACATCCGTCGAATGTGAGCGTCGCAGCCAACAGTGCGAATCCGCATTATGAACCTGCCGAGGATCGCCACGCACTGATCACCACCGATCAGGTGCTGCTGATTGATCTGTGGGCCGGTGAGCCGGGCCAGCCGTTCGCCGATCAGACGTGGATGGCCACGATCGGATCGCCTCGGGATCCGGACATCACCCCCGTCTGGCTCGCGATTCGCGATGCGCGTGATGCGGCAATTGCGGTGGTCCGCGCCGCCTGCGCGCGCGGCGAACGCGTCAAGGGCGCAGTCGTTGACGACGCGGCACGCGAGGTCATCACATCGCGTGGCTTTGGCGCGGCATTCACCCACCGCACCGGTCACTCGATCGATGCCCGCGACCTCCACGGATCTGGCCCGCACATGGACGGGTTTGAAACGCGTGAGGAGCGTGAACTGCTGCCCGGAGTGCTCTTCTCGGTGGAACCCGGGATCTACCTCCCCGGTCGCTTCGGGATGCGCACCGAAGTAAACGTCGCGATCACACTCGACGGCGACGCCCTCGTCACCCCAGGCGCAATTCAGGCCGACCTGTTCCGCCTCTGATGCCTGCTTCCGGTGGGGCGGCAGGTGGAGGTATTGCGGTACGCGCCGCGCAACTTGGGATGGTGGTCAACGTTGCGCTGACTGTCTCCAAACTCGTCGCCGGCCTGGTTGGCAATTCGTATGCACTGGTGGCGGACGCGGCAGAGAGCGCGTTCGATCTCTTCGGATCGCTGGCAGTGTGGACCGGAGTGCGCATCGCCGATCGTGATGCAACCGACGAGTATCCGTTCGGTTTCGGCAAGGCCGAGGCGCTGGCGGGGGCTTCGGTGGCGATGCTGCTGCTGCTCGCGAGCATCGGGATCGCGGTGGCCTCGATCTACGAGATTCGCACGCCGCATCACGCGCCGGCGCCCTGGACACTCGCGGTACTGGCCGTGGTCATCGTGATCAAGGAGTTGATGGCGAAGCGCGTGCAGCGCATTGCGCGAGCGGCGGGGAGTACCGCGCTGGCCGCCGATGCGCAGCATCATCGGAGCGATGCCGTCACGTCGATCGCCGCCTTCATCGGCATTGCGGTGGCGCTCGCCGGGGGGCCGGGCTGGGAGAGTGCGGACGACTGGGCCGCATTGATCGCTGCGGGCATCATCGCCTGGAATGGAGTGGCTCTGATGCGGACGGCGGCTGCCGACCTGATGGATCGGGTGGCCGCGCCCGAGGTCGTCGACTCGATCCGTGCGGCGGCATACGGTGTGGATGACGTGCGCGCGGTTGAAAAGCTCGCCGTTCGTCGTTCAGGGCGCGGATACTGGGTCGACATTCACGTCGAAGCCGACCCGATGATGTCCCTCGTCGCGGCCCATGTCGTGAGTGGCAAGGTGAAGGGCGCGATCCGGACCGCGACACCGCAGGTGCTCGGCGTGCTGGTTCACATGGAACCGCATGATGGCTCGGTACCGCCAGGCAGAGGGGAGCACGACTGAATGCGATGTGGACTGAGGGTGACGCTGCTGCTCGTCGGCGCGGTGCCGTGCGCGGCGCAGAGTGGCCGGACCGCGCACGATGCCATGGTCTGGGGTGGCCTGTTCGGTGATCACCGCATCGCAAACAAGACGGCGCTCTACTGGGATTATCAGGGGCGCCGAGCCGATGCGGGCCGCGTGTGGCAGATCAATCTTGGCGCGGTGGGCCTCACGCGGGATCTCTCGCCGCGCTGGCGGGCGACGGCCGCGCTGGGGTGGTCACGGGGATATCGCTACGGCGAGTTCCCAGCCCGCACAAACACCGTCGAGCTTCGCCCATGGCTGCAGATCAATGGGACTCGGCCAGTGGGCAGCTGGACCTGGACCGATCGGACGCGCGCCGAGTTTCGTGCACTTCGCCCAATCGGCGAGCTCGCGCCGTCTGACGCCGATTGGGCACCGACGGTGGTGCGGATGCGGCGACAGGACAAGTTCCAGCGTCCGCTGCGCAAGGACGGCCGCCTGTATGCCGCGCTGTCGCAGGAGTTCCTCGTGAATGTGCTGCCGGCACGCTCACGCGTGGCGATGCTGGAGCAATCGCGCACCCAGTTCGTTCTCGGGCGTCATCTGACCAAACGCAACCGCGCCGAAGTGGGCTACGGATTGCAGCGCTTCAATCGTCGCGGCGGGTACGAAATGAATCACGCGCTGCTGCTGTACTTCCGCACCTCAGTGCCGATCCGTTGATGCCGCTCTGGAGGTGCCTGGTGCTCAGCGCGCTGGCGTTGGGGATTGCCGCCTGCGGCCCGACGGACGCCGGAACCAGCAAAGCCGCCGCACGCGCGGAGTCTCCGTCGCCGTCGCCGTCAGCGCACGCGTGGCGGCTTCCGCTGATGCGTCCGCAACCGTCGCGCGAAGTGACCGCCGCGGATCGGCCGGTCTCGGTGCACGCGCGGGTCGTCTTCGCTGGCTCGGCGCCGATGGACACGACCGTGCAGGTGCGGAGTTTTGCGGCAGCGTGCGGCGCAAGCTTTGTCGACACCTCCGTCACGCGGAACGGTATTGCCGTTGCGGACGCGATGGTGTGGGTGGAAGGCGCCACCGCGTTGCGGGAGGAGAGTGTGACGGAATACCGTCCGACGATACAGTTCGACCGCTGCCGACTTCGACCACGACTGCAACTCGCGTCACCCGGCAGCACGCTGATGCTGGTGATGCGCGATTCACTCGCCCAGTCGCTGGTGGTTGTCCCGACGTCACCACCGATGGCGGTCGACACGGTTCCGTTCACGATGGACGGTCAGCTGATTCCGGTGCGGCACCGCGCGGATAGTTCGGGAGTCGTGGTGGTCTTCGCTCCCGGACTGCCATGGGCACGCGCCTATGTGGGGATCGCGCCGCCGGCGGCGATCGCGCTCTCCGATGGCGCCGGCGCTGCGCGGTTCACGCTCGACGGCCGGGCCACCACGGTCACTGTTCGTGCCTGGCATCCGTCGCTTGGTGAGGCGGTCGCGACCGTGTCGCTGCGTGCCGCGACCTCCACCTACGAAGTGACGCTCACGTTCAAGCAGTAGCGTCGTTGGGCGCGGTGACGAACGCGACGATTTTATCGATGACGGCGGGCTCGCGCAGAATCCTCACGTGACCGCTTCCGACTGGTGCAAGCCATCGTTCGGCGTCGGGCCAGTCGGCGGTGAGGCCCTCCGATTCCACCACCAGCACCTGTTCATCGTCTGTCGCGTGCACGACCAGCAGCGGCGCGCCCCCAGCGCGCATCGCCTGCGCAGCGAGTGACACGGTGTCCATTTCATGCCAGCGGAAGTGCCACCGCTGTTCGAGTTTCGCAATCATCGCCGCGTGCACGGCATCACTGGCCTGATGGCGTCGCAGGAACCGGCTCAGCGGCCGGTCGACGCTGCTTGGCGCACCGATGCTGACCGCGCGCGGCAAGGCTGTGGCGCCGCCATTGGCGCGCGACGCGAGCGCCGCCAGAACGGCCAGCCCGCCCAACGAGTGTCCGACCAGCGCGCTCGGGGTGCCGAGGCTATCCAGCACGCGCAGCAGCGCATTCCGAAAGCCGGGGAGCGATGCGCGATCGCCGTCAGAGGCGCCATGCGCTGGTGCATCCAGCACCACCACCCGATGCTGGCGCTCGAGCAATGCGGTCGCGAGGTGCGCCCATTGCGTCCCTCGGCCCCCCCACCCGTGCAGACAGATCACGAACGGCCAGGCCTCGTCGCCCCAGCTCCAGGTGGCAATGCGCCCTTCGCTTCCGAGCACATCGCGGTGTTCCGCGCCACTCGGCATGAACTTCGGCATCGCGGCACGAGCGTCCGGCTCGGTGATGCGCCGTGTGATCGGGGGCGGTGTTGTGAAGCGACGCACGGCTTCGTCCGCCGCCTCGTTGACGTCGGACCAGACGGTCAGGGGGGGCAGGTCTTCCGGGAGGGGGGCCGGTGGTCGATCATCAGGTGCGAGGGGCATGAGCCTAAGGTACTCGCGCGCGAACCGGTGCACCGCGGCGTTGTATACTGAAGCTTGGCCCCGTCCGCTCACCCTGCCCGCTGAAGCCCCGTGACTTCTTCCGCTGTCGACCTTCGCGCAGATGCCCTTCGCCGTGGCCGCATCCTGAATGTGGTCTCGCTGCTGTACAACGCGGCCGAGGCGATCATCGCGATGACAGCGGGACTCGCAGCGGGCAGCATCGCGTTGGTGGGATTCGGGGTCGACTCGCTCCTCGAGTTGGGCGCGTCCCTCACCGCGACCTGGCGCCTCACGGCCGACAGCGATCCGCTGTCCCGGGAACGGGTCGAGTTCATTGCCCTCCGCCTGACAGGTGCCTCGTTCCTGGGCCTGGCGATCTATGTCGCCGTCGAATCGGTGCAGTCGCTGCGACAGCACGCGGTGGCAGGCGAGAGCACGGTCGGTCTTGTTCTGGCCCTCTTCAGCGCGCTGATCATGCCGCCCCTGGCACGGGCGAAGCGGCGCGTCGCCGAAACCCTTGGCAGCGGCGCGCTCGCGGCGGAAGCGCAACAGACGATGCTCTGCAGCTACCTGTCGTGGATTCTGCTGCTCGGCCTGGCGCTGAACGCGCTGCTGGGCTGGTGGTGGGCCGATCCCCTGGCGGCGCTCGCGATGGTTCCGATCATCGGCCGCGAAGGATGGGAAGCGCTGCGCGGCCGATCATCGTGCGCCTGTCACCCGCACGTGCATCCGCACTGAGCGGGAGCATCGGACGGCACGCCCTCCCGCCGTCAGCGCGATAGCTGCCGGTCGACGACCATCGCCACGAACAGCAACGCGAGATACAGGAGCGAGTAGCCGTACACCCACCAGGCGGGCTTCACCCAGTCCTTGGCTCGCATCATCTGGACGACGCCGCCGAGGAGCAGCCCACCGAAGAGCGTCGCACTGATTCCGTAAATCCAGCCGAAGGCCCCGTACGTGACCGGTAGCAGCGTCACGACGAGGAGCACGATGGTGTACCAGAACATCTGGCGCATCGTTTCGCGCTCGCCCCACACCAGTGGCGCCATCGGCACGCTGGCGTTGCCGTAATCCTTCTGCTTGTTGAGCGCCAGCGCCCAGAAGTGCGGTGGCGTCCAGTAGAAGATGATCATGAACAGATAGATCGCGGTCAGATCGATGCGGCCGGTGACGGCGGCCCATCCGACCAGCGGCGGAAACGCTCCTGCCGCACCGCCGATCACGATGTTCTGTGGGGTGGAGCGCTTCAACCATCGTGTATAGATGAACACGTAGAAGTAGAAGCCACCGAGGGCGAGTGCCGCCGTCAACACGTTGACGAAGAACGCCAGCATCCAGGTGGCCGTTGCGGCAAGGGCGGTGCCGAAGGCGAGCACCGCGACCGGCGTCATGCGACCACTTGGAATTGGGCGCAGTCGTGTCCGCGTCATCACGTTGTCGATGTCGCGATCGAGGAACATGTTGACCGCGTTTGCGCCGCCGGCCATCAGGTATCCGCCGAGCATCACGATCGCCAGCAGCGTGAGGCTCGGTCGGCCGGCGATGTACATCGGCGCGGCCGTGGTCACGAGCAGCAGCGAGATGATCGTGGGCTTGGTGAGCATCACCAGGTCGCGCCAGAGCGGGCGGGCGACCGTGACGTTGGCGGCGACGGCCGCGGGTGTCGTCACGCTGTCGCTCCTGCCATCTGCGGGGCGCGAGGGCGCAGGTGGGCGCCAACGGCCGCACCATCCGGCGGCGGATTCTTTGCGCGACGGGCGGCGTAGGTCAAGGTCAGCGTCGCCACCCAGAGCAGCACACCCGTTGCCTGGTGCAACGACCGGATCACGATCGGGAAACCGCCGAGGACCATCAGCGCGCCAAGCACGATCTGCAGGACCACGACCAACGCCGCGATCCCAGCCAGCAGCGTGATCGTGGCGTGCTCGCGCCGGCGCATGATCGACACCGACATGAACACGACGTGGAACGCCGTCAGATAGGCCAGCACGCGATGCGTCAGCTGGATGTGCTGCGCACCACCGCCAAGCGAACCTTCGCCGCAGAGCGGGAAGCCGACGCACGCAACGGATGCGCCGGTCCACTTGGCCACCATGCCGCCCATCATCACGGTCAGCAGCGCGAGTACCGCGGCCACCGTCGACGCCTTGACGGTCTTGTTCGAGACGATCCGTTCGGAGATCGCCGTCAGCGACGGCAGACCGCCGGCGCGCATCCACGCCACGCTCAATGTCGCCAGCAGCGACATCGCGACCGCCTTGTGCGCGAGTGTCGCCCACCACTCGTTGCGGTAGTTCACGGTGACCGCGCCGAGTGTCGCGGCCGTCAGGACGATGCCGAACGCCAGCGCCGCGGCGCGAAGCACGCCGGCTTTGCCGGCGACCCCGGCCTCGCGCCGGCGCAGGAAAGACAGCAGCAGGAAGACGGCGACGACGGTCGAGAGTGTGGCCGCGAAGTATCGATGAAACACCTCGATCACCAGGTCGGGGCGATCCAACGGCGGAAACCAGTAGCCGTAGCACTTCGGCCAGTGATCGCCGCAGCCCATGCCGGAGCCGGAGATTCTCACGAAGCCGCCAAAGATCACGTGGCCGAGCGCCGCGATGAAAGCGACGCCTGCCAGACGACGAAGGAGGTTCATGTCGTCACCGCGGCGGGTGGAGTGTGCGGCGCGGTCTTGCGCGCTTCGATCGCCTGCCAGGTGGCGACCAGCAGATAGACCAGCGTGACGGCCGGAAGCACCACCCAGAGCACCTCTGCGGCGCGCCGGATGGGTGGCAGGGTGTGCGAGTGCTGAACGGCGGCGCCGGCAGCAAATGCGGAGCGCAAGATGTAGCGGTGCGCGATCACGCAGAGGGCGACGGACACCCAGAAGATCGTGGTTGCGATCATCGGAGACATTGGGTTGCGGACGACAAGCGGGTTGTCCTCGAACGAACGGCAACCGTGAAACCAAAGTTCACCGGTTTTGCCGAGGATCGGTAGCTGCGTTGCGGTTGCGCGGTCGGGGGAGTAGGCTGGCCGGATGAGCGCTCCCCCGTCTGCCCCCGGACTCCAACGCCGCCTCGGCCTGTGGAGCTCCGTCGCCGTCCTGATCGGAATCACCATCGGGTCGGGAATTTTCCGTTCGCCAGCCGGCATCGCTGCCAAGCTGCCCGGCCCCCTGCCGCTGATGGCGGTCTGGGTGGCGGGCGGCGTGGTCGCGCTCTGCGGGGCACTCAGTCTGGCCGAAATTGCCAGCGTCTACCCGAAGACCGGCGGTATCTACGCCTACCTTCGGGAGTGTTGGGGGCGGATGCCGGCGTTTCTCTTTGGCTGGGCGGAGTTCATCATCATTCGGGCGGCGGCGATCGGGGCGATTTCGCTCACATTTGCCGAGTACTCGCTGCGGGTGGCGGGCTTCGACGCGTCGGTCGCGCCGTACAGCGACTGGTCACACTGGCTGGCGGCGCTGGCAATCATCGTCACCAGCGCGTTCAACATCGTCGGGATGCGCTGGGGCTCGCTGATCCAGAACATCACGACCGTCGCCAAGTACGCCGGCCTGCTGATCATCGCGGTGATGGCGATCGCGATCGGCCTGCCAAAGACGGGCGGACATTTCACGCCAATGGCGCCGCCGGGCAGTTTTTCGGTTGGCGCCTTTGGCCTGGCGCTGGTGAGCGTACTCTGGGCCTTCGACGGGTGGGCCGATGTGAGCTTCGTGGGTGGTGAGATCAAGGACCCGCAGAAGAACCTGCCCCGGGCACTGATCATCGGCACCGTCGCCGTGGTGGTGATCTACCTGCTGGCCAACATGGCCTACCTGATCGTGTTCCCGGTTGATCAGATCGCCAAGTCGAAACTCGTCGCCGCGGATGTCGCGCAGTATCTCGTTGGCGCGTGGGGCGTGACGATGGTCGGCCTGACCGTCATGCTCTCGACATTCGGCTCGCTGAACGGCACCATGCTGGCCTCGCCCCGCATCTTCTTCGCGATGGCGGATGATGGATTGTTCTTCAAGCAGGTGGCGAAGGTCCATCCGAAGTACGAGACGCCCTGGGTGGCGATCAGCCTCAGCTGCGCGCTGGGCGTGGGCTTCGTGCTGCTGCGCACCTTCGAGCAGCTGGCTGATGCGTTCGTCACGGCGATCGTCCCGTTCTACATGATGGCCATCGCTGGCATTTTTGTCCTGCGCCGTCGCAAGGACCACGCGCCTGCGTTCCGGACTCCGCTGTACCCGATCGCCCCGATCATCTTCCTGCTGTCGACGACATTTCTGATCGTCACGGCGCTGGTCGACGAGACGACCCGGTGGCCCGCACTGGCGGTGTTCGGCGCGATCCTGGCCGGGATTCCGGTGTATCTGTTTGCGTTCCGTCAGCGACCAGGCGGCGCGACGGAGTAGCTCGCGCTCCTCTGGACCGCCCAGCATGGAACGGATGACGCGTTGCTGACGGCGCGTGATAGAACTGAAGCCAGATCCTGCGGCCCAGGATCCAGCGAAGCGAAGCTACAGGCACGATACGCGACGGGGCGGGTCCAGTGTCTGGACCCGCCCCGTCGCGCATGGCGCAGTCATCAGTCTACTTCTTTGCGACTGTGTCTTCCTTGAGCAGCTTCTTGGAGATGAAGAACACGAAGTAGGCAACCACGGTGAACTTGATCAGCGCGGCAAGGACGACGCCGACCTGGAATTGCCCGACGACGAGTTTCTCCCAGTCACCACTCGGGAGGAGCATGCCAACGATCGGCATCAGCAGCCCGTCGACGATCGCGGTCACGAGTTCGCCGGCCTTGCTGCCGATGATCACGCCGAGCGCCAGGCCGATGACTCCATACTCCTTCAGAAACGCCCTGAATTCACCCACGTTCACCTCACGCTGTGGAAGTCTGCCAACCTGCCCGCCGCAATCCGGGGAGTAACCGGCGAAGAGCGCTCTGACTAGCACACCAGAAGCCCTGTGCGGTTGGTTGGCGAATCTTAATGAGCGCGGAGCGCAACGGAACCGCCCCAACCGGCCGTTTTGGTGTTGAGCTCGCCAGGTGCGATACAGCGGAGTGCCTTCGCTGGTCGCCGCGCCGCGCGCGATGTCGCGGTCGAACCTGCGGCTAGAAGACCGAGAACTTGAGGAACTTGCGCGGGTCCCGCTTGAAGTCTGCCGTCACGCTGTCGAGCCGCATGACGAGACGGCGTACGTCGTTGTAGAGCAGCGTATCGGTCAGCAGCTTGCCGGCCGTTCCCTCGCCACGCTCCAGTCGGCCCATCGTGGCATTCAGCGATTGCATCGTGAGTCGCAGCGAGTCGGTCAGGGCCGCCACATTCGCGGTGGCCCGGCCGGCGTTGCGCGACAGGCTGTCGACGCGCATCGAGTCGAGGGCGCCGGTGGTGCGCTCGAGGGCTTTCAGTGAGCGATTCACGCTCGTCATGGCCAGCGTCAGCTGGGTGTTCTGCGCCATGATCACCGCATTCAGCTGCTTGGTGAGCGCACTGGTGCTGCGAAGGATCTCGCGGACGTCGTCGATCCCGCCGCTGTCAGCCAACTGCCGGCGCAACGGCAGCGTGATGCCACGGATGTCCTTCGCGATCGAGTCACCGGTCGCGATCACCTCATCAGTGGTCGCACCACTCTTGCTGACGATGATGCTGTCGCCTTCGGGGATGAATTCCTTGACCCCGATGATTGGTTCGATCGCAATTGCGCGATCGCCGAAGAAGCCGACCGGAATCGACTGGGCGGTGCTTCCTTTCGGCACCTGGAAGCCCTTCGACATCCGGAGGGTGACGCGCACCGTGCCCTGCGGATCGTACTCGACGTCAGCGATCGAACCCGCCGTGACCCCGGCGAGCATCACCGGCTGGCCGGGCTTGAGCCCCGCTCCCCAGGGGAATCGGGCGTAGAGCGGATAGCCCTTGCCCAGACTGCCGCGCACCAGCCAGATGGAGCCGAAGATGGCAATTCCGCCGCCGAGCAGCAGCAGCAAGCCGACGAGGATTTCGTTAGTGCGCTTCATGCCTGAATGAATGGTGCGAGGAGCGCTGCGATGATGGCATCGTAGACGAGAATGGCAACAGAGGTGATCACCACCGCCTTGGCTGTCGATCGGCCGACGCCTTCCGCGCCTGATCCGCTCACGTAGCCTTCGTAGGTGCAGACGAGGGCAATCGCGGCGCCGAACCCGATCGACTTGATCACGCTGTACCAGAGCTGAAATGGAATGAAGGCGAGCTGCAAGCCCGCCTTGTAGTCGAGCGGTGTGACATCGGTGGCCATGATCAGCGTCACGAACGCTGCCACGATCGCCATGAAGTTCGCCACCAGCACGAGGACGGGCACCATGACCAGGGCCGCCATGAGTCGCGGTATGGCCAGGAACGCCACCGGGTCGAAGGCCAGTGTCTCGAGCGCATCGATCTGTTCGGTGACGCGCATGGTCCCGATCTCGGCGGTCATCTTGGCGCCAACTCGGCCGGCGAGCACGAGCGCCGTGAGCAGGGGGCCGAGTTCGAGCACGATCGACTGCCGGACGATCAGTCCGATGACACTCAGCTGCACTCCAGGAAACAGCTGATAGCGCGTCTGGAAGGCCGAGACGGCGCCGAGGAACGAGGCGACGATCACCACCAACGGCAAGGAATCGACACCGATGCCGCGCATCTGCTTCACAACCTCTGGCGCCCAGGTGCGCACCTCGCGGAAGCCGCGGCCGATGTCACCGATGAACTGCGCAAAGCGACCAGTGTGTGCCAGCTGTTCGACCGCCGAACGCGCGAGCGCGCGGATCGCGCGAATCGGCAGCATGTCGGTGGCAACATCCGCCGTCTGGCTTGGAGCCGGTATGTGCGATCCACCCGTCATGTGCGCACCCTGACGAGCAGGATCGCACCCACGACTCCGAAAATCAGGCTCGGCACCCAGGCTGCCAGATCAGGTGAGATGATTCCCTTTCCGCCGAAGCCGCGCATCAGGTTCACCAGTACGAGGAAGACCACCGTGGTCAGCAGGCTGACTCCGATGCCCCACGCGGCACCACCGCGCTGCGTACTGGTCGCCAGCGGCGCAGCGAAGAGCAGGATGATGACGCAGGTCACCGGAATCGCGAGCTTGAGCATACGCTCGACCCGCAACGGATTCACATCCGTTCCGGAGCGCTGCAACGCCCGAATGTAGCGCCCCAGCTCGCCCCAGCCCATGTCAGCCGGCGCTTTCGTGGCCGCGTTCAGTTCCAGCGGTCGCTCGACGAACGCACGGTCGAGCAGGGAGTCGTAGGAAAAGACCACGTCGACCGTCGCATTCGGCACGACATGCAGATGCCCCTTCACGAGCATCCAGTGTGTGTTCTTCCGGTAGAATGCCTGTTCCGCGATGCCGTAGGTCGTTGGCAACGCCGGTCCGGTGCCGAGCCGTTCCACCTCGACGTTCTCGATCATGTTCCGCGAGGCGTGCAGCGCACCGACCTTGTAGGTGCGGCCTTCCCCGGTGGCGTAGGCAAAGTTGTAGCGCTCGCCGGTGTCCTTGAACTTCTGTTCCTGCAGGAGATTCAGCTTCTTCTGGTTGAGCGGCGGGATGATCACGTTGAGTGAAAACCCGAGGCACATGGCCAGCACCGCGCCGAACGTCAGCGGCAGAATGAAGCGGTGGAACGAGATGCCGCTCGCCTTCGCCGCGGTGATTTCGGCGTATCGCGTGAACGAACTCACGGTGAAGACCGTGGCAAACAAGACTGCCGCCGGCAGCACCTGAAACATCGTTTCGGGCACCCCATACATGTAGCTGAGGCCGATGTCTCGTGCGGGGATCTGACGCTGGAGGTACGTGTCGAGCTTCTCGGTCAGGTCGACGATCACGATCAGCACGGGGAAGCCGAAGGCCGTGACGAGAAAGATCTTGAGCCATTCCTTGAGGACATAGCGATCGAGGGCGCGCATCATGGTCGTCGGCGTCAGCGGTCGGTGACCGGCACCGCCGCCCTGCGTCGCGCCGAGGGGCGGAGCGACGCCAGCCACAGGCGAATCCGATCCTTCACCTCATCCAGATCGCCGCCACGTGCGGTGCTGCTCTCGCGGCCCATGCGGGCGAAGAGCACCAGGCCCACCAGTGTGAACACCAGATTGGCGCCCCACATCGCCACCCACGGTGGCAGCACGCCGTCGTCAGCGAACGATTCCCCCGCGATGAGACAGACGTAGTACAGCGCGAACACGCCGAGGCTGGCCCCGATCACGAGCCCAACGCCGCCGCGCGGAAACCGCAGTGCGATCGGCGCACCAAGCAGCACAAAGACGATGCAGGCAACGGCCAGGGAAAACTTCTTGTGAATTTCGACCTCGTATTGTGACCAGGTCGATCGTGCGATCGTGGCGCGCTGAATGTTCTGTTCGAGCAGTGACCCGATCCCGGTGGCGACCATCGACGCGGTGACCTGCGACTGCGCCTCCAGTTGCGGCTGAATGAGACCGCTTGACGGCGCACTGACCGGCGGGGACACACCGGCCGGACTGACGGGTGGCGGACTGACGGGTGGCGGACTGACGGATGTGCCCGCCGTGGCGGGTGTGGCGGGTGTGGCGGCATTCGGCGCGCCGGCCGCGACCTTGCCGCTCACGGCCGGCGCTGGACCGGCCTCCACGCCTGCCGGTACCACGCCTGCCGGTACCGTCGTCGACGCCTTGTCGCCCGGTGTGACGATCGGCGCGATGGTCGGGCTGGCGGTCAGTGGTGCCGTGGTCGGTGTGCCGCGGACTTTCGTCGTGCTGTCGCCGCGCGTGAAGAACGCGCTCAGCGCAGTCGTCGCGGCGCAGTAGTAGCGGCCGATGCCAGGTGACGCGGTCCGCAACGAGTCGATCGGCTTCAGTGAATCGACGATGCCGCGCGTGAGCGCCTTCATCGCCCGCTGCTGTGTCATGGCCGCACTGCGTGTTTCACGATAGAGATCCTGCTCGGCACCATACACCATCTTCTGCATCTCGCAGACGCCCATTTCACGTTCCGACTTGTAGCTGTCGGCACTGTCGCGCGTGAAGCTGTTGGCCACGCCTCGCACGGTGATGCGGTCCGTGACGAAGGAGAGTCGCGACAGCTGCGTTGGATCATTCGCCGGAATCTCGGTCATGGTGCCGCGATAGAGCACCATGGTCATGTCGCCAGTGCCTTCGATCAGCGCCAGATCACCGCTGTCGGCGACGATGGTGCGTCGCTTGCTGCCATCGCCGAAGTCATAGATCACCACACCGTGCAGCCGATTGCTGGCCTTCTCGATGCGCGCAGCCCGGAGAAAGAGTCGCCCC
Organism: Gemmatimonadaceae bacterium; assembly: GCA_031423355.1. Classification (GTDB taxonomy): domain Bacteria; phylum Gemmatimonadota; class Gemmatimonadetes; order Gemmatimonadales; family Gemmatimonadaceae; genus JACMLX01. Next base: position 23,656 of record JANPFJ010000322.1, on the reverse strand, counting down.
GGGACAATGTCATTGATCACCTGTTCGCGCAGCGCGAACGTCGGCTTGGTGCGTCCGATGTCCGTCTGCAGAATGCGCAGCCGGTGGTTCGCCGCGGGAAGGAGGAAATCATTGAAGAGCACCATGCCGATGGCCAGTACGGTGGCGCCACCGAGGACCGGCGCCATCACCCGGCTCATCGAGACGCCACTGGCCTTGATGGCCGTGATCTCGCTTTCCGAGGCGAGCCGGCTGAATGCATAGAGCACGGCCACCAGACACGCCATCGGCAACGTCATCGCGACCGTGAACGGAATGGCGAGCAGGAAGAACTCGGCAATCACGGCGGTCGGCAGCCCCTTGCCGACCAGATCTCCGAACCGCTTGGCGATGAAATTCAACAGCAACAGCGACGTCAGTGCCGTGAGCGCAAAGGCGAGTGGCCCGAGGTGCTCTCGGAGGACGTAGCGACTGAGGATCTTCACGGCAGCGGGTGAGGGAGGTACAGCAGATTACCGTCGGGCCGTATATTCGGCTCGTCAGGCTGATGCTTCAAGCCTAATTGTGACACGGGGTTAAGTGTCGGGTTCCGTTTGCCGAGCCCTGAATGTCGCGCGGCGCGCCAGTCGGGATCTCCTCGTCCTCTCCAGTGTCCCTCCCTGTCATGTCAATGCAACGCTCTGGCCCGCTGCTCTGCGCCCTCCTGCTGGCTGGCGTCGCCGCCTGTTCGGGCGAGAAGGCTTCCGACGCGGGGCCGGGAGCCGACTCGCTGAACCTGCGTGCGGCCGCCGGCTTCAACGGCCCGGTGTCGATGGGATATCTGGCCAAGGCGCTCAGCTTCGGAACCAGAGTGCCCGGCTCGCCGGGGCATCGCGCCACCGGCGACTGGATCGTGGCCGAGATGCGATCGCGCGGCGCCACCGTCACCGAGCAGGTGTGGACACATACGACCACGACCGGACTGAAGCTGCCGATGCGGAACATCATCGCCCAGTGGAATCCGGCGGCGGTGAAGCGTGTGCTCTATGTGACCCACTGGGACACGCGGCCCAAGGCCGACGGGGATGGGGTGCCGGCAGCGGACAAGGACACGCCGATCATCGGCGCCAACGATGGCACCAGCGGCATTGCGCTCTTCCTGGCCCTCGGCGATGCCATGAAAGCGAAGCCCACGCCGGTGGGTGTGGATCTGGTGTTCGTCGATGGTGAGGACTACGGCCAGTTCGTCCCGTCGGAGTTCGACGTCTTCATCGGGTCGACGTACTTCGGGGCGCACCCGCCCAGCACCGGCTACAAACCGGAGTTCGCGGTCGTGTGGGACATGATCGGAGACCGGAGCCTGCAGATCTTCCAGGAGCAGAACTCGCTGGACTTTGCGCCGGAGGTGGTGGCGCGAGTCTGGCGGCAGGCCGAGTCGCTGGGCTACTCGCAGTACTTCATTCAGCAGCCGAAGTACGCCATCCGGGATGACCATGTGGCGCTGCAGGCGGCGGGCCTGCGGGCTATCGACGTGCTCGACATCGACTACCCGTACCATCACACGCTGGAAGACACCGCCGACAAGGTCAGCGTCGAGAGCATGCAGGTCGTTGGGAACGTGGCGATGGCGTTGATCCGCGGGATGGAACAGCCGTAGTCTGCGCGGCATGCGGTGGATCGCGCCGATCGGCGCGGATTGGGTGGGTGCGGCTCGACCGAAGGCGGCACCATGCTCCGGACTTCTGTTCGGAGCGAGGATGTCCCTGACCCCAAGTGAACGGAACGCATTGCGGTGGCTGGTGGCGGTCGCTGCGGCCGGTGCTGCTGTTCAAGTGGTCCAACAATGGCGCCATAGTGGCGCTGTTTCACCGATCGCGGCAGAAGCACTCTCGCGGCAGCTGATGGCCGTGGATTCAGCGCAGCGGGCCGGCCGGAGTGGCCGTCCGTTGCGATCGACGCGCGGATCCCGCAGTCGCGGGTCGCCACAGGCGCGGCCAGACAGCGAGCCAAAACGGCCCCATGGGCTGGGTCAGCGACGACGTCGTCCCTCGCGGCCAGACACCGCGTCGCCGTTCGCACGCGAGGTGCCGACACTCGAGCCGGTGGACCTTGACCGCGCCGATGCCGTCGCGTTGGAGCGGTTACCGCGTATCGGACCGGCACTCGCGGCCCGGATCGTGGACGATCGGCGACTGAGCGGGGCGTTCGGGTCGCTGGAGGCGTTGCAGCGTGTCCGCGGGATCGGGCCGAAGCTGGCGGCCAGCCTGCGGGGGCGCGTGACGTTCTCAGGTAATCCGCGTCCCTCCCCGGTACAACGCTGATCGAGCTCCACCCCGCTCGCGCTCGTGTTGCGCACACTTCAGACCCACCCGTCTCATGTCCGACGTCCGTTCAACAACTGACTCGCGGCCAGCCCCCGCCGGCGCTCCCAAGCCGCCGGGATACCGTCCGGCAACGGCGCCGGGAACCGCGCCCGGCAGTTCGCTGCGCCAGCATCTGCTGAAGGAGCAGCTGCTGACTCCGGATCAGATTTCGACGGCGACCAGGGACCTCGCCGCCGCCAAAGGCGTCGGGTCGATGCCGCTGTTCGCGATCCGCGCTGGTGTGTTGAACGAAGTGGCGCTGCTCCGGTCGCTGATGAAGGCGCACAACATGTCGGCGGTCGACCTGCTGAAGGTCGAGCCGGACGAAAAGGTGCTGCGCGCCGTGCCCGCCGAGATGGCACACAAGCACCGCATGCTTCCACTGCGTCGCGAGGGGCAGCGGTTGACGGTGGCGGTGACCGACCCGTGGAATCACGAAGGCACCGACGCACTCCGCTTCGCCACCCGCTACGAGATCTTCCCGGTGCTCGCCGGCGAAGTCTCGATGCAGACGCAGCTCGAGAAGTACTACCCCGCCAAGGCCACGACCGAAGAGGCCGTGAACTCGATGCTGGCCGACATCACCTCCGAGATGTCGGACGTCGAGGTGCTCGAGTCGGAGGCAGAGGACAGCGCCACGGCGGCGATGGTCGGCATGGACGAGGCGCCGGTGGTGCGCCTGATCAACGCGATCCTGATCGAAGCGGTGCAGCGTGGCGCGTCGGACATTCACTTCGAGTGTTTCGAGCACGAACTGCGCGTACGCTATCGCGTGGACGGAGCGCTGCAGGAAGTGATGAAGCCGCCGATCAAGCTGCGGGCCTCGCTGGTGAGCCGCTTCAAGATCATGTCGAACCTCAACATCGCCGAGCGTCGGGTGCCGCAGGACGGGCGCATCAAGCTCAAGTTCGGCGGCAAGGTGATCGACTTTCGCGTCAGCACGCTGCCGACGCTGTTCGGCGAGAAAATCGTGCTCCGGATTCTCGATAAGGGCAACCTGACGCTCGATCTCGAGAAGTTCGGCATCGAGCCGCGCGCCGAAAAGGAGCTGATGGAGGCGGTGTCCAACCCATACGGCATGGTGCTCGTCACCGGTCCGACGGGTTCGGGCAAGACGACCACGCTCTACTCGTGCCTGTCGAAGATCAACACCGGCGACACGAACATCATGACCGCGGAAGACCCGGTCGAGTACAACCTGTTCGGCATCAATCAGGTGCTGGTGCGCAACGAGATCGGGATGACGTTCGCGGCGGCGCTGAAGGCGTTCCTGCGTCAGGATCCCAATGTCATCATGGTCGGCGAAATCCGTGACCTGGAGACCGGCTCGATCGCCATCAAGGCCGCGCTGACGGGGCACATGGTGCTCAGCACGCTGCACACCAACAGCGCGCCGGAGACGATCACGCGTCTGATGGACATGGGTCTCGAGCCCTTCAACGTTTCGAGTGCGCTGAACCTGATTCTGGCGCAGCGCCTGGTGCGACGCATCTGCAAGAACTGTCGCGAAAAATACGAGCCCAGCGAGTTCGAGCTGGCGACGGCGAAAGTGAAGCCGACGACGCTGCTGCGCGAACTGCAGTTGTCGCAGGAGGCGCTGGACGGTGCGAAGCGCGGCGCGATGCCCGACGCTGCCCCGTTCCTCGACGGGCTGAGCCTCGACACGCCGGTCAGCAAGCTTCCCTATTTCCGCGGGAAAGGCTGTGACGCCTGCAACGGCTCGGGTATGAAGGGGCGTCAGGGGCTGTACGAAGTGATGAGCATGTCACCGGCCATTCGGAAACTCATTCTGCAGAACGCCGGTGCCGCCGAACTGAAGGACGCGGCGGTGGCCGAGGGCATGCTGACGCTGCGCATGGACGGCTGGCTCAAAGTGCTGCGCGGGATCACCACGTTGGAGCAAGTGGTGCGCGAAACGGCAGCGTGACGCTGACCGCCACCTGAGAGTCTGCTCACGACTGTCTTCGTCCACCTGACCTCCGACACCACCCATGTCATCCAGTCTTCCTCCGCTCCCGCCGCGCCGGCTCACGCCATCGCTTGCGATGAGCGGAATTGCCGCCACACCAGGCGCCGCGCCAGCGGCGTCACCAGGCGCCGCGCCAGTGGCGTATCCGCGTCCCACCGCGCCCGCTCCGGGGGCGGGGAGCGGGCCGCCGGCACCGGCACCGCTGAACCTGCGCGCCCTGCTCGAAGAAGTGATCGAGCGCGACGCCTCCGACCTGCACGCCACCGTCGGCGAACGTCCGATGCTCCGCATCGATGGTCACATCATCCCGGCCCGGACGTCGCATGTGCTGAGCGGCAAGGACACACTGCAGCTCGCCTACAGCGTGTTGACGGAAAGCCAGAAGAAGCGCTTCGAGCTGGACGATGAGCTCGACTTCTCCTTTGGCATTGCGTCGCTGGCCCGTTTCCGCGGCAACCTGTTCAAGCAGCGGGGCCAGGTGGCGATGGTGGTACGACGGATTCCGATGACGATCCCGACCTGTGAGGATCTTCGGCTGCCACCGGCGATCGTGAAGTTTGCCGAAAAGCCGCGTGGTCTGGTGCTGGTGACGGGGCCGACCGGTTCCGGCAAGAGCACCACGCTGGCGTCGCTGATCGACAAGATCAACAAGGAACGGCAGGCGCACATCCTCACGGTCGAAGATCCGATCGAGTTCGTGCACAAGCACCAGCAGTCGATCGTGAACCAGCGCGAGGTGGGCACCGACACGCGCAGCTTCGCGGCGGCCCTCAAGTCGGCGCTGCGTGAGGATCCGGACGTGATCCTGGTGGGCGAAATGCGCGATCTGGAGACGATCAGCGCTGCCATCACGATCGCCGAAACCGGTCACCTCGCATTCGCCACGTTGCACACGAACAGCGCGGCGGAAGCCGTCAACCGGATCATCGACGTCTTCCCGAGCCATCAGCAGAGCCAGGTGCGCGCGCAGCTGGCCTTCTCGCTGGAAGGGATCGTGACGCAGGTGCTCCTGCCGCGCCTGAGCGGCAAGGGGCGCGTGATGGCGAGCGAAGTGCTGGTGGTGACGCCAGCGATCCGTGCGCTGATTCGTGATGACAAGATTCACCAGGTGTACAGCATGATGCAGGCCGGCAAGAAGTACGGCATGCAGACCCTGAACGACTCGCTGTATCAGCTCTACGTGTCGCGTGAGGTCTCGGAAGAGGAGTGCATGCGCGTGACGGGTGATGCGGTGGAGTTCCTTCGCATGATCGGCAAGCCGATCCCGGCGAGCATGGCATCCACGTGAGTATGATGGAGACCCGATAAATGGCAGTATTCACGTATACCGCCCGCACTGTTGGCGGCGAACTCAAGACCGCGTCGGTCGAGGCGAACAGCCGCGATGAAGTGATCACGATGCTGCGCAAGCAGCGGCTGAGCGTGGTCAAGGTCGACACCGAGAAGCCGCCGAAGAGCCTTGGCGGCATCGGCATGCGCGACATCGTCGTGTTCACGCGACAGTTCTCGACGATGATCAACGCCGGCCTGCCGCTGGTGCAGGCGCTGGACATCCTCAGCAAGCAGAGCGAGAACAAGGCGCTGCAGGCCGCGACCAAGCAGGTCGTGTTCGACGTCGAAAGCGGCCAGACGGTGGCCGACGCGCTGCGCAAGCAGCCGAAGGCGTTCAACGAGCTGTATGTGAACATGGTGGCCGCCGGCGAGGCCGGCGGTATCCTGGACACGATCCTGATGCGCCTGGCGACGTTCATCGAAAAGACCGATGCGCTGGTGCGCAAGGTGAAGAGCGCGATGATCTACCCGGTCACCATCATGACGGTGGCCGCGGCCGCGATCGCGATTCTGCTGATCTTCGTGATCCCGACGTTCGAAAAGATGTTCGCAGGCGTGGGCCTGGCGCTGCCATTGCCGACGCGCATCGTGATCGGGTGCTCGAAGTTCCTGCAGGGGTACTGGTGGGCGTTGATCGGCGGTGGGTTCGGCGCGTTCGTGCTGATCAACCGCTACTACGCCACCGATGATGGTCGGCTGCGGATCGACGGATTCCTGCTCAAGGTGCCGGTGCTGGGCGACGTGCTGCGGAAATCAGCGGTGAGCCGGTTCACGCGCACGCTGGGCACGCTGATCAGCTCGGGTGTGAGCATTCTCGACGGGCTCGAGATCACCGCCCGCACGTCGGGCAACCGGGTGATTCAGAACGCGATCATGGCGAGCCGGGCCTCGATTGCCGGCGGTGAAACGATCGCGGGGCCGTTGCAGAAATCGGGGGTGTTTCCGCCGATGGTGATTTCGATGATCAGCGTCGGTGAGCAGACGGGTGGACTCGACGAGATGCTGTCGAAGATCGCGGACTTCTATGATGAGGAAGTGGATACGGCCGTTGGTGGCCTGCTTTCACTCCTGGAGCCGTTGATGATCGTGTTCCTGGGTGTGGTGGTCGGTGGCATGGTGGTGGCGATGTATCTGCCGATCTTCGACATGATGAATACGGTGCAGTAGGGGGCGTGTTGTTGGCTCTCACGTGATTGTCGGCGTGTGTCGGATTGGATGCTCTGTCGTAAGTCGTCCGCACGATCTGTCGTCACATGATGGTTTGTCTCGTGCAAGTCTGGATAAGTCGTTGCCGCAGAGTGGCTCGCAACGTTCTGAAAAGGGGCCCGTTCATGGAACGGGCCCCTTTTTGTCTGCTGGTTGGGGCGGCTGTAAAGCCTCAGGCCTGAACTGAAGGCGGACTAAGCACCTCCCTCCAGGCTTCGACAGCGACCGTCTGTCCGTCATCTATCGGGGCAGCCGTAAGCACGTGCTCGACTGGACAGCACGTGCCGAGTTCTGCCCGGAGCTCCTCGCGATGGCGGCGCCGGCAACATGCCGACCGCTGCCACGATCTGTTTGGATGCCGACTGAGCCGCCGCTGATGCGGAAGCACGGCTGGAAGTTTTCGGTCCCAAGACGAACCCGGGACATCCGGCTTGGCGGGAGCTCACCACTTGGTGCCTGTCTCATCCGGCAGGCGTGAACACCCCCAACTGGGATGTCGCTGCGTCATGTGACATGGAGGGACGCCCCGGCCTGATCCTGGTCGAGGTGAAGGCCAATGTCCCTGAGCTCGGCGTAGCCGGAAAGCTGATTGCACCTGACGCGTCCAAGAACAGTCTGGAGAATCATGAGCGCATCGGACGCGCAATCGCGGAGGCGCGTGCTGGTCCCTCGGCGCATCTCCCTGGCATCGCGATCAGCGCCACGTCGCACTACCAGCCAAGCAACCGACTGGCGTTCGCTTGGAAGCTCGCCACCCTCGGCATCCCCACGGTGCTGATCCATCTGGGCCTCACGGGCGACGAGGGGCTCCAAGGTGTCGGAGCGCCGTTCGAGAATGATGCGCACGGGCAGCGACGGCTGTACACAGGCGTGCGAGACCGTGACGGCATCGGGAAACTGTGCACTGTCACCGGTTGTCCCCGACGCACTGACGTCCGTCCCCAGCACCTTCGGCGACGCCCCTCGACGCGGATCGTCAGCGTACCGGTGCACGTCGGAATTGTGGGCGAGGGAGCCCATGCTGTTCATCGCTTCTGGCGATGAGTATGCTTTGCCGGCGCGGCTGCATCGGGGGTCGCGGCTCGCGGCACCGGTTCATTCGCATTTCGCTGGAGGACGGCTGGTGAAGTTCAACACCCGATGGGCGGCGATGCTGCTTGGCGGAGCCCTCCTCTCCCTGAGTGCAGTCGGCTGCCGATCAGAGCCGGTGGATGCGTCCAAGGTGTTCGCCAGTCGCGCGCTCGCGCTGGCGTACCTGCAGCGCGGCCAGCTCGCGGAGGCCGAGGCGGAGTTCAAGAAGGTGATAGCGCTCGTGCCCGATGACCGGCTCGGCTACGCCAATCTTGGGCTCACCTACCTGCAGGCCGGGCGCTTCGGTGACGCTGAGCCGGCGCTGAAGCGCGCGCGCGAGCTCGACCCCCGGAATACCGAGATCGGGCTGATGCTGGCGAGGCTCTACGCACTCACCTCGCGACCGGATGATGCGCGCGCGACGTTGGAAGGGCTGCGTGACGACAGCACGGCGAACGTTCGTGTGCTCTTTGCGCTGGCCGAGCTCGAGCGGCAGCGCACCGACACCGCCTCGCGGCGTCGGTACGAAGCACGGTTGCGTGACGTGCTGGCGGCCTCCCCTGCCAACCTGTCGGTTCGGCTGGCACTCGTCACGCTGCTGGCGGAGCAGTCGCTCGGGGACAGCGTCTTGCGCCAGCTCGAGGAGGTGCGGCGCATCCCGCCCGCACTGCCTGCTGATTTGCGCGCGATCCTCGACAGCGCGATGCACGCGCTGCAGGACGGCAAGCCGGCACAGGCCAGGGCGCCGCTCGATCGCTTCCTCGCCCTGGTGAGGGTCACCACGCCGTATCAGGCGTCACTGGACGAGGTCAGGGCAGGCGGCGCCGACTCACCATTGGTGGGACGCCCCGTGCTCACCTTTCCGCCCACCAGCAGTATCTGGCGCGTCGGCGTTCGTGAACAGTCGACCATCGACTCGGTACGGTTCAGCGATGTGGTGGATGACGCGGGGCTGGGTGGAGGCCAGCTGCGGCCGGCCGCGCAGGCCACGGCGGGTGCGGCGACTCAGCCCATGACGGCCATCGCCGCCGGAGACGTGGACGGCGACGACGTCGATGACCTGTTCGTCTCGTTCCCGGCGGCAAGGCACGAGCGCCCCGCGCATGTCTTTCTGCTTCGCAGGGGCTTTGCGAGCGACGTGTCGTCCGCGACTGGCATCGCGCTGCGCGATGGTGCGAGGTTCGCGAGGTTTGCGGACGTGGACAACGATGGGTGGCTGGACCTCTTCGTGATTGGCGGAGATGGGCGTGGTCACCTGTTTCACAATCGTGGCGACAAGCGCTTCGAAGAGGTCACCGCACGGGCCGGCGTTGGCGATGTTCGCCGTGCGCGTTCCGCGCTCTTCGTGGACCTCGACCACGATGGCGACCTGGATCTCGTGCTCGTCGGGAACGCGCCGGTCACCGTCTACCGGAACAACCTCGATGGCACATTCACCGACGCGACGGCCGCATACGGCGTCGTCGGCGATTCTGTCGCGAGTGACGCGGCATTCGGGGACTTCGACGCTGACGGGCGCATCGACCTGTTCGTCTCCGGCCCCGGCGGGGTCGGTCGCGTCTTCCGCAACGGCGGCGCGCAACGCTTCGGCGACGCCACCGCAGTGAGCGGCGTGTCGGGCAGCGGTGGCTCCAGCGCGGTGGCCGTGGGCGACTACAACAACGATGGGGTGCTGGACCTCTTCGTAGCCGGCACGAATGGCGGCGCTCCGGTGCTCCGGCGCGGCCGGGGAACGGCGGACAGCACCTTCACGCCCGACCGGCGTTCCAGCGCCGTCCTGCAGCCGCTCGGTGCGCTCGATGCCGTGGCCGCAGCATTCACGGACTACGACAACGATGGCTGGCTGGACCTCCTCGTGGTCGGCAAGGGGAGGGCGTCGGGAACGCCGGGGCTCTTCCTGTTTCGCAATGATCGGCGCGGCCAGTTCATCGATCGCTCAACCCTGATTCCAGCGCCCATTCGCGCGGCTGGCGCAACGGGCCTGGTGGTGTCGGACACCGACGAGGATGGTGACGAGGACCTGCTCGTGACCGATCTCGCCGGCGCGCTGCACCTGCTCCGCAATGATGGGGGCAACAGCAACCTGGCGGTGCAGGTGGCGCTCAAGGGCCTGCGCACGGGAAGCGGCAAGAACAACGACTTCGGGATCGGCGCGCGGCTGCAACTGCGCGCGGGAGAGATCTACCAGACACGGGTCGTCACTGGACGCGCCACGCACTTCGGGTTGGGGCCGCACCTCAAGGCGGACGTGCTGCGCGTCGAGTGGCCCAACGGCGTGCCACAGACCGTCTACCTGCCGGGCGGCGACCGCGACGTGGTGGAATCGGAGTTGTTGAAGGGATCGTGCGCATTCGCCTACACGTGGGATGGCACCGGCTTCCGCTTCGTGACGGACGTCATGTGGCGCAGTGCGCTGGGAATGCCGATGGGCTTGATGGGCACCAACGCCAGGTTCGCGCCGGCCGGCGCCTCGCAGGAGTACCTGCGCATCCCCGGCAGCGCGCTGAAGCCCCGGAACGGCAAGTACGTGATGCAGCTGACCGAGGAGCTCTGGGAAACGGCGTATGCAGACGAAGTGAAGTTGATTGCCGTCGACCATCCCGACTCGGTCGACGTGTTCGTCGACGAACGCTTCGTGCCTCCGGGCCCAGTCGCACTCCGGCTCTTCCAGGTGGGCCGCGCCGATCGCGTCGTGCATGCCAGCGACGAGCGCGGGGTCGACCTGCTGCCGGTGCTGCGCGCCAGCGACTCGCGATACGTCGCGAACTTCACGCCGACGCAGTACCAGGGTGTGGTGAATACGCACGACCTCGTGCTCGACCTGGGCGCAGAGGCCGGCCAGCCGGGCGTCCACCTGTTTCTGCGCGGCTGGATCTATCCCACCGACGCGAGCATCAACGTGGCCCTGTCGCAGCAGAGGGCACTGCAGATCGCGTCGCCCTCGCTCGAGGTGATCGATGCGAAGGGCCGGTGGGTGACGGCCATTCGCGACATCGGCTTCCCGTCGGGGAAGGACAAGACCGTCATCGTCGACCTGGCGGGGAAGTTCCCGACCGCGGATCACCGCGTGCGGATCCGCACCAACATGCAAATTTACTGGGACGAGGCGTTCGTCGCGCGCGACCAGCGACAGGGCCAGGTGCGGACGACGACACTCACCCTGACCTCCGCCAACCTCCATGCGCGCGGCTACTCGCGGATGTATCGCAAGGGCGGGCGGCATGGCCCGTTCTGGTTCGCCTACGACGACGTGACCACGCAGTCGCCGTGGCGACCGATCGAGGGCAACTTCACGCGCTTCGGCGACGTGCTTCGCCTGCTCGGAACGTCGGACGACATGTACGTGATCATGGCGCCCGGCGACGAGACGACGCTCGAATTCGACGCCGCGTCGGCGGACTCACTGCCGAAGGGGTGGACGCGGGACTTCCTCCTCTACTCGGACGGCTGGATCAAGGACTCCGACCTCAACACCGCCTTCGGTACCACGGTGGGTCCGCTGCCGTTCCACCGCATGCAGCAGTATCCGTATGCGCCTGGCGAGTCATACCCGACCGACGCGCCGCATCGGGCGTACCTGCGCGAGTACAACACGCGACGCATCACGCGGCGTTCGGAGCTGCGCGCGTCACGAGCACCGTGATGTCGGTCATGGTCTGACCATCACCATCGGACGCGCGCATCCTCACACGGATGCCGCGCGTCCCCAGGTGGCGCTGAACACCGGTGGTTCCGCCACCATCCCGCGAAGCGCCGGCAGCGCATCCACCAGCTGCTGGCGCGACAGGCCGAGGAGGGCATGCCGTTCGATGAGGACGTCGAGATCCACGGGATAGAGGTTGTGTCGGGTCGGCTCGGCCAGTCCGGCCACGTTCCTAGTGGCGATGGCATCGGCAGCCCACGCCGCGTAGCGAGCACGCGCATCCACGCTCCCCGTGTGGCCCTCGCCCGCGGTGATCGCCTTGAGTCGTGACAGGCTCTCGCGCAGGAGCGCTTCCGACGTGGCATCGCCGACACCAAGGAATCCGCTCCACGCTGCGAACTCGTCGCGACTCAGCCGCTGACGCACTTCGGCGAACGACACGATTGCGAAGTAGAGCATCGCGTGCGCGACGAAGAGGTCGAAGTGGGCCATCGCCTCGTACGATCCCGCCACCAGCCGGTCGATCTGGTCCGCCTCGGCGCCGAGCAGCGCGTCGTATCGCGCGAGGTCATCCGGCGCCGGAACTCGCTTGCCGTGCGCATCGGGCTCGAACAACAGGGCCAGGCGCTCGACGGCGCGAAGACTCCATGCAATGCCCGTCGAGAACAGGGGATCGACGAAGGCATAGGCGTGCGGCAGGAGGGCCCAGCGCGGCCCGGCCGCTTGTGTCAGGCGATGTTGCACACGCGGGTGAAATGCGATCGGCATGAGGGGCTGCGCCGCGGCGAAGGCATGGCCGATCGTTGGATAACGCGCCATGAAGTAGCGCCAGAGCGCTTCCGAGTCGGCCAGCAATGCCGCAGGCAGGCTCGCCACACCACGCGGACTGAGTGCAAAGCCGGCGCTGGTCACCCCATCGTCGAAGCGCAGGCTGTACATCCACCCCTCATCGATGAGGTGGTGCACCGCGGCCCAGTCATCGGGATAGGGACCGTCCGGCAGGCCAGGAACGCACGCCGGCATCAGCTCCACGCCGGAGAAGTGGCTGAACAGGAGCGCCGAACGCGTCTCGGTGTGATCGAGCCCTGACGGAATCCCGAGCTGACGTGCGAGGAACCCGTTCGGCCCTGATGCATCGATGACGAAGTCGGTCTCGAGTGTGAACGGCGCGCCCTCTCGCGACCCGGTCAGTTGTACGCCCGTCGCGTCCACGGTGGCGCCGGACAGCTCCACGCCGTCGCGATAGTCCACTCCTGCGGCCACTGCCTGCTGCACCAGAAACTGGTCGACGTCGGCCCGCACCCAGTGGGTGTCGGCGATCGCATCGTCGGGGCTCGCAGCCACCAGCAGTCGCTCCGACGCGAGACCGCGATTGGCGAACGATTCACCGGGGTGATGTCGGTAGTACGTGAATCCACGCTTCAGGCCACAGCGGAGGTCCGGGTGGTGCGCGCGCCACCTGCCGTGCGCTGCCAGACGATAGCAGTCCGCCAGGCCGTAGCGCTGCGCCAGGCGCTCCAGGGAGAGGTTGCCGAGTGGCGTGGTCGATTCACCGATGGCGAAGCGCGGATGCGTTCCGCGCTCGAGCAGCACTACGTCGTACCCCTGCACGGCGAGCACGCGGGCCATCAGCGACCCGGCGTAGCCACTGCCGACGATCGCCACATCGCAGTGGCCGTTCACGCGGCACACTCCGCACAGTCGACGGCGCGCTCCAGGCGTCCGCTGAGGTTCATCCGGCCCAGCCGCTCGATCCGTGCCCGCCGGCACACGTCGCACCCTGGGAGTTTCTCCGCATCCCAGAGGTCCACGGTTACGACAGTCCGCCCGAACCCGAGGGAGGCGTCGAGCGCGGCTTCCAGCTGTCGCAACGTGGGTGGTACGAACTGGCCGAGTCCCTGCAGCCGATCCATCTCACCATTGCCGCCGCGGACCGGGATGATCGCGACCATCGCGGCGCCCTGTCTGACGGCGTAATCGACCGTGCGCGCCGTCCACTCGACGGATTCCTCGACGGCGACATGGGGCGCGCCGAGCAGGACGAAGACGCGCAGATCCATGTCGTTGTCCGCGAGGTAGCTCGCGGCGCGCTCGAAGCGCGGCAGGTCGAGTCGCTTGTTGAGCAGGGGTGCGGCGACGGGATGGATCGTCTCGAGACCGATGGCCACTTCGAGACGCCCTGACAGCATGTCCTTGAACTCACGGGTCAGGGGCCCGACGGTCTGCGCGTGCGACTCCACGGTCACCGCGCCAAACGGCGCCGCGAGCGCGGCGATCGCCGGCAGGTCGTCGGCCGGCACCGCGCGCCGGTCGAAGAAGTTGCTGGCGTTGTAGAGCTTGAGGCGCTGCGGCGTCGTCGCGTCGGCCGTGTGCTTGAGCAGCACCTCGCGCAGCTGCCTCGGGATGGCCCCCGGCGGCGTCGGCCCCTCGAAGGTCCAGCGCCATAGATCGCAGAAGGAGCAGGTGAACGGGCACTCTGCCCCGGAGAGGAAGACGGTCAACGCAGCCTCGACGACGCCGTCCGGTCTTCGCTCGTGGTCAACCACCGCGCCGTGTGCCTTCCAGGGATCGACGGCGGGCATCGCGGGGCGAAGGCCCCGGATGCGCCGATCCTCGCTCAACGGGTTCACGCCATCGCGAGGTGGAGCGCCTCGAAGTGCCGTCGGTAGTGCACCTCACTGCCGGGAAACAGCCGGGCCGCATCGCCGTCGCGCGCGGATCCATGCTGGAATCGCCGCTTGGGGAAGATCGGCATCTCGATGCCGAGCACTGACCGGACGCCGCGCGCGACGATGTCGCCCTTGAGCGAATACAGCCGTTCGTGCGACCCCTGGGTGAGCTCCGCAAACGGGATCGCCTCGGCGACCGCAATCACCGCCGGGCGCGTGTAGGGACTGAAGCCCTCGAAGTTGAACTCGCGGGCGCAGGCAAAGCTTCGTACGCAGGCGCGACTATATCCGCCGGAGTAGGTCAGGGAGTGCTTGATCGAGCCCACGCCCCAGCCCTCCTGGTACAGCATCGAGTTGTTGACGACGCTCCGGATGGTGAGTTCCGGGTTCTCCTCGATCGGGTAATCCTTGAGGTTCTCGTCGCCGCCGTCGCCATCCACGAGGAGGCGCCAATCGGGGTACCGCTCGCGAATGCCTGCCATGAGCGCGAGGTTCACGGCCGCGCATTCCACATCGAGTGGCTTGTAGTCCTCGATGACGGCGACGGCGCGCAACGGGTCGATGGCTGCCGAGGGGACTTCGATGACTTCACCCAGCATCTGCAGGTCGGTGCGGGCGAGGAACTCGCGTGCCTGGCGCGCGTCGTCCCCCGCGCCGTCGATCGAGAGCGTGAAGGCCTTGAGGCGCGCCGGCGACTGTCCCTGGTCGAGGAGCACCCGGTTCAGGCAGAGCAGGACCGCGCCGCTGTCGATGCCGCCCGAGAAGGCGACGCCGATCGGGGCGGTGGCATCCTGCCGTGCGAGCCAGCGGCGCGACTCGTCGTAGATCGCCTCGACGTACTGGTGGCCGATGAGGTCCAGGTCCGGCGGGAGGGTCCCCCGCGGCGGCTCGAAGAAGCGCCGGTGCACCGGGTCGGGGTCGGGACAGCCGATGAGTCGCAGCGTTGTGACGTGGTGCGCGGGCACCATCCGCGTGTAGCTGGGGTGGAACTGGCTGCTCCATCCCCTACTGGCGAGCTCTGCCGCAATATCGTCAATTCGCTCGGCGACGATCAGGACGGGGCCTGCCGCGGCCTTGGCGAGGAAGTACCGCAGCGGCCGGTCCAGACTGCGCGCCAGATACACCTTCTCGTCCTGCTGCGCCACGAGCGCGAACGACCCCTCGAGGTCGAGCACCGACAGCGGATCCGCGTCGCGCAGTCGCCGCTGCGCGTCCTCGAGAGTCACGAAGCCGGCCGGCCGGGCATCCGGCGGGAGGAGATTGATGACTGTCGCGATATACTGGTTACTCACGCCGCTGCGCCTCGCTTCGGGGGGTCGCGTGACCATGGAGGGTCGCGCTCCCCCTGAACAAAGCATCAGCGCTCGTCGTTCGCGAGGGCGGCGCGATGCGGGACGATGATGCCGTCATGCCGCGAGCAGTCGTCGCGCCTACGGCACCTTATTGTTGAGCAGGACGATGACCGGGCCGCCGTTGGCGTTGAGGCCGAAGCGGTTTTGCGCGGCGTTGGCATCGAGGTAGCGAATCTCGACGAGCAGGGCCGTGGTGAGGGTCACCAGCTCACTGACCGGTCTGACTGGTCCGTAGTCCATCGAGTAGTGCACCTGACCGGCGTCGCCATTGACGAAGCTTTGCGGCCCGGTGGGTCGGAAGAACGCCGGCCGCAGGTATCGGATTGCCCTGAGCGCATCCATGGTGACGAGCACCGGATTGCGCAGCTCGAGCTCGGAGATCACGTTCGGGTCGGTGTTCGGCCGCGGCGCAGGATCGGAGGCGGGGGGGGCCGCGCAGGACACGGCGGCGATCATGAGCGCCGGGAGCCATCGCTGGGGGGCACGCATCGCACACCTCGCAGGTCGTTGGGGGACAGCAGCGCCGGACACTGCATCGCCCGACGGTGCGGGCGCCAGCTCCAGTATGCAGGTCCGCGCCAGTGCCGCAAGTGCCGCAAGTGCCGCAAGCCCCGCACCAACTTGACGAAGGTCGTAACTGAATCGAGTTGTAACGGCTCGGCTTGACAAAGGTTGTACCGGCAGCCGTATTAGGGCTCCAAGGGCACGATGGTCTTGGCCGGGAGCCCCCAGAGGCCCCGGCCGGTGCCGGGATTTGTCTCGACGTGGTCGTTCCGCCCGCCCGCTCGTCCGCAATCGCACGTAGCGGCTGATGCCCTCTGGTCCCCTGCGTTTCCGCCGTCGCAGCTGCTGTCGCTACATGGTGACTCCCCGTTGCACCCCAGTGTTGTGCTCGGTCAGGACCCGCCGAGCGGCAGGCAGTTGGCACGTCGGTGCGACGTGCCCGTGCTCCCACCCACATGGCTTGAGGAGGAGAATGATGGACACGATGGTGTCAGAGAGTCGACCGCTGGGAGGGCCTGGCCCGATCACGCGGCGCGCCGCGCGGCTTGGGCTGCTGCTCGCGCTCGCGTTCGGGGTGGGCACGACGGCCCACGCGCAGCAGATCACGGTGACCGGCACGGTGACGAGCTCCTCCGGTGGGCCGATCTCCGGCGCCACGGTGAACGTCAAGGGCACCGAAGTGCGAGTGAGCACCAGCGACAAGGGGCGCTACACGATTCTCGCTCCATCCGCGGGCCAGCTGAATTTCCTCGCGTTCGGCAAGAAGCCGGTGACCGAAGACGTCGGAGGGAGGGCGACGATCAACGTCACGATGCAGACGATCGCGTATCTCGAACAGACGGTGGTGACGGCCTACACCGAGCAGCGCCGCTCGGAGATCACCGGCGCCGTGTCGACCGTGGACGTCGAAGCGGCCAAGAAGGAGACCGGCGCGAGCATCCTGAAGCGACTTGATGCGGTCCCGGGCATCACGGTGCAAACCAGCGGATCGCCGGGGTCGCGCAGCACGGTGCGCATCCGCGGCATCAGCTCGTTCCAGAACAACGATCCCCTGTACGTGATCGATGGCGTGCCGGTGCAGGATTCGTACATCAACTTCCTGAACCCGAACGACATCACGTCCATCCAGGTGCTCAAGGACGCGTCGGCGTCATCGATCTACGGGTCGCGCGCGAGTAACGGCGTCATCCTGATCGAGACCACCAAGCGTGGGGCGTCGGGCCCGCCGAAGATGACGGCCACCATTCGCACCGGCATGGCCACGCCGGTGAATGGCTACGACCGGTTCACCCTCACGAATTCGCTGGACTACTTCAACGTGGTCAAGAAGGCGTACCAGAACGCCGGGTTGCCGGTCCCGACCAACATCTACGGTGACCCGAACGCGCCGACCGTGCCCGCGTACACCTTTGCCGCGAATGACACGCGCACCGGCGTTGACGCACTCGGTCGCCCGACGGGAGTCGATCCCACGAAATACTCCTACCCCAACAGCCTGATCATGCCGGGCAGTCCCGGCACTAACTGGTGGAAGGCCGTCTTTGGCACGGGAAAGGTGACGGATGCGAATCTCAGCATCACCGGCGCGGGCACCGGCAATCAGTACGGCATCTCGTTCAACTACTTCGATCAGGACGGCACGGCCGCGTACAACAACTTCCGCCGCGTCAGCCTGCGGGCCAACACACAGTTCACGCGCGGCAAGCTGACCTTTGGCGAGAACGTGGGCTTGACGGCCGAGCGGCAGTTTGGCGGCCTGCCGAACGACGAAGGCGGCGAGACCGCCCTGATCGGCAAGAACATCCTGATGCAGCCGGTGGTGCCGATCTACGACATCAGAGGCAATTTCGCCTCCGGCAAGGCCGTCGGGCTGGGCAACAACACCAACCCGCTCAAGACCGCGTTCGAAGGCCGCAACAACATCAACAAGAACAACCGCGTCTTCGGCAACATCTTCGCGGGCTTTGCGCTGATGCCCGATCTGAACCTGCGCAGCAGCCTGGGCTTCAGCGTGAACCAGGGCGGGTTCACCGGCTACAACGCGATCACGCCGGAAAACTCGGAACCCAGCTTCAGCAATTCCATCTTCGAAAACAGCAGCCAGTCCACCGACTGGACGTGGAGCAACACGGCCAAGTACACCAAGTCACTCGGGTCGAGCAACTTCACGGTGCTGGCGGGACAGGAAGCCAACGCTGGCAACAACCGATTCATCGGCGCCTCGCAGGCCAACCTGCTCTCCACCGACCCGAGCTCGCGCTTCATCCAGGACGCGCTGGGCGATTCCAAGACCAAGGTGGTCAACAGCTTTGGCGGCGAGTACGCGCTGCTGTCCTTCTTCGGCAAAGTTGACTACAACTTCAACGAGAAGTACATCGCCAGCCTCACGGTGCGTCGCGACGGTTCCTCGCGGCTCGGGGCCAACAGCCGCTGGGGTACCTTCCCGGCAGCCGGACTCGGCTGGCGCCTCTCGAAGGAGAATTTCCTGAAGGGGAACAAGGTGATCTCGGATGCCATGCTCCGCGTCGGCTACGGCGTGACGGGCAACCAGTCCATTCCGTCGGGACGCACGCTCAATCAGTTCGGCGGCAGCAACGGCGACACGTACTACGACATCACCGGATCGAACAGCACGGTGCAGGCGGGCTACCGGCAGACGTCGCTGGGCAACGCCAACCTCAAGTGGGAAGAGAACCGGTCGACCAACGTCGGCGCTGATCTCTCGCTGTTCGATAACTCGCTGAGCCTGATCATCGACCTCTACGACCGTGCCACCAACAACCTGCTGTTCGATCCGGCGCTGCCCGGCACGGCAGGAATTGCGGCACCGCCGATCGTCAACATCGGCCGGATGAACAACAAGGGCTTCGATATCTCCCTCGGTCACCAGGGGAACACCTGGAGCTTCAGCGGTGCGATCAGCCGGTACAAGAACAAGATCGTGTCGATCGACGGCCAGCAGCCGTTCTTTTTTGGACCGATCTCCACGCGTATTGGCAACGCGGTCATCAATCAGGTGGGGCAGCCCATCGGATCGTTCTACGGACTCAAGGCCAACGGTTACTTCCGCGACGCCGCGGACGTGACCGCATCGGCGACGCAGGATGGCGCCGCGCCGGGCCGCATCAAGTTCGTGGACGTCAACGGCGACAGGACGATCACGGCCGCCGACCGCACCATCATCGGGTCGCCGCACCCGAGCTTCACGTCCAGCTTCGAACTCGGCTACCGCCGCGGGAACTTCGATGTGAGCGCGTCGGTGTTCGGGAGCTTCGGCAACAAGATCTTCGATGCCCAGAAGGACTTCTACGTGTTCCGCGACTTCTCCACCAACGTGCGGAAGGACCTGCTGGCGAACTCGTGGACACCCACCAACCTCGACGCGAAGTACCCGATTCTCGACCAGAACGACACGTACAGCAAGGCGATCAGCAGCTACTACGTCGAGGACGGCTCGTATGTGCGCCTGCGGAATTTCCAGGTCGGTTGGAACGTCCCTGCATCGTTGGCCCGTTGGGTTTCTGCCACGCGCGTGTACCTGCAGGCGGAAAACCTGTTCACCATCACCGGGTATACCGGGCTCGATCCGTCGCTGCCGACTGGGAGCGCGTTCGGAGCCGCTGGTGACTTGCGTGACCAGTATCGCGGCGTCGACCGCGGCGTGTACCCGAGCAGCCGCACGTTTTCGCTCGGCATCACGACTTCGTTCTGACCGATGAATTTCTTCACTCAGAGGACCAAGATGAATTACGGAGCGAGGAAGCGCGTGATCCTCGGGGTCGCGGCGCTGACAGTGTCTGCCGGCGTCATCGCCGGATGCAAGAATTTCCTGACCGACGCAGCCGTGCCGCAGGGGACGCTCGATGCCGGGACGCTGGCCAACAAGGCCGGCGTCGAAGGCACGCTGATAGCGGCGTATCGCCAGCTGGACTTCACGAACGGCGTTGGCGGCAACTGGGCGTCGGCCGCCAGCAACTGGATCTGGGGCAGCGTGACCAGTGACGACGCCTACAAGGGCTCCGAAGCGACGGACCAGGGCAACATCGATCCCATCGAGTTCTACCAATGGTCGGCGCCGGGTGTGGAGGCCGAGTTGAACGACAAGTGGCGCGCCATGTATGAAGGCATCGTGCGCAGCAATGCGGCCATCAACCTTCTCAAGAAGGTGGTCGCGGACAAGCCATCGGAAATCGCGGCGGCAGATGCCAGGAGCATCGAAGGGGAGGCCCTCTTCCTGCGGGCGCACTACCACTTCGAGGCATGGCGGATGTGGGGCAACATCCCCTACTACCGCGAAGGGGACACCGACTTCTCCAAGGCCAATTCCACCAAGGCCGCGGTGGCGACGGAGATCATCAAGGATCTGGACGCGGCCATCGCGCTGCTGCCGGCCGCCCCGCGCAATGGCGACAAGGCTCGCGTCACGTCCTGGACGGCCAAGGCGTACAAGGGCCGCGTGCAGTTGTACAACGGAGAGTTCGCCAACGCATTGGCGACGCTGCGTGACGTGCGGAATACGGGCCCGTATGCGCTGGAGCAGAGCTACAATCGCGTGTGGACCGGCTTCTCCGCCTTCGAGAACGGCCGCGAAACGATCCTCGCGTACCAGGCATCGGCCAACGACGGGGAGCCGAACGGCAACAACGCCAACTTCGGCAACCGGTTGACGTTCCCGCACTCGGGGAGCCCGTTCGGCTGCTGCGGCTTCCACCAGCCGTCGCAGAACCTGGTGAACTTCTTTGCCACCGACGCGACCACCGGACTGCCGGCCTCGCAGACCAACGCGAACTGGAACGCCAGCAGCGCCAACTTCATCGGCGGTTCGGCGACGCCGGTGGACCCGCGTCTCGACTACACCGTGGGTCGCGATGGCGTGCCGTACAAGGACTGGGGACCGCATGCGGCGGACTGGATTCGCTCGCCGTCGTACGGCGGTCGGTACAGCCCCAAGAAGCACGTGCACGAGAGGTCCAGCGGCGCGGTGAGCACGGTGGGCTGGAACAACACCCAGCTCAACTCGGTGAACGTCCACATCTTCCGCTATGCCGACCTGCTGTTGCTGCTCGCCGAGGCGGAAGTGGAAGCGGGCGCGCTCGAGAACGCCCGCGCCATTGTGAACCAGATCCGCACCCGCGCGGGCGTGCTCGTGCAGGGGCCGGGGACCGACGCGGCGACCATCGCCGTGGCGATCACCGATCCCCGGGTTGCGGCCTACGCCAACTACAGGATCGGCTTGTACACGGCCCCGTGGACCTCCCAGACCACGGCCCGCAACGCCGTGCGCGACGAGCGCCGGTTGGAGTTGGCCATGGAAGGACAGCGCTTCTTCGACCTGCGGCGCTGGGGTATCGCTGAAACGGTGCTCAATGCCTACATCACCGTCGAGAAGACGCGCCGGCTGCAGTTGGGTGGCGCCGCCACGTACGCGACACGGCATGCGCTCTTCCCGATCCCCGACATCCAGATCCAGCTGAGCAAGGGCAAGGGCGGTGGCCTGACGCAGAACACCGGCTGGTAATTCGGGTCAGCTTTTCCGAGAGAACGGCAGGACGCTCACGGCACTGGTACTTCGGTACCAGTGCCGTGTTTGCGTGTGCCGATGCGGAACACCTGCAGTGAATCGCCGGTGTTGGCGGCAACCACCGCGTGCCCGGCTGACGTCCTGAGCAGCGCGAGCCCGGCCACACTGTGCGGCGTCAGGAATCCGCTTTCCCGCGGCGACACCGGGGTGAAGTGCCCGTGCCCGTCGCCCCGAAGCCACAGGCCGTTGCCGGCATCCAGACGCGGTGTGTTGGGCTCCACATCGTAGAGATTCCCGGCCACGATGAGGTCGAGATGCCCGTCGCCGTCCACGTCAAAGGGCACGATGCCGCGGATTGGTGCGATCTGCGCCAGCGTGGGCAACGGAACTGCGCTGAACGCGCTGCCTCCGTCATTGTGCAACACAAGGCTGCTGAAGGTGTCCGCCTGATAGTGCACGGCCTCCTTGAGTTGCGCCGCGCTGAAGAGCTGGTCGAGAGACGCCGACGCGAAGGTGCCATTCGTCGGGAACTGCACGCCGATGGTGTAGATGGTCTGCGAGAGCGTGCCAAGCGAGGCAATGGGGAATTCCTTCGTGCCCACCTGCTGCGTCAGCAGGATGTCGGCGGTCTGGCCGCCGGTGAACGGTGCGGCGTAGAGGCCCAGCGGGCTGGTGGGCGACGTAGCCCAGGCGCTGTTGCGTCCGAGGTTTCCCGCGACCAGGTCGGGGCGGCCGTCGTGGTCCACGTCGGCCACGGCAATGCTGTACCACCAGCCACGCAGCGGTGGGAGCTTGAGCGACGCGGTCACGTCGTGCAGGCGGGTGCCGTCGTTCCGCCAGAACTGGATGGGCATCCACTCGCCAACGGTCACGAGGTCCAGCTTGCCGTCACCGTCGAAGTCCACCCAGGCGGCATCGGTGTTCATGCCGAAGGACTTGGCCAGCTCGGGTGCGACCTGCCCGGTGACATCGGTGAAGTGGTCGCCGTCGTTGCGCAGCAGGTAGCTGCGCGCGGGCGCCGGGTAGTTGCGCGGCGTCAGGCGGCCGCCCACGAACAGGTCTGGGCGACCGTCGCCGTTGAAGTCGCCGGCGCGCACGGCACCCGTGCTCGCCAGCATGGGCGGCAGTGCCCCCGACGGCGCCCGGGTGAAGCGTCCATCGCCCGCATTGAGGTAGAGCCGATCCTGCAGTGACGGCGATCCGGGTGCCAGCTGGTATCCGCCGCTCGACACGTACAGGTCGGGCCGACCATCGCCGTTCAGGTCCGTGAGCAGCGCGCCCCAGTCGTCGAACAGCGAGTCGGATGCCCACGGCTGCTGCTGCGGCGGCTCGAGGAATCGCCCGTCCTTCTGCTGGAGGAAGAGCGTGCCGGGCTGCCGGTTGCTGCCCCCGACGAACAGGTCATCCAGCCCGTCGCCATTCACGTCGCCGACCGCCAGCGGTGGTCCCTGACGCGACGGCATGGTGTGCAGCAACGGCTGCACGCGGTAATCCACCAGAGTTGGCACCGGGTGGGCGTATGCCAGGCCATGCGACGCATCGACCGACGTGAAAAACCGTGCGCTCGTTGCCGGGCTCGCGGCACCGGTCGGCGCCTCGGCCGTGCGTGGCGCTGCATCGGCCGCCTTCACCACCAGCACCCGGTCCGCCGCGAGATTGGTGAGCAGTTGTCGCCGACCGTTGGGCCACAGCACCTCGAGGGTGTCTGCGCGCACGGCGCGTCCCAGCCCGAAGTGCAGCGGCCCGTCCATGCCCGACATGAAGCCGCGCGTGGGCGAGTTGTAGAGCTGCTGCCGCTGCCCGCCGGCGACCAGGTTCAGCGTGGCACCGACACCGCGTGTGTTGGTCGAATCACCCACCAGCGACACGGCCAGCCAATGATGCGCGCTGTCGACCGGCTGGATGTTGTGGTAGATCGACGCGGGACTGTTGATGTTGTTGACGACGAGATCGAGCTTGCCGTCGCCATCGAGATCGGTGAACGCGGTGCCGGTGGACCATTGGCCTTCACAACGAACTCCTGCCGCTTCCGTTGTTTCCACAAAACGCCAGCCGCCCAAGTTCCGGA
>JANPFJ010000321.1:0-1922 GCA_031423355.1 Gemmatimonadaceae bacterium | reverse complement strand
TTCATCGCCCAGGTCTGCGCGGGATCACCACCGGTGCCGAACTTCTGGCCCGCCATGAAGATCACGTTCGGTGCGAAGGGCAGTGCATCGACGACGGCGCGATCGAGCAGGTCGGCGGTGATCAGTCGCACGCCTGACGCCTCGAGCTGTCGTGCGGCGGCAGCGTCCGACCAGCGGGATACCGCGATCACTTCGCGACGTCGGCCTCCGTCCGCCTCATCCAGGGCACGTCGCGCCATACGCGCCAGCGAGGGGCCCATTTTGCCACCGGCGCCGAGGACGATGATGTCACCGTCGAGGGCAGCCAGCGCACGCACCACGCCGGGAGTGGGCGCGCTGAGGGCGTCGTCGAGGGTGACGAGGTCGTGCGGCGCGGAGGCAGTCGGCTGTGGCATGCCACGAATTCTACCGTGGCACAGTGGCGAGCATCGATCGGGGCTCCGCGTCGATCGTACGGTTCCGCCGGTGGCGACGGGCGTGCTGCCATGGACGTGGCACCACGACAGATCCATCGCGCGCCGGCCGCCGTAGCAGACACGAGTCCAGCTCGGCCCAGCCACGCCTCATCCGTCCGTCATGTCTTCGTCCGCCACTCCGAACGTGCCCGAATCGCTGCGTCCCCCACGCCGCGTGCTGACTGTGCTTGCCGAACCAGTGCGAGCCGAGTCACGCGCCTTGCTGGCGCAGAACTGGGCGTCGCTGCCCGAAGCGCTGCGCACCAAGGAGCAGATGCTCGGCGTGCAAGGCAACGGCTGCGGCGCCACGATCGGCGCAATGCCGCGGTGTGACTTCGCCTGCCGCGGCTGCTATCTCGGCGAGGCGGCGAACCGGATTCCGGCCGAACCGGTCGAGGCAATCATGGCGCAGATGGATGCGCTGCGGCCGATTCTCGGGCCCGATGGCAATCTGCAGCTCACCGATGGCGAAGTGACGCTTCGCCCGCCGGAGGAGGTCGTCGCGCTGCTGCAGCATGCCCACTCGCTCGAGCTGGTGCCGATGCTGATGACACATGGCGATTCGTTCCGTCGGCGCCCCGGCCTGCTGGAGCGGTACCTGACGGAAGGGGAACTGGTCGAGGTCAGCATTCACGTCGATACCACGCAGCGCGGACGCGTCGGCGCCGCATACAAGAGCGCGAAACTCGAAATGGATCTCAACCCACTGCGTGACGAGTTCGTGCAGCTGCTCACGACGGCGCAGGAAACGACCGGCCGATCGCTGCGCGCGGCCACCACCATGACCGTCACGCGCGACAATCTCGAAGGCGTGGCGGATGTCATCCGCTGGCTGATCGGAGGTCAGCGGGTGTTCCGGATGATCAGCTTTCAGCCGATCGCGCAAGTCGGTCGGACGGAGGATGGTTTCGGCGGTGGCGTGACCGGCGACGCGCTCTGGTCGCGGATCGCGAATACACTGACTGGTGGCAACGAGCGCGAGGCCGATGCGCTGCTGCGGTCGCAGGTCTGGTTCGGGCATCCGTCGTGCAACCGGATCCTGCACGGACTGGTGGCGTATCGTCATGGCGAAACACCGAAGTTCCATGCGCTGCGCCCCTCGGCCGATTCACCGCACGCGGCCACGGTGGACGAGTTCTTCCGCCGCTTCGGTGGTGTGAGTTTCAAGACCGACACGCGCCGCACCGCGATCGCTCGCGCACTTGGGTTGGCGCTGCGCGCGCCTGGGTTCGTGCTTGGCCGTCTGCCTGGGTATCTCTGGCACTGGCTGCAGCGATTGAGCCCCGGATCACCACTCCGTGCACTGCGGGAGCTGCTCTCAGGCGAGTTGCAGGTGCAGCCGCTGGTGATGGTGAGTCATCACTTCATGAGCGCCGATGAAATGGCCACCGATGAAGGTCAGGCACGATTGGCACAGTGCATCTTTCACGTACCCGTGAATGGCGAACTGGTGTCGATGTGCGAAGT
>JANPFJ010000320.1:0-1983 GCA_031423355.1 Gemmatimonadaceae bacterium | reverse complement strand
GAACTCCGCGCGAAGGCCGACGCTGAGCGCGCCGCGCAAGTCGCCGCCGAACGGAACAAGTGTCCGCGGTGCGGCGTCCAGCTTGTGGCCAAGTCGTTCAGCCATGTGACGATCGATCAGTGCCCGCAGTGCGAAGGCATTTGGCTCGACAAGGGTGAGCTGGAGATCTTGTCGCATGGCCAGTCAGAGCAGTCAGGATTCGTTGGTTCGCTGCTGAACATCTTCAAATAGCGCCACACTCGCGGGCGCGAAGGACCCTCACTTCGCGCTCCGCCCCTCCACCTCGCGCAGGAACGCCCGCACCGCGGCGATATACTCCGCCGGCTTCTCGCGCATCGCTGCATGCGCGCCACCCGGAATCACCACCAGCTTGGCATCTGGCATGGTGCGCCGAAACTCCTCGAGCGTAGTCGGGCGCGCTTCGTCAAACTCGCCCGCGATGAACAGCGACGGCGTCGTGATGTCGTCCATGTCCGCCGAGCGCGTCCAGGATTTCAGTGAGCCGTTCGACAGGAACTCTGTCGGCCCCCACATCTGCCGATAGATCGTGTTGTTCGATGCCACGCCCTCGCAGCGCGGGATCGATACCGTGGGCAGCCGCCGCACGTGGCGCGCGTAGAACGAATCCGTCGCCGCCGCGTACGCCTTCGAATCCAACGTTCCTGCTTGCTCACTGTCGTCCAGCACGCGACGAATCGGCTCGGGGAGTTGCTGACGCAGGCTGTCCGCATCGGCAATCCAGCGCGGCGTGGAGATCAATGGACTGCTGAAGATCACCGACACCACACCCGTGGGCTTGGTCGCAATCATGTACTCCGCGGCCAGCGCGCCGCCCCATGAATGCCCCAGCAGGTGTACGCGCTCCAACTTGAGCGCGCGACGCACCGCGTCAACTTCCGCGACGAATCGCGGAAAGCGCCACAGCGTGGTATCCGACGGATGTTCCGAGCGCCCCGATCCCAACTGATCATAGAAAATGATGGGCCGCTCATCGGCCAACGGTGCGAGCACTACAAAGCGACACGACGTACCACCCGGTCCACCGTGCATCGCCAGCAATGGCACACCCGGTCCGTTACCGATCTTGCGATACCACACCTTGCCGCCAGGCACATCAATCATGCCTTCCTGCGACGGGAAGGTGTCCGTCACCATCGCCGCGCGATCCGTCGTCGCCGCGACCGTGTCGGCGGCCCGCTCGCCATTTGTTGAACACGCCGCGGCGAGCAGCAACGGAGTGACCGCGCAGAGTCGAGCGATCGGGGGCATGTGTGCGCGCCTCACGCGGCCGCCGTCTTTCGCATCATCCACTGATACAACCCAAACACCAACCCCACAAACGCGACGAGCCCCAGGATCTTCGCGGGCGCAAAGTCCTCACCCACCAAGGCTAGCGGCGCGTCACTCGCCAACGCCACGATCAACCCAGCGTTCAGCACGCCAAACAAACTCTCCCCAACGATCAAGCCCGACGCCACCAGCGTGCCCAGTCGCTCCGCACGCTCTGGCTCACGCGATCGCAATGCACGACCGTTGTACCAGTGCCCAACAATGGCGCCAATGACGACCGCAAAGGTGGCCGACATCGGCAAGTAGATCCCGATGCCAACAGCAAGCGGCGGCAAGCTGCCCCGCTTCGTGGCCTTGAGCACGGCGTTGATCACAATCAGCGTCACGCCGACGATCGCACCAATGCCGATCATCTGCCAATCCAGATTGCCGCCAATCACTCCCTGCGCCAGCGCTGAGATCAACGTGGCTTGCGGTGCCGGGAGCGGATTCTGGGACACGACATCCAAGTTGGGTGCGCCCGCAAAGCCATATGCCTTCGCCAACAGATTGAGCACAAACGGAATGACGGCAGCACCCGCTGCAACGCCCACAATCAACGCGATCTGTTGTTTCATCGGCGACGCGCCAACCAACTGCCCCGTCTTGAGGTCTTGCAGGTTGTCATTCGAGATCGTGGCGCACGCAAACACA
>JANPFJ010000319.1:0-3101 GCA_031423355.1 Gemmatimonadaceae bacterium | reverse complement strand
ATGCAGCCCCGCGCGATCCGCTTTGCGGCACAGATGACCGGCGCCAGCCGCGACGACGTCGATGACATCGTGCAGGACGCCTGGGTGCGCACCTACCGCGCCCTGCCGCGCTATGACTCCAGCCGGTCATTCGAGAGCTGGTACTTCACGATTCTGGCGAACTGTTGCCGCAGCCTGCGCGTGAGGCTCCGGCGCTGGCAGCTGCGGTCGCAGCCGCTCGACGACCAGATGCGAGCCGAGACGATTGACCCGCTGATGGCGACCACGACGCGCAGTGACGTCGCGCGAGTCCAGCGTGCACTGGCGACGCTTCCAGCGCCGCAGCGGGAGACGTTTCTGCTGCACCACGTCGAAGGGTTCAGCTACGAAGAAATTGCCGAGATGACCGGTGTCGGCGTCTCAGCCTGCAAGATGCGCGCGAAACGCGCGATGGATGCAGTGCGCGCACTGCTTACGGAGGAAACCTTCGATGCCTGATTCGATGATGACGCCGGACGCGCGGCTCGACGCCACACTGGCGGCAATGCGCGAACTCACCGCGGTGGACCACGACACGGTGACGCGCGTCGCGGCACGCGCGGTTCTCGCCAATGAGCCCGCGATCCAGACGAACGCATGGTGGCTGCGGGCAGCCGCGACGATCACCGTGGTTGCGCTGGGCGCGGCGGTCCTTCGTTCAAGTCGTTCGGTCGCGCCAGCCGTCGCGGATGGCACCGTCGCGAAGGGCACCGTTGCGGTTGGTGCCCGCGGAGCGGAGTTCGCAGGCGGCGTGACGATGACACCCGTCATCGCCACTGGCGCGCGCGCCATCGTGTTCGAACTGGACGCACCGGATGCACAGTCGGTACAGGTGCTGGGCGATTTCAATCGATGGTCACGCAACGTGAGCAGCATGCAACGCGGCAGTGATGGACGCTGGCGCCTGACCACCATGCTGCCTCCGGGACGATACGTCTACGCGTTCCTGGTGGATGGTCGACGTTTTCAACGGGACCCCGTTCGTGACGCGGTCGAGGATCGTGACTTCGGCGTCACCGGCTCGGAGCTCGTGGTCGGTGAGGCACCATGATCCGGCGCCTGGCGTCGATCGCCGCGGCAGTCCTGCTGGCGGTGCCCGGCGGTGCGCAGGGCACCGCTGGCGACGTCGACCGGCTCGCCCAGGAACGCATCGAGGTGATCATCCGTGATTTTGATCGCCGCGGTCTACCGACAGATCTGCTCCGTGCGAAGGTGGCCGAGGGGACGGCGAAGGGCGCGACGCCACCGCGGATTGCCGACGCGATCGCGCTGTTGGCCGCGCGTGTCGATTCCGTCGCTCGCCTGCTGGCCCCTGCGGTGTCGGGACCCGAGTTGCATGCAGGTGCCGAGGCGCTGGCCGTCGGCGTCTCCGGCCCCTCGTTGCGCACACTGCGGCTGGCCGCCGGCCGCCGCTCCGCCGAGCCGTATTTTCTGTTCGTGATCCGCCTGGTGCGCCGCGGCGTCACGCAAGAGCAGGCGATGCGTGCCGCACGGCAGCTCATCGATCGGCAGGTGCCGTCAAATACGCTGCTGGCCATCGCGGACGATCTGGCCCGTGACGTGGCCAGCGGCGCCTCACCTGATGCGGCGCTGAATGATCGCATGACACGGCTGATCGGTGGCTTCGGTCCGAACGCCGTCGGGGCGACGGGTGATGGACTCGGCCGGGGACCCGGTATCGCCAACACCGGCGCGAAGCCCTGATATGTCGCGCGCGATCCGGATCGTGCGCCTGCAGGTCCTGGCAGTCATTGCCACGCTCAGCGCTGGCGAGCTCTCGGCGCAGTCTCGCGCGCGCGTCAGTGGCAGTCTCGAAACAGGGGCGGCCGCCATCGAGCAGCCGCTCGTCCGCAGCGGTGCCGCATTTTATGTGTCGCCCGGCGCACAGCTCACGGCGCACGACATGACGATTGGCAGCGACGCCGTGTTCGCCGCCGGTTCTCCAGTGTGGAAGTCGTTTCTTGGGAGCGGCTACATCCGCTCACCGGCGTTCAGAAACGTTCGACTGACCGGCAGCGGGCAGTTGCTCAAGACCACGGGATTGCTGCCGACGCTGCACGGCGATCTCGGGGCGGAATGGCGCGGCGGCTCGAATGCGACCACCATCGTCGCACGAGGACGAGCCGGGCAGCTGCGTTATGCCGATGCAGGCTGGCGTGATCTGGAGCTCGGCGTGAGTGCAGTGCACAGCCGTGGGTCGCTGCTCTTTGCCACCGACGCAACGCTCAGCGACGCCAGACGCCCCGATGCGCTGCGCCGGCAACTTGGGTTCGCCACCGCGCCGGAAGCCACGCTCGGCGTCCAGACGCTCGACATCACGCCGCGGATGATCTGGGAGCGCGGTCGGCTGCGGACGGACGCCTCATTGGCGCTCCGCATGGTCGAACGCGGGGTTTCCGGAACCCGCGTGGGGCCACAACTCTCGTTCACGTTCCAGACGGCGCGCGGCATCTCACTCTTCGTTGGTGGCGCACAGCGGCTGCCGGATGCGCGCGCCGGGATTCCTTCGGGGCGGACGGCACTGCTAGGCATGCGACTGAGCGGCGCGCAACTATTGCGGCGGCCGGTGCCGGCGCGCCGGAGCGGTCCCTCGCTGATGATCGTCAACGGAGTGCTGATGCTCGATGCAGGGAACGCGTCGGCCGAACGCGCCTCACTTCGTGGCGATTTCACCGAGTGGCAGTCGCGCGAATGTCGGCCGAGCGGGCGGCAGCGGTTCGCGTGCGGCGCTGCGCCACGCGCGGGAACGTGGCGCGTCGCGGTTCGCCTGAACGACGGCCCCTGGCAACAGCCTGGCAATCTGGCCTCGGCCGCGGATGACTTCGGATCGATTGACGGGCTGCTGATGACGGGCGGCAAGCCGTAGCAGGCCGACGGACGGTGACCGCGTCCACCGCGAGCAGAGGCGCACGACACGGATCACGGTGAGCCACGCCGGTTCAGTGTCCGCTCACCATTCCAATCTGGAAGCCACCGCTCTGATGCGCGCGACCACCGCGGAACTCCGGTGTCGCGCGCGTCTGGTAATACTCGATGTACCGGCGGCCCGACCGATACACCACACCGACCTGCTGCCGGTACAC
>JANPFJ010000318.1:0-1486 GCA_031423355.1 Gemmatimonadaceae bacterium | reverse complement strand
GTACCGCGACTGCGAACACCGGCGGCTATACCACCCATCGCAGCAGCAGACGTTTCCGATCCCGCCACCGAGACGGATGCCGAACCTGGCGATGCGGAGCTTGACGATGCGGAGACTGGCGGTACGGAGACTGGCGATACGGAGACTGGCGATACGGATGAAAACGGCGACGCACCGAAGCGCCGCCGGCGCCGTGGGCGCCGGGGCGGTCGGCGCGGCCGCGGCAATCGTCCCCCGACCGGTGATGATCCACCGGCGCAGTAACTTGCATTGATCGACCGCGCGCCTGCCGCGACGACCGCTCACATCGCACATCACCGGATTTTTCGTGTCGCGCTTCTACATCACCACCGCCATCGATTACGCCAACGGCGACCCGCACATCGGTCACGCCTTTGAAAAAATCGGTGCTGACGCGATCGCGCGCGTCCAGCGCCAGCTGGGACATGATGTGCATTTCATGATCGGCATGGACGAGCACGGACAGAAAGTCGCACAGACCGCTGCCGCTGCCGGCGTGTCGGAGCAGGCCTTCGTCGACGAAATCGCGAGTCACTTTCAGGCGATGTGGCACACGCTCCAGATCTCGAACGATCAATTCATCCGCACCACCTCGCCCGCGCACAAGGCCGGTGTGCAGGCGTTGATCGCACGCATCTTCGAGCGCTCGCCTGACGCGTTCTACGAGAAGAGCTACGCTGGCTGGTACTGCGTCGGATGCGAAGCCTTCAAGAACGATTCCGAAATCGTCGACCAGCATTGCGTGTTGCACCCGACGCGAGAGCTCGAGTGGGTGGAGGAACGCAACTGGTTCTTCCGTCTTTCAGCGTATGCGGAACAACTCCGCGCGTTGATCGAGAGTGTGCCCACCTTCGTGCAGCCCTCCAGCCGACGCAACGAGATCCTCGGCCTGCTCGACGTCGGCCTCGAGGATGTGTCGGCCAGCCGTTCGCGGAACACCTGGGCCGTGCCCTTCCCTCGCGCCACGAGTGACGGGCAACAGCAGAGCACCTACGTCTGGTTCGACGCACTGCCGAACTACCTCACGGGCACCGGATTCCCGGACGTCGATGGCTGGGAGACGCGGTGGCCAGCGCAGGTACATGTCATCGGCAAGGACATCACCCGCTTTCACTGCGTGATCTGGCCGGCGATGCTGATGGCGGCGCAGCTGCCGCTGCCCGAGCGCGTCTGGGGTCACGGCTTCGTGTTGCTCGGCGGCGAACGCTTCAGCAAGAGCGCCGGCGTCAAGCTCGACCTCGGCGAGGCGATCAATCGATTCGGGTCTGATGCGTTCCGCTATTTCCTGCTGCGCGAGATCCCGTTTGACGGTGATGGCAGTTTTTCGTGGGAGCGCTTCGGCGAGCGCTACAACTCCGATCTGGCGAATGCCTTTGGTAACCTGGCCAGCCGAGTGATGTCGATGATCGAGAAATACAACGACGGCGTCATTCCAGCGGCGGGCACGTCGGAACTCGAGTCGGCC
>JANPFJ010000317.1:0-13191 GCA_031423355.1 Gemmatimonadaceae bacterium | reverse complement strand
CGAGTAGGCAAGCTTTCGCGCGGGGTCTCAACAACGGTACCGGTACTCACGGACTGCTCCTTCGGGTCTGAACAGTGAAACCAACTTTGCTGGGCACGAAAGCCGAGCTCCCGTGAAGGAGCTCGGCTATGCCCGAAACGTGCGACTTACGCGAGGATCTTGGCGACGACGCCGGCGCCGACCGTGCGACCGCCTTCGCGGATCGCGAAGCGCAGCCCTTCGTCCATCGCGATCGGCGTAATCAACTCGATCGTCATCTGCACGTTGTCCCCCGGCATCACCATCTCCATCCCATCCGGCAATTCCACATTCCCCGTCACATCCGTCGTCCGGAAGTAAAACTGCGGACGATACCCCTTGAAGAACGGCGTATGCCGCCCCCCCTCTTCCTTCGTCAACACATACACTTCCGCGTAGAACTTCGTGTGCGGCGTAATGCTCCCCTTCTTCGCCAACACCATCCCCCGCTCCACTTCTTCCTTGCCCACGCCGCGCAACAACAAGCCCACGTTGTCCCCCGCCTCGCCGCTATCCAACAGCTTGCGGAACATCTCCACGCCCGTCACCACGGTCAGCTTCTCACTATTGAAGCCCACCAGCGCCACTTCCTCGCCCACCTTGATAATCCCGCGCTCAATCCGCCCCGTCGCCACCGTGCCACGGCCCGTGATCGAAAACACATCCTCCACCGGCATCAAGAACGGCCGATCCGTCGCGCGCACTGGCTGCGGGATGTAGCTGTCCAACGCATCCATCAACTCGCCAATCTTCAAGCCCCACTCGCTGTTCGGATCGCCACTCTCCAACGCCTTCAGCGCCGAGCCCTTGATGATCGGCGTGTCGTCGCCCGGGAAGTTGTAGGCGCTCAACAACTCGCGCACTTCCAACTCCACCAAGTCCAACAACTCCGCGTCGTCCACCATGTCCACCTTGTTCATGAACACGAGGATGTAGGGCACGTTCACCTGGCGCGCCAACAAAATGTGCTCGCGCGTCTGCGGCATCGGGCCATCGGCCGCCGACACCACCAGGATCGCGCCGTCCATCTGCGCCGCGCCCGTGATCATGTTCTTCACATAATCCGCATGGCCCGGGCAGTCCACATGCGCGTAATGCCGCATCGTCGACTCGTACTCCACGTGCGCCGTCGCGATCGTGATGCCGCGCGCCTTCTCTTCCGGCGCCTTATCGATCTGGTCGAACGCCATCACCTGCGCCAACCCCTTCTTCGCCTGAATCGCCGTAATCGCGGCCGTCAACGTCGTCTTGCCGTGGTCCACGTGGCCAATCGTCCCCACGTTCAGATGCGGCTTGTTCCGCTCAAACTTTGCCTTGCCCATGCTGCGTTCCTCTCGTCCGTTTGGTGAATCAGTGCAGGCTTACGCCTTGTTCTTGTTGATGATTTCTTCGGACTTCGACTTCGGCACTTCTTCGTAGTGCGAGAACTCCATCGAATACACCGCGCGGCCCTGGGACATGCTGCGCAGGCGCGTCGAGTAGCCGAACATTTCCGACAGCGGCACGGTGGCGTCGATCACCTGCGCCTCACCGCGCTGCGTCATGCCACCGATCTTGCCACGCCGGGAACTGAGGTCGCCCAGCACGTCGCCCATGTAGTTCTCCGGGCTCACGACTTCGACCTTCATGATCGGCTCGAGAATGATGGCGCCAGCGGAGCGCGCCCCGTCCTTGATCGCCATCGACCCGGCGATCTTGAACGCCATTTCGCTCGAGTCGACTTCGTGGTAGGAGCCATAGACCAGTTCGACCTTGACATCGACCATCGGGTAGCCGGCCAGAATTCCGCCTTCCAGCGCTTCCCGAATGCCAGCTTCGATCGGCTTGATGTATTCACGCGGAATCACGCCACCGACGATCTTGTCCTCGAACACGAAGCCCTGCCCCTGCTCAGCCGGCATGACGTTGATCACCACGTGACCGAACTGCCCCTTGCCGCCTGACTGCCGCACGAACTTTCCTTCCACCTTGTCGACGCGCTTCTTGATCGTCTCGCGATACGCAACCTGCGGCGCACCGACGTTGGCCTCGACCTTGAACTCACGGCGCATGCGGTCCACCAGGATCTCGAGGTGCAACTCACCCATGCCCGAGATGATCGTCTGGCTGGTTTCCGGATTGGTCGCGACGCGGAACGTCGGGTCCTCTTCGGCCAGCTTCTGCAGCGCGATCGCCAGCTTGTCCTGGTCGGCCTTCGTCTTCGGCTCGATCGCGACGTCGATGACGGGGTTCGGGAACTTCATCGCTTCGAGAATGATCGGGTGCTCTTCGAAGCAGAGCGTGTCACCGGTGCGCGTGTCCTTGAGACCGATTGCGGCGGCGATGTCGCCGGCGCGGACCTCTTCGATTTCCTCGCGCTTGTTGGCGTGCATCTGCAGCAGGCGACCGACACGCTCGCGCTTGTCCTTGGTGCTGTTGTAGACGTACGAGCCGGCGCTGAGCACGCCCGAGTAGACACGGAAGAACGTCAGCTTCCCGACGAACGGGTCGGTGGCAATCTTGAAGGCGAGGGCGGCAAATGGCGCTTCGTCGGTGACGAAACGCTCTGCCTGCTCCTCATCATGACCCGGCAGGTGCCCCTTGATGGCCGCGACTTCGGTCGGTGCCGGGAGGTAGTCGATGACCGCATCGAGCAACGCCTGCACACCCTTGTTCTTGAAGCTGGCTCCGCACAGGACCGGCACAATCACATTGGCAATCGTGGCCTTGCGAATGCAGCTGCGGATCTCGTCGATCGACAGCTCTTCACCGCCGAGGTAACGCTCCATCAGCGCCTCGTCCTGATCGACCACCGCATCGATCACATCGGCGCGAGCCTTCTCCATCGCCTCGATGTACTCCGTCGCCGGCTCAACCACGGCAAACGTCTTGCCCATCGTCGAATCGTCGAACACGTACTGCTTGCGCTCGATGACGTCGATGTGCCCTGTGAACAGTTCACCCGAACCCACCGGCAGCTGCAGCGGGTATGCCGCCTTGGTGAGGCGATCGCGGATCATCTCGACGCAGCGCTCGAAGTTGGCTCCGACGCGGTCCATCTTGTTCGAAAAGATCAGGCGCGGCACGCCGTAGCGGTCCGCCTGACGCCACACCGTCTCCGTCTGCGGCTCAACGCCTGCGACAGAATCGAGGAGCGTCACGGCGCCGTCGAGCACACGCAGCGAGCGCTCGACTTCCACGGTGAAGTCCACGTGACCAGGCGTGTCGATGATGTTGATGCGGTACTCCGGCCCTTCGCCCTTTTCGTGGCTCTGGCCGTGGCGCGTCCAGAAACAGGTCGTCGCAGCCGACGTGATGGTGATGCCGCGCTCCTGTTCCTGCTCCATCCAGTCCATCGTGGCAGCGCCATCATGGACTTCGCCGATCTTGTAGCTCTTGCCCGTGTAATAGAGCACGCGCTCAGTCGTGGTGGTCTTACCGGCATCGATATGCGCCATGATGCCGATGTTGCGGTAGTACGTCAGCGGTGTCGTGCGAGCCATGCGCGGAAACCCGTCTCAGATGAAGCTGGAAAACCAGTTGAGTCCAACAAAAAACCGAATGGATCCAGGCACCCCGGTGGGGCCGATATCCATTCGCTGCCGCCGGGTACACGCAGACCGCGTGGGGACCCAAGGCGCGCCGCCAGAGGCGACGTCTCATTTGTCGAATGCACGGCAGCCACCAGGCGCCAGCGAACCCGTTGTGCGAGACAGAACGCGGAAATTAGCGGCGAGAGCCTCCAAGTCAATGCCCGACAGCCACATAAACGCACGTCCACGCCACGCTGACCAGCACCGTCAGATCCGCCTCGAAAACGGAGTTCGGACAACAGCCTGCCGGCGCCCTGCGCCGCACGAGCCCTAGCTGCCGAACACCCTGGCCAGGTGACGCCGCCATCGGGCGAGCTTTTCACGGGTGAGCGGCCGCGACGGCGAGCCGGAACGCTCCTCGGCCGGCGACGGTTCGACGGCGCCATGCCCGAGTGCCCAGGGCCAGGCCCCCCCTGATCTACCAAGCCCTGCCATGGCGCGACGCCACCAGAATCGCGACCAGGACACGGAGGGACTGGACGCAGGAGACATGAAGGCCCTGAGGACCCACTCTCGCTCGGTCAGCCCGCGCCCCAGTTCGGGCCGCGGCCGGAGACGATCGAGTGTCGCGTCATCGATCGGCACCCCGGCGAGCCGGGCAGCGGTCCAGAGCGCCCAGCCGACCGGGCGCGCGGCACCCAGGAGCTCAGCATGCCGTTGCACTGCCTGCCACTCTGGACCGCCGGGTTCCCAAGACGAAGTCAGCAATTGCATGTCATGGAGGTACTGCCAGCTTCCGACCTCGCCTTCGTGACTCCACGCCCAGTGGATCGAGGCGTGAACGACGTGCCAGGTGGCCGGCAGCACATGGACCGCTCGAGCGCCCCAGTCGATCCGTTTCGCTCGACTGAGCCAGACGGACGCCGACTCAGGGGCAAAGGGGTGACCTGGGATGAAGAGCGACGAGTGGAGCTCCAGCCGCAGTCCTCCTCGCCGGACCATCGGCGCATCGTGATGGTGCGACAGGTAAGCATCCGGTGCCTCTCCATCGGCCCAACCGGCGGCCCGGAGGGCGAGGCGCGCAGCCTCGAGTTGCGCCGGGTCGACCAGAAGATCGAGATCGCCCATGCCCCGCACAGAGAATCCGGCTGGGTGTTGCATCGCCAGCGCTGCCCCCTTCAACCAGAGCACCGTGATCCCGTTCGCGTCGAGCGCATCCACCGCCGCGGCGGCGGCGTCGGCCAGTTCAGCCGCCCGGAAGCTCGCGATGCGAGAGACCCGCTGTGCCGTATCCAGTACCGCGTCCGGCACCGCGCCCGGCGGCGCACTCCGCAACACTGGGTAGAGCTGCAACTCGGCCCGCTCGAACGATGCCAGCGACATCAGCGTCGGCCAGTGAAGATCGGGCCATGGCAACTGCTCCACGAGAGATAGACCGCCATCGTCCAACGCGCACGCCACCAGCACGCGCGCCGACGGCGAGAGCAGCGCGCGAGCGTCAGACGACGTGAGCGGCGCGAGCATCCGACGTCAGTACTGTGTCAGCGTGCCCGCGCGACGCGCGTGCTGCAACGCCAGATGGAAGCACAGACCACCGATCACGACGCCGGCGATGGCCCAACCAGTCAGTTGCAGCAGCTCGGGAAGCACGGTCATCAGCGATTGATCCTTCAACAACAGCTGTCGGGCAACGCGTAACGCCGGAGTCATCGGCACCAGCCCCGAGAGGGGCGCGATGCCGGCCGGCAGCACAGCGACGGGGAAATACACCGTGCCGAGCAGCGTCGAGACCGTCAGCACACCCTGCGGCACGAACATCGACGAGCGGACCAGCAGGACCAGTGCACCCGCAATCAGGCCGACGCCGAGGTATGCCACCGCCAGCAGCGCCATCACCGCGCTGAACTCCACAATCCGAAACCAGGCGATGGTGCTGGTGGCCCAGATCCACGCGGTCACCAGCAGGACGAGCGCGCGCAATGCGGCCCATCCAAACCCGTACGTCAGCAATCCGCCAATGAGCGAGGGCCAGCGAATCGGCGTGGTGAGCAATTGCTCCAGGGTACCAGACGTGATGTAGCCACCGATCAGGGATGGGATCGCCGACACCGCTTCGGCGATGACGAATGACGCGACCGAACCGACGATCAGATACGTGAAGTACTCGTTCGATTCGGAGGCGATCGCCTTCGCGGCCAGGGGCTGCAATGCGGCGGCGACGAAGTACACCGGCACCACCGCCACCAGGACCGACAGCAGACTCACCAGCGTCCGTGTGCGATACGTCAACATGCCGAGCGCGTACGCACGGGCGACCGCCAAGAGGCTACGCATGACGCTTTGCCTCATCGCGCAGTCGGTGCGTGGCAGCGGATTCCAGCAGATCGGCCAGCGACAGCGGCACGGGCGCGAACTCCGACACGCGCACGCCTGCACGCACCAGCGCTTCGAGCACGATCGGGGCCTGCGCCAGATCGGGCAGCGTCGCCACCAGTGTGACGACATCGTCCACCGCCGGCGTGATGACGTCCGTTGGCAGATGCAGCAGCACACGCGCACGTGCTTCGTGCGCGGCATCCACGCGCACGCGAACGCGAGCGCCGCCGACTGCGGCACAGAGCTGTGGCAGCGTATCCGTGGCCACGACGCGGCCTCGCACCAGCAATGCGGCGCGATCGCAGATCTGCAGCGCCTCCTCCGTGCTGTGCGTGGCAAGCACCACCGTCGCACCCAGCGCGTGGCAGAGCGTGTCGCGAATGAAACGTCGCAGTTCGCGCGCCGCCACCGGATCCAGGCTGCGCGTGGGTTCGTCGAGCACCAGGATCGGAGGCCGGGTCACCAGCGCGCGTGCGATCAGTGTGCGCTGCCGCATGCCGGAGGAAAAGCTTCCCACCTGTTGCTGACCGACGTGATCCAGACCGACCAGCTCCAGGGCACGATCCACCGCCAGGTCGCGTGCCGCGCCGCCCAGCCCGTACAATGACGCGAAGAGTCGGACGTTTTCCTTTGCACTCACGCGCCAGAAGAGTGCGCGCTCATCCGCCGGCACCACCGCCAACCTGGTCCGAACGGTGGCCGGGTCGGCCAGTGCATCGATGCCGTCCACGATGACCTGCCCCACATCCGGCAGCAGCACGGTCGACAGTATCTTGAGCAGCGTCGTCTTGCCCGCACCATTGGCGCCGACGAGTCCGAAGATCTCGCCACGCCGGACACGCACGTCGACGGCATCGAGCACCGCACGCGGCTCGGTTCCCGGCAGCCGTCGCAGCCGTCGGATGAGTCCGCGGTCCGCGCGGAATGACTTGGTCACGCCGCTGAGGATGATGGCATCGGTTGCTGGCGTGGTCATGTCGCGCCCGCACCGTCGTGCCAGCCGAGCAACGCGTCGGTCACGTCACGCAATCGCGCCAGATCTCGCGGAACGGCGAGATCGAACACCGGGACACGCTGTGCGATGTCGACACACCGATTGAGCGCGTCACCACTGGAATCGGCACCCAGCAGCTCCGTGATCTTGCCATTGGCCAGCATCGCCAGCGCCGCTGCGCGCGCCGTGCGCGAAGCCCGGGCGACACCGGCAGTGGTCGCGACGGGTGACAGTACGTAGATCGCAGCCAACGGCAGTGCGTCTTGCGCTGCAGGACTGTCAACTCGCACCTTACCCCACGCATCGACCGTCTGCACGGCAGTCCCGGCGGCGCGCGCGGTCTCAGCGCGGAGTCGGAGCGGAAGGCCACTCGGTTGTACACTGATGTCCCCGGCCGTCACGCGCAGCACGACGACGTCATCCGCGACCAGCGCGCACCCACGCTGTACCAGTGCCAGCGCGAGCGTGGATTTTCCGGTGCCTGGACTGGCGATGAAGGCGATCACACCGCGCTGCGTCTGTACGGCACTCGCGTGCAGGCACCACGCGCCGTCACGGTGCAGCAGGAATGGCAGCACGACGCCGATCACATCGAGTGCCACTGCGTCGCGATCCACCCCTGCCGGGGCGGCGTGGAACACAACGTGACCGTCGGCCGCGAAGGCGAACCGACCGGTGTCGGAGATCGCGATCTCCGGACCGGCATCACCCGACGCGAGCGTCACTTCGACGCCATTGGCGTACGGCTGACGGCCGGTGAGCACGGCACCTGCCGAGTGCCCGATCGGTGCGTCGCCGGACTGGGTGGTGTGCAGCTCCCAGAATGCGAACTGCCCGTCACCGGCAGGGGCGACAGGCAGTCCAGGCAGCGGGCGATCGAAGGCGAGCACCTCGCCAAACACACGAACCCGCCCCGGCGCCTCGAGCGTCGCTGGAGCGGACAGCGTCACATCACGAACGACGCGGGGGGTCGACGATGACGTCGCTCGGAATGCAGTCGCACGATGCGGTCGCTCCGCTGAGGACGTTCGGACTCATCGCGAACGTGCCAAGGTTCAGGGAGACCTTGGTCAGCTCGCGAAAAGTGCCATAACGCTCGAGGCACGGACGCTCATACATGTGGAGTCTCTCCGTCATAGGACAAAAAGTGTCGGACACGCGCCACAGAGACAAGCCCCGTGTCACAGCCATCCGCCTACCAGACGCCTGCGCTCAGTGCAGGGTCACGCCGTCAAGCGAGGAAAATGCCCCTCTCAAGGAATCAGGCTCGGCAATTGGTGTGCCGTCCAGCTCCACCCAGGCATGGGCTTCGAATCCGGCCTCGCCCCGTCGGACGCCAATCCGCACCACCGCGCCACCCGCGCCGTCGCGCACCATCAGGTGGCGAAGCGCTGTCGCCCGAACCAGGCACGCCGAGTCGCCTGGAAGCCAGCGGAGCGCCCGATCGACCGCCGCTCCCCACCGTTCGCCGCGCTGCCATTGAGCCGGAGGCAGCGGCGCAGGCTTGGGTACCGGACCGCGGTCTGACGGCAGGCTGGCGGTCTCGTCCCGGGCGATGAGGTCACCGACCGGACGCCGGGCCACGATCCGTCGGGCGTGCAAGACTGCCAGGACGGCGCGGCCGACGTCGACCGCGGCGCGCACCTTACGGAGCAGCAGGCGAGTCACCGCCCCTGGGCGACGGTGTCGACGACGAGGCCTTCGACCGACAGGTCGGCCAGCAGCTCGCGCACATGACACACGACGTCCGTCGCCGGCGCCTCGGGCCAGCGGCCGCGGACGGCGCCAACCAGCGCCTCCTCGCACGACGCGCCGGCAGCCAATGCCTGCCAGATCACGGTGCCCGTCTCGTTGAGACCGAAGTACACCTCGGTCTGCGGATGAAAAAGCACACTGCCATCAGGCAGCGTGCGGGCGATCACGTCAGGGTGCGGAACAGGGAGCGGCATCGATTCGGACGGAGGTTGCGGCGGTCAGCAGCTAGACGCACTGCTGGCGATCATCGAAACGCACAAAACGCTCCAGCGCAGCGGCGCCTGACACTCGGCAAGCCGCGCCAGCCCTCAGGATGGACGACCTGATACACACCCGCCGCGCGGTTCGCGCTTCGCCACTTTCCGGCCACTGCCAAGGCCTACCGACCAGGGAGTGCCGCCACTCCAGCTCCAGGGATCACCTTGCCATCCTTCATGACCCATCGCACGCGCTCGACCGCGGTGATCTCTCGCGTCGGATCGCCCTCGACGGCCACCAGATCGGCCAGCATGCCGGGAGCGATCGTCCCGATGCGATCGGACATGTCCAGCACCCTGGCGGCGGTCGACGTGGCGGATACCAGGGCCTGCACCGGTGTCAATCCGTACTCGACCATCAGGACGAGTTCTCGCGCATTCGTTCCGTGTGTGAAGACGCCGACATCGCTGCCGTTGGCGATGGTCACGCCGGCCTCGAGGGCAGCCTTGACGCTGGCCCGCTTGCTGGTGATCCGTGCCGGCTCGGGCGCTGCGCCTTTCTTCCAGCCACCGTACTGCAGCACGGCGTCGCCGGCCGCGACCGTCGGCACGAGTGCAACACCACGTTCCTTCATCAGCCGAAAGATCTCTGGTGTCCCGTCGTCCCCGTGATCGATCGTCCTGACGCCGGCGAGGATGGCGCGGCGCATCCCTTCCGGCGTCGTCGCGTGCGCCACCACATGCCGACCGCTCGACTCGGCAATCTCCACCACCAGATTCATTTCCGACTGTGTGAACGCCGGACGTGCGGTGCCGCCTGCGCCCCATCGGTAGTCGGCGTAGATCTTGATCCAATCGGCGCCGCGCCGAATCTGATCACGCACGACGCGCGACAATTCCTCCGGACCAGCGGCTTCCTCTGCGCCTTGCGGCACGTCGACTTCGGGCGCAAAGCCGCCTGGCCCGTAGCTTCCGCGCATCACGATGGCGCGCGTGGTGACGATCATCCGTGGCCCCTCGATGATTCCCTGCTCCACCGCCTTCTTCAATCCCACATCAGCGTCGGCAGCGCCTTCGGTGCCGAGGTCACGCAGCGTGGTGAAACCGGCGCGCAGCGTGCGCTGCATGTGCACCGTGGCACGGGCAACGCGGAGACCGAGCGGCTCCTTCAGGACCTGGTCGTTCCACGTCGCTTCGTTGTACGGATGCAGGAGCACATGCGAATGCAGGTCGATCATGCCAGGCATCAGCGTCATGCCAGGGAGATCGATCACCGCGGCATCGGCAGGTGCCTTGACGCTCGACGGTGCACCGAGCGCGGTGATGCGGCCGTTCTGCACCAGGACCACGACGCCGGACTGCGCCGGTTGCCCGGTGCCGTCGAAGACGCGCGCAGGGCGCAGCAGCACCGATGCTTGCGCGGCCGCAACACGCGGTGCGAGGCACGAGACGGCGCCGGCGAGCAGCAGGAGCGCGGATCGGCGGATGCGTTCAATGGCGTGGGTCATCGGGTGCAGAGGGAGTTCGGTGTGGTTGCCGGGGCTGCGTCAGTCGGCGTGGCTTGCCGTGGCCAGACGTTGTCGGCCGGATTGCGGTCAGGAAAGCGACAGGCGGGATCGAACAGCACCTGCGTGATGCGTCGCTTGCCGAAGGCGAGCACGGCATCGAAGCTGCGGCGCCCGGTGAACCAGACGTCGGCCGGCCAGGTCACAATCGCCGTCAGACTGTCCTGCATCACCGCATTCGGCATCGACTTGATCGCGGGGCCAGCGGAGTCGAATCGCACACGGAGCACGACCGGTGATGGCATCTGGCCATCCTGCCGGACGGTGACGGTCGTGCGCACACCACGCGTCTGCACATCGGTGATGGATCCGTCGACGCGTTCCGTCGTGAACAACCACGCATACCAGAACCAGCCCAGATCGCGATTGAGCGCCTTGTTCATGAAGAACATGTAGTCCCACGGCGACGGATGGCGGAACATCCATGCCTGCGCCCACTCGCGTTGCGCGCGCTGCACGGCCGAATCACCAACGATCCCGCCCAGCATCGACAGCATCAGTGGCGTCTTGCTATAGGTGGTGAAACCATAGAACGAACCGGCGAAGTTGGCGTTCCACATCATCGGCGGCTCCGATTCGTTGCCGCTGGTGGCGCCGTACGACTGGCCCAGCCGATCGAGGTTGGGGGCACGCTTCATGTTGTCGGCGCCGGAGAGGATGTTCATGTACTGATTGAACCCTTCATCCATCCAGCCATACCACGTCTCGTTGTTGCTGACCACCATCGGCCACCACTGATGGCCAGTTTCGTGGTCCGCCGCACCGGAGTTGGAATTGATCACCATCGGGTACTCCATGCCGGCGCTCGGGCCGTCCTGGAGCGTCATCTGCGGGAACTGGTACGGGAACCAGAGCGCCGAATAGAACTCGAGTGCGTGTCGCGTGATGCCGAGCGCGTTGGCGTAGAGTGGTGCACGCCCGGGAAGGAAGTACTGGTACACTGGTACCGCGCCCTTCCCTGGAATCATCGCGCGTGTGCCCTGCCACACGAACTTCTTCGCGGTGGCCCAGGCAAAGTCGTTGACACTGTCGGCCAAGAAGTGCCAGACGAGTCGGTCGCCGACCGCGGTGGCCTGCCCCGGGCCGACTTCATCCGGCCCGACGATGGTGGTGGTGCTGTCGCTCGAGAGCACTCGTGCGAGTCTCTCGCGCGCCATGGCCGTGAGCACCTGTTCCGGATTCTGCAGGACGCCGGTGCCACTGACGATCCATCCGCCCGGCACATCGATCTTCACATCGAAGCGGCCGAAGTTGTTGTAGAACTCGGAAGGCCCCAGGTACTGCTCGGGGTCCCAGCCACGGAGATCGTCGTAGACGGCGATACGCGGGAACCACTGTGTCGGCTGAAAGAGCGAATCCGCCCAGCGCTGGGTCATGCGGTGTCCGGAGCCGGGGCCACCGGGGAGCGCGTGATTCCATTCGATTTCGATCGTGGCGGTGGTGCGAGGCTGAATCGCGCGCGCCAGTATCACGCGGGCGAGGGTCGATCGGAGGTTGACGGCGATCGGCGCGCCGGGGGCCGTGCCACGCAGTGGCTGTGCGTCGAGTGTGACCACGGTGCCATTGATCCGGATGGCATTCACGACCATGCCGTCAGTGAGCTGTGCTGGCACCCAGGGCAGCGCGCGTGGATTGCTGCCAATGAAATGATTGGCATCGAGGCGCAGCGCGATCTGCGTGAGCGAGTCGGGGCTGTTGTTGTGGAGTGTGATCGTCTCGACGCCGGTGAGGCGCTGCGCCGGCACGTCGAGCCGGGCCCGGATGACGTAGTCGGCGCGGAGCTGCCAGTAGGCTCGCCCGGGCCGTCCGGTGGAATCGCGGGTGCCCTTGGCGAAGGCGGCTCGGATGGCGTCCGTCATCGGGATGTCGCGGCGGATGGCGCGGTCGGGCCAGGCGGGGGGCGTCGACTGGGCGTGGCCGATGCCGCCGGCGAGCATGGCCACACCAAGCGCGGCATGTCGAAGCAGAAAATGTCTGAGGCGAGTCATGGGGAATCGTCGGGCAAGACGGTGCCGGGCGCAAGAGCGTCACTATTCCCGTCAGGCCGGTGCACCCACGTGCGACAGGCGTCGCG
This sequence comes from Gemmatimonadaceae bacterium, assembly GCA_031423355.1. Classification (GTDB taxonomy): domain Bacteria; phylum Gemmatimonadota; class Gemmatimonadetes; order Gemmatimonadales; family Gemmatimonadaceae; genus JACMLX01. The sequence goes on along the minus strand of JANPFJ010000317.1, from coordinate 700 downwards.
CATCGCAGCCAGCGAGCGGTCGACGACGCGTCTTTCCGAATGCTGTGATCGATGGTGTCCGGGCGTGATGCCTCGGCGCAGACGAACTCCGTCCCCATGAGCGGAGGAACTCCGTCCCCATGAGCGGAGGAACTCCGTCCCCATGAGCGGAGGAACTCCGTCCCCATGAAACGCAGAACGCCCCCCGGACTCCGAGGGGCGTTCTGTTCTCCACCGAAAGACCACCTACCAGCGGTAGTGCGCGAAGGCCTTGTTGGCCTCGGCCATACGGTGCGTGTCTTCCTTCTTCTTGATCGCGTTGCCTTCGCCCTTGCTGGCGGCGATGACTTCGGCAGCCAGACGCTCCGGCATCGACTTCTCGTTGCGGTCGCGCGAGTAGCTGATCAGCCAGCGCATGGCGAGCGCCGTGCGGCGATCGGGACGCACTTCGACCGGCACCTGATACGTGGCACCGCCAACGCGGCGGCTCTTCACTTCGACCACCGGCTTCAGGTTGGTGAGCGCCTGCTTGAAGATGTTCACGCCCGGCTGGCTGGTGCGTGCTTCCACCAGGTCCATCGCGGCGTAGAAGATCTTCTCTGACGTGGCCTTGCGGCCCTGCAGCATCAGGTTGTTGATGAACTTGCTGACAGTCTGGCTGTCGTAGCGGGCATCAGGCAGGATGATGCGCTTGACGGACTTTTTGCGGCGGCTCACTTCT
>JANPFJ010000316.1:0-1932 GCA_031423355.1 Gemmatimonadaceae bacterium | reverse complement strand
GCAACTTGCGCGCGCCCGCACGCTGCTCCTGCAGCTCGAAGAACTGTGGGTCTCCCGATTCAGCCAGCTCGACGCCATTCTCACCGAACACCGTCCAGGAACGGAGTAACCATGCCGATCACGTCCGTCTCGTCTGATGCTGCGGCGCTGACACTCACTGTCGTCGCAGACTATCCCGTTCCCGTCGAGCGGCTCTGGGATGCCTATGCAGACCCGCGGCAGCTGGAGCGATTCTGGGGGCCGGAGCAGTGGCCTGCAACGTTCACGCGCCATGACATGTCCGTGGGGGGCTATTCGCACTATTACATGACCGGACCCGATGGCGCCATGTCGCGCGGGTGGTTCCGTTTCCTGACGGTGCAGCCGTGCACGGCGATCGAGGTCGAGGATGGATTCGCCGATGACTCAGGCGTGCCGAATGCGCAGATGCCCACCATGCGGATGGTGTTCGGCTTCGAGCCGACCGGGGCCGGCTCGCGCTGCACGACGGTCACCACGTTCCACAGCCTCGACGCGATGGAAGAACTGGTGAAGATGGGGATGCTCGAAGGCATGAAGTCCGCGATGGGGCAGATCGACGCAGTGCTCGTCGATCTCGCGAGTTTTGCGGCCGGCCGCGATACGGAAGCGCAGCTCCTCAGCGATACGCAGGTCCGGGTGAGTCGTGTGGTGCGCGGCACCGTTGAACAGGTCTGGCGCGCGCATCACGATCCGGCGCTGATGAAGCGGTGGATGCTTGGCCCCGACGGCTGGTCGATGCCGATATGCGAGGTCGCGACACAGGTTGGTGACCGGTACCGCTACGAGTGGGCGTCCGACGACGGCGCGCAACGCTTTGGTTTCGAAGGGGAGCTGCTGGAGTCCGCCGCGCCCACGCGGTCGGTGACCACGGAGCAGATGGTCGGCATGGAGGGTCCTGGAACACGGAACGAGCTCACACTGGTGCCGGTGCAGGGTGGCACGTTGCTCAGCCTCGTCATCACCTATCCGAGCAAGGAGCTGCGCGACATGATCCTCGGCACCGGCATGACCACGGGCATGGAAGCGAGTTACGCGAGGCTGGAGCGGGAGGTGCTGGCGGCGGGTGCACAGTGACGTGGCTCTCGTTGCGCGTACAGCGCCCCGACGGCATACTCTGCAAGTCGAGTCCTGCCTGAGTTTCCGTTTGCCACACCACCGGACGCATCGCGCCACAGCAGTTGGAACTGCTGCGCTGGTCGGCGTCCTCCTATGTCGTTCTTGAGGAGCACGCATGCGGATTACCGCAATCACGGCGTACCGCGTCGAACTGCCACTACATGAAGGCAGCTACAAGTGGTCCGGAGGCAACTCGGTCGATGTGTTCGATTCGACCATCGTCGCCATCGACACCGACGCCGGCATCACTGGCTACGGTGAGGTCTGCCCGCTGGGCCCGGCGTATCTCCCCGCCTACGCCGCTGGTGCGCGCACGGGCATCGCGGAACTGGCGCCAAACCTGCTCGGGCAGAATCCGACGGAGCTCGCGAGCATCAACCGGCGCATGGATCAGCTCCTGCGCGGCCATCCGTACGTGAAGACCGCAATCGACATGGCCTGCTGGGATATTCTCGGCCATGCCACCGGTCAGTCGGTCGCGACGCTGCTCGGTGGGCGGGTGGGGAACGACGTCGCGCTGTACCGCGCCATCTCGCAGGACACGCCGGAGAAGATGGCAGCCAAAGTTGGTGTGTACCGAGCCGAGGGCTACACCAAGTTCCAGCTGAAGGTCGGGGGTGATCCCGATACCGATATCGAACGTATCCGTGCCGCCGCGGCACAGCTGCAGTCAGGTGACGTGCTGATCGCCGATGCCAACACCGGCTGGACGCAGCACCAGGCGATCCGTGTCGCAGATGCGGTGCGCAGCGTCGACGTGTACATCGAGCAGCCGTGCATGCGCTACGAGGAATG
>JANPFJ010000315.1:0-5287 GCA_031423355.1 Gemmatimonadaceae bacterium | reverse complement strand
GAAAGCGAGCAGCTGATCCAGGAAGGCCTGCGGCGGCTGCGTGCCGGCCGGACCACCTTCGTGATTGCGCATCGGCTCTCGACGATCACCAGCGCTGACCAGATCCTGGTGCTCGAGGGCGGCCAGATCGTGGAGCGCGGGACGCATCACGAACTGCTGGCGATCGGCGGCCGCTACAAGGAGCTGTACGAGCGCCAGCACCACATCGAAACGGATCGGTTCATCAATCCCGGGGAAGACCCGAGTGCCATGTCGGCGCAGAACGGGACGGCGCGGATCGGGGCGTAGCCTGGCTTCGGCGGGCTGAGGATCAAGCGCCGAGCGGATTCGTCGTCGTGCAGGATTCGTCTCTGTCACACGTCCGGACCTGACGCCTCTCGCAACGGCCGCAGGCCTGCCTCCGTGGGGAAGGCCTGCCCTATTCGGAATGGATGAGTAGTAACGATGTCGTTACAGCCTCATCCATTATGGTGTCAAGTTTTCAAATGGACCGCCGAGAACTTCCAGAGTCAGATCCATCAGGGCGAGCCGGCTCAGGTGATTCTGTCTCCCCACAGTTCACTGCACCGCCATTCGACGAACGACTGACGCCATGCTCGAAGCAGACGCACACGCATCCGATTCCCCGACGGCGCACGCCTCGGCACACACCGCGCCCGCGTCGCGCCGAACGAAAGTCGCGCGTCCCGGCCGCAAGACGCCGGCTCGAGCACAGCTCGTCATCGCCTCAACGCTCTCGGCCATGGGCGACTGCGAGGTGTGCATTCCGGTGCAGCACGAGGCCGACTACCAGACGCTCCTGCGCTTCATGCAGATGGCTCCCATCGGGCTGGTCGAGACGAACATCGCCGGCGATATCCAGCTGATGAATCCGCGGTGTGCCGAGCTGCTGGCGCCACTGACACACGGCGAGGCGGTGGGCAACCTGTTCGATGCGCTCGAACGGCTCGCGCCAGATCTCCGGGAACGCGCATTCAGTTTCGCCGCCACCGCCGGCATGGTGCATGAAGGGTTTCAGATGCAGGTCGACCAGGCGGTGAAGGGGAAGCGCGACCCACAGGTGCTCTCCCTCACGCTGCTGAAGCTGGACTGCGACCATCTGATGGCGGTGCTCAGTGACGTCTCCGAATCGGTGCAGCGTGAGCGGGATCTTCGTGAGAGTCAGGCCTGGGTGAACACGATGGTCACGGGCATCTCGGACTACGCGACGCTGACGCTCGATTCGAAAGGGATCATCGAGTCGTGGAATCCGACCATCGAGCGCATCTCGGGCCATCTGGCGCCGGGAGTCGAGGGGCGGTCCTACGACATGTTCTATCCGGAAGACGCGATCACGGCACACTCGAGCAACACGCGCCTGCAGGATGCCGATCTGCACGGATGGACGCTCGACGAAGGCTGGCGAACGCGCGCTGATGGATCGCATTTCTGGGGCAGCTGCCTGATCGCGCCGCTGGCGGGGACCGACGCATCGCATCCCGAGGAACACGGCTACAGTCTGATCATTCGCGATATCTCGGATCGCAAGGAAGTGAACGAGGCGCTGCGGCGGTCCGTCTCGTATGATCACCTCACCGGCCTCGCCAACCGCCGGGCATTCTTCGATGTCGCCGAGTCGGAGATGGAACGATGGAAGCGCACCCAGAGCCCACTGGCGCTGATGGTGATCGATGCCGATCACTTCAAGAACGTCAATGACACGTACGGTCACGCCGCGGGCGATGCGGTATTGCGCCATCTGGCCGCGGGGATCGCGTCCGCATCGCGTGCGATGGATTTCGTGGCACGGTTCGGTGGCGAGGAGTTCGTCGTCCTGCTGCCGGCGACCACCATCGAGGGTGCCGAAATTGTCGGGAAGCGATTGCTGAAGTCGGTGGCCGCACACGTGGTCGAAGTGGACGGCAAACGCATCCGGTACACTGTCAGCGCAGGCATTGCCGTCATGGAACCAGAGATGGACGGACTGGAGGCGTTGATGAAGCGAGCCGACGCGGCGCTCTACCTCGCCAAGCACGGTGGACGAAATCGCGTTGAACGGTGGAACGAGGCTGCGACGGCGGCGGCGCCACTTCAGGCGCCGGGACATCGATAGACGCATCTCGCCACGCCGCCTGGCGGGGACGGCCGCCGCGCTCGAACGCGCTACCGCTTTTTCGCCAGCATCGTCCCACGGCAGGTTGACGCACCACACCGACATGGATAGCGGCGCTTGACCGCTGGCGTGTGCCGCTCGGGAAGCGTGAACGCGTAGTCGTACGCCAATTCTTCCCCCGGCTCGATATCGCGGATGGATTCAATCCAGATCCGCGCATCCTCGATCACCGCGTCGCAGTTCGGCGCACACGAGTGATTGATCCAGCGGGCATCGTTACCATCCACCGCGGCGTCGATCACCACCGCGTCGTCAATCGCGAACAGAAAGGTGTGATGTCGCTCGCCGGGCACATCCGGGTAGCGCGCCTCGGCCTCCGCGGGCGTGAGCCGTTGGCCGGCGTACTCCACCAGCCGGGTGCCACCGGGAATGTGGTGGGTGACGAAGGCGCCCAACCCCTGCATCGGCGAGGGGCGAATGGCAAACGGCGGCGAATCTGTGGCGTCGTACAGCGGCATGCGTCAAATCTGGCGAAAGCATGAAATCCCTGCGCCTCGGACGACACACCTGAGGCGCAGCAGGGTATCGTTCTGCCACGACCGCGCACCAGACCGTTCTTCCGCCCATGACTGCACCCGCCAAGCCATCCGTCGTCGATCGTACCGCGTTTTTGCGCGTGGTCGCGATCTACAAGTTCCTGCAGACGGGGGTCTTGGTCGCCCTCGGGCTGGCAACGATGCGATTGGTCCGGCCTGAGGTCGCAGCCTCGTTCGAGCAGTGGGTGCAGGATCTGCCCGTCGGCTACATCCAGCACGTAGCCGAGACCTTCCTGCAGTGGATCTCAGGGCCGCAGTCGCACCGGGTCGTCCTGCTGGGCGCGGCCCTCTTCGCCTATGCCGGCCTGTTCCTGGTTGAAGCGGTGGGGCTCTGGTTGCAACGGCGCTGGGCCGAGTGGCTGACGGTCGTCGCCACCGGCACGCTCATCCCGCCAGAGGTCTACGAGTGTTTCAAGCACCCGTCATCGACGCTGTTCATCCTGCTGGCGGTGAACGTCTGCGTCGTCTGGCTCCTGGCCAAGCGTTTGCAGCATGAGCTGTCGATGGACGCCAGACGCCGGGCCGCGATGGTGGACTGAGCGGCCGGCGGCCGGCTGGTACTGTCGCCGGAACGCCGCCTGACGGGGGCAAATTCGGGACGGTGATCGGGCGAACCGCCTTCTGAGCGTAAATTGATGTAGCTTCATAGCTTATGACACCACGTCCCACAAGCTCAGAAGCACCTGCCGACACCGGATTTTCCGGCCTCGGCCTCGATTCACGTTTGGTCGGGGCACTAGCCGGCCTTGGCTACGAAGAGCCGACACCGATTCAGCGCGAAGCGATTCCGCCGCTACTCGAAGGTCGTGACATCCTTGCGCAGGCGGCAACGGGCACCGGCAAGACCGCAGCCTTCGCGTTGCCGCTGCTGCACCTCGTCGACACCAGCGCGCCGGCGCGCTCGCGCACCAAGGCGCTGATCCTGACGCCAACCCGCGAGCTCGCCATGCAGGTCGCGGAAGCAGTGCACAAGTACGGCAAGGCGATGGGCATCATCGCGCTGCCGATCTACGGCGGCTCGGCGATGGACACGCAGATCCGCGCGCTTCGCCGTGGCGTGGACGTGGTCGTGGCAACGCCCGGGCGCGCCCTCGATCACATTCGTCGCGGTACGCTGCTGCTCGACAGCGTGCGGATCGTTGTCCTCGACGAAGCCGACGAAATGCTCGACATGGGTTTCGCCGAGGATCTCGAGGCGATTCTCGCCGCCACGCCGAAAGAACGCCAGACCGCGCTCTTCTCGGCCACGGTCGCGCCGCGCATTGCCCAGATCGCCCGCAAGCATCTCCGTGATCCGCTGACGGTGAAGATCGACAAGGCGAAGGTCGAGCCGGGCCAGACGGCGAAGGTGCGCCAGGTGGCCTACATCGTGCCGCGCGCACACAAGATGGCCGCCCTCGGTCGTGTGCTGGATATCGAGCAGCCGCAGTCGGCCATCATCTTCTGCCGCACTCGCACGGAAGTCGATGAACTGACCGAGACGATGAATGCCCGGGGCTATCGCTGCGAAGCGTTGCACGGTGGCTTGAGCCAGGATCAGCGCGACCGCGTGATGAAGAAGTTCCGTGCCGAAAAGACGGACCTGTTGGTGGCCACCGACGTGGCGGCCCGTGGTCTGGACATTCAGCACGTGTCGCACGTCGTGAACTACGATGTGCCGACCTCCACCGAAGCGTACGTGCATCGCATCGGCCGGACGGGGCGCGCCGGTCGCGAAGGCGTGGCGATTTCACTGGCCGAGCCGCGCGAACATCGCATGCTGCGCAACATCGAGCTGGCGACGAAGTCGAAGATCGAAATCGCCACCGTGCCCACGGTCGCCGACCTGCGCACGCGGCGTCTGGAACTGACCAAGGCGTCGCTGCGGGAAGGCATTCTCTCCGGTGATCTCGACGCATTCCGCAGCATCGTCGAATCGCTGGCCGAGGAGTTCGACGTGATGGATGTCGCGGCGGCGGCGGTGAAGCAGCTCGAGTTGCACAACGGCGGAAGCGCCGATGAGAAGGAAATCCCGGCGGTCGAACCGCGCCGCGATCGTCCGAGCAGCTCTGATCGCTCGGGCCCTGCATCACGCAGCGAGCGTCCGGAGCGCACCTCGACGCGCTTCGAACGCGCTGATCGTCCGCGCCCGGAACGCAGCGCCGAACGTCCGGCGGATCGTCCTGACCGCCCGTCGCGTCCAGCGGCCGAGGGTGAGCGTCCTGCCAGACCGGCTGCGCGCAAGCCTCAGTGGGATGTAGCGCGACTCTACGTCGGCGCGGGCCGACTGGCGCGCGTCCGTCCGGGAGACCTGGTAGGCGCGATTGCCAATGAATTGCAGCTCGACGCGAGCGTCGTTGGTGCGATCCAGATTCAGGACAAGTTCTCGATCGTCGAAGTGCCGGACGAGATCGCCGACGACATCATCGACGCCCTGCGCAACACGACGATCAAGGGCAAGCGCGTGATCGTGCGTCGGGATCGGGACTGACGCGTTCTTGCCGGTGCCGTATTGCCTGGACGGCGTAACGCGGTTCAGGCAATGCGCACCGGACTTCGCGGCTACGCTGTTGCGGCAGTCCCAAGCATCGGCTTCGGCGTCTGCGGTGGCTGACGGTAC
>JANPFJ010000314.1:0-33209 GCA_031423355.1 Gemmatimonadaceae bacterium | reverse complement strand
CGCGACCAGTGCCTCGCGTCCGACAAATCGCTCCTTCGCCGTCAGCTTCACCAGCCAGGCAAGATTCGCCTCGTACGGCGTGACCGTGTCGTCGATATCGTTGCCGTACAATGCCATGCCCATCTCGAGCCGGAGCGTATCGCGGGCGCCGAGCCCGGCCGGCGTCACATCGCCGCCTGACATCAGTGACGCCCACATCGCCGGCGCCTGCGCATCCGGGAAGTACAACTCGAAGCCATCTTCACCGGTGTACCCGGTGCGGCTGACGATCACGTTCTCGATGCCGGCCACCGTGCCAACGGCAAAGTGATAGTACGTGATGGCGTCCAGATCGACGGCGGTGTGGCGCGCCAGAATGGTCGGCGCGTTCGGCCCCTGCAACGCGAGCAACGCCGTCGCCGCGCTGACGTCCTCGAGCTGGGCATCGAACTGCGCCAGCTGCGGCGTGATGTGTGCCCAATCCTTGGCGATGTTCGAGGCATTGACCACCAGCATCAGGTGATCCGCGAAGCGGTACACCAGGCAGTCATCCACGATCGTGCCACGGTCGTTACAGAACGTCGAGTAGTGCGCCTGTCCGATGGCGAGCTTCGACACATCGTTGGTCGTGACGTGATTGACGAACGCGACGGCGCCCGGCCCGGTGACCAGAAATTCCCCCATGTGGCTGACGTCGAACAGGCCGCAGGCCTTGCGCACTGCGTGATGCTCGGCCGTGATGCCACCCGGGTACTGCACGGGCATCTCGAAGCCGGCAAAAGGCACGATCTTGGCACCCAGCGCGACGTGTGTGTCGAAGAGCGCGGTGCGCTGAAGCGTTTCGTGGGCGGACATGGCGGGAAGGCAGGAGGAGGTGCCGAACTGGCAGAGCTGAAAACTACATCGGGACCCGCCTCCCGTCAGGACGCTACGTGCCGCCTGCTACAGCGCCGCCAGCGCCGCCGCCACCTCATCGGCATGCCCGGCCGGCTTGACCTTCTCGAAGACCTGACGGAGCACTCCTTTGGCATCGAGCAGGAAGGTGGTCCGTTCGACACCCATGTACTTCCGCCCGTACATGCTCTTCTCCTTCCAGACACCGTACTTCTCGGCCATGGCATGTTCGGTGTCGGCCAGCAGCGTGAATGGCAGATCGTGCTTGGCCTTGAACTTCTGGTGGCTCTTCACGCTGTCGGGACTCACACCGAGGATCACGGCGCTGCCCTTCTCGAAGCGCGGCATCAGGTCGCGGAATTCGCAGGCCTCGGTGGTACAGCCGGAGGTGTCGTCCTTCGGATAGAAGTAGAGGACGACATTCTTGCCCTTGAGGTCCTTCAGCGAGAGGGTCTCGCCGGTGTCGGTCTCGAGCGAGAAGGCGGGGGCGGCTTTTCCGATGGTGGGCATAGGTGTCAGCAGGTGGGTAGTCGTGTTCGAGGCTCGATCAATAGGCTACGCCCGCACCTGCCCCGTATGCAACGTCTCCCCGCCGAGCAGCACGGCCATGACGGCCTTCTGCACATGGAGCCGGTTCTCCGCCTCATCGAACACGCGGCTCTGCGGGCCGTCGATCACACCGGGCGTCACCTCTTCGCCGCGGTGCGCCGGCAGGCAATGCAGAAAGATGGCGCCCTTGGCCGCCCGCGCCATCAACGCCTCGGTCACGATGTAGTCCTTGAATGCGTGTACACGCTGTTCACGCTGCGCTTCCTGCCCCATCGACGCCCACACGTCCGTCGTCACGACCGTGGCCCCATCGGCCGCCTCGGCCGGGTCGCGCATGAAGCGCACATCCGACTGCTTCTGCGCCCGCGCCAGCAACACCGGATCGGGATCATAGCCCTCCGGACAGGCCAGGCGCAGCGCAAAACCGAATGACGCGGCTGCATCGATCCACGAGTTCGCCATGTTGTTCCCATCGCCGATCCACGCCACCACCTGCTTCCGTTCATCATTCAGGTGCTGACGCACCGTCAGCACATCCGCGAGAACCTGACAGGGATGCTGCAGGTCCGTCAGGCCGTTGATCACCGGCACCTGCGCATGCTTCGCCAGATTCAGCACATCATCATGCGCGAAGGTGCGGATCATGATGCCGTCGACGTATCGCGTGAGCACCTGCGCTGTATCGGAGAGCGGTTCGCCACGACCCAGCTGCACGTCGCGGTCCGACAGAAACAGCGCATGACCACCGAGCTGGAACGTGCCGACCTCGAACGACACACGCGTTCGCGTTGAGGCCTTCATGAAGAGCATCGCCAGCGTCTTGCCGCGCAATGGGCGCCGATCGTAATCGCCGCGACGCATCCGATCGGCGAGGCGCAAGAGCGCATCGAGCTCGAAACGATCGAAATCCGGAATCGCGAGGAAGTCGCGGTGTGGACGCTCAACGGACATGGCGGCGGGAGCGAAGGTTCGTGCAGACGACCCGGAAGGGACTGGAAAGGGAGTGAACCTAGCGCCAATGCCTCCGGCGTCAACGACGCCGCGTCGTCAGAGCATGTAGCGCCGGAGATCTTCGTCCTGGGAGACGTGCTCGAGCCGAGCTCGCACCATCGGCGCATCGACCTCGATGCCCCCGGCCCCCGACTCGGGCAGCCCGTAGAGCAGCTCCTCGAGCAGCGTCGTCATGACCGTGTGCAGGCGCCGCGCACCGATGTTCTCCATCCGTGTGTTGCACACCGTCGCAACGCGCGCGAGTTCGGCAATCCCGTCGGCGGCAAAGGTCAGCTCGGCCCCTTCCGACGCCACCAGCGCCGCGTACTGCTTCGTCAGCGCGTGCTCCGGCTCGGTCATGATGCGCACGAAGTCCGATTCGGTGAGTGGCAGCAGTTCCACCCGGATCGGGAACCGGCCCTGCAACTCCGGAATGAGGTCGCTCGGCTTCGAGACATGGAAGGCGCCGGCGGCGATGAACAACACGTGATCGGTCTTCACCATGCCGTACTTCGTCTGCACCGCCGACCCCTCGACGATCGGCAGGAGGTCGCGCTGCACGCCTTCACGCGACACATCAGGGCCGGCCTGCCCACCGCGCTGTCCCGCAATCTTGTCAATCTCGTCGAGAAAGATGATGCCGGTCTCTTCGGTCCGCTCAATTGCTTCCGCGATGAGATCGTCACGATCGAGCATCCGATCGAACTCCTGGCTCAGCAGCACCCGCCGCGCCTCGGCGACCGGCATACTGCGCTTGCGTGTTCGCTTCGGCATCATGTCCTGCAACATCTGCGTGAACTGCTCCATCCCTTCCTGAGCGCCAGGCTGATTCAGCATGCCCATCATCGGCGGCGCAGACATCGGCATGTCCAGATCAACGCTGCGCTGTTCGAGCTGCCCATCGCGCAGCAGCACACGCAGTTTGTCGCGGGTGCGCTGATGCCGATCCTGCTCGGCGTCGCTGATTGGTGCGGTGGTGGCAGCGCCAGACGCGCCGACGAGAAAGATGTTCGGTGACGCCGGCGTCTCTTGCGCTGCCGGGGTTTCAGTCGGTTTTGATGGTGCAGCGGGAGCCGGCAGCAGCGCATCGAGCAGCCGCTCTTCGACGCGCTCCGTGGCCTCGATCGTGATCTCCGACTCACGCTCGCTGCGCACCAGGTCCATCGCCGCTTCGATCAGGTCGCGCACCATCGATTCCACATCGCGACCAACATACCCGACCTCGGTGAACTTCGACGCCTCCACCTTCACGAACGGTGCGGCGGCAAGCTTGGACACGCGCCGGGCGATCTCCGTCTTGCCGCATCCGGTCGGCCCGATGAGGATGATGTTGTTCGGTGAAATTTCGCGACGGATCGTGTCGGGGGTATGCTGCCGTCGCCACCGATTCCGCAATGCGATCGCGACCGCCTTCTTGGCGCTCGACTGGCCGATGATGTATCGATCGAGCTCAGCGACGATTCGTCGCGGTGTCAGATCGACGAGGCGCGCGAGCGCCCTGGCAGTACGCGGCGACGGCATCGGTCAGGCCGTGGGTTCGAGGACGGTGATGTTCGTATTCGTGTAGACGCAGATCTCGCCGGCGATCTGCATGCCATGTTCGACGATCTCGCGGGCACTCATCGGCGTGTGCCGCATCAGCGCACGTGCTGCCGACAACGCGTAGATCCCTCCCGAGCCGATCGCCATGATCCCATCATCCGATTCGATGACATCGCCGTTGCCGCTGATCGTGAAGAGTGTGTCCTTGTCACCAACGATCAGCAGTGCTTCGAGCCGCCGCAGCACACGGTCGCTGCGCCAGTCCTTCGCCAGTTCGACCACCGCCTTCGGCAGGTTCTCGCCATAGCGCTCGAGCTTTTCCTCGAACTTCTCGAAGAGCGTGAACGCGTCGGCCGCCGCGCCGGCAAATCCGGCGACCAGCTTGCCATTGCCGAGGCGACGCACCTTTTTCGCCGTTGCCTTGGCGACGGTCTGTCCCATGGACACTTGCCCGTCGCCGCCGATGGCGATCTGTCCATTACGGCGGACGGCGAGGATGGTCGTGGCGTGAAATGCCGGCATTCTGTCAGACATGCCGGAATATCAGCTCACGGCCGCCGACGACAAAGGGCAAGGATCCATGGGGACGGAGTTCTTGAGCTCACCAACTCCGTCCCCATGAGCTCAAGAACTCCGTCCCCATTGGCCGTCAACTCCGTCCCCATGAGCTCAAGAACTCCGTCCCCATCGGCCGTCAGGCCCGCGGATGGGCCTTCGCGTACGCGGCCTTGAGTCGCTCGACGCTCGTGTGCGTGTAGATCTGCGTCGTGCTCACGCTGGCGTGGCCCAGCAGCTCCTGCACCGCTCGCAACTCGGCGCCGGCGTCCAGCAGGTGCGTCGCGAAGGTGTGCCGCAACGCGTGCACGCTGGCCCCGTCGGGCGCGTCCACCAGCGCCAGCAGACCGGTCATGGCCAGCTGGATGCCGCGGCGCGACAACCGGCGTCCCCGTGGGTTGAGAAACCACGCCGCGCGATCGGCCTTCGCGCCGATGCTGCGAATGAGCTCGTCCCGGCGCGACTCATAGTTGATGTTCGCCAGCCGTGCGGGTCCGCCGAACGGAATGATGCGCTCCTTGCGCCCCTTGCCACGCACCTTCGCCCGCAGTGACACCAGGTCCACGTCGCCACGGTCGAGACCGTGAAGCTCCGACAGACGCATCCCGGTGGCATAGAACAGCTCCAGCATCGCGAGGTTCCGGACATCGTTCCAGGCACCACCCTGCGCGCGCGTCGTCGCCGCGTCGATCAGCGTCTGCATCGTCCCACTGTCCAGATGCGCCGGCAGGTGCCGCCCGATCTTCGGCGTCCGCACGCTGCGCGCAGGGTTGGCCGAGACATGTTCGTCACGATGCAGGTATCGATAGAAGCCGCGCACCGCACTCAGCGTCCGCGCAATCGAGCGTCGTTCAAGCCCCAGACGCGACAGGAAGCCAAGGAAGCTGCGAATCGTATTGCGATCGACCGTGCCCCAGTCCCAGGCCGCGCCCTGCGCCTTCGCACCGAGGAAGGTCGTGAACCGGGCAAGATCCGAGGTGTACGCGGTCACCGTGTGTGCCGACATCTGTCGCTCCTTCTGCAGATGCAGCAACCACTCGACAACAAGCGGCGGCAGCACGATCGGCAGGGGTTCAGCGCTCTCCGCAGCGACCGACTTCGCCACGCCCTTCCGTGGCATCAGACCGTCAGGCCCGCAAGCGACAGCGACGCAATCCATGCCGCCTGATCCACCAATGCCCGGTCCGCCATCGCCTGCTTGCGTTCCATCTTGTCACGCGGCGGGTTCGGAAGGTCATCGACCAGGCCATAGTTCGCGTTCATCGGCTGGAAGTGCTTCGGGTCAGCCTCGCGCAGGTATCGGTAGAGCGCGCCGAGCATCGTGGTCGGTGGCGGGATCACCGGCGCATCGCCGTGCAGCATCCGCGACAGGTTGATGCCGGCCAGCAGCCCGGTGGCACTGCTCTCCGTGTATCCCTCGACCCCGGTCAGCTGGCCGGCAAACATCGTCAGCGGCGCGTCGCGGAGCGAAAGATGCGGCGTCAGCGTTGCCGGCGCATTCAGGTACGAGTTGCGGTGGATGCTGCCGTAGCGCAGGAATTCGGCATCGGCGAGCCCTGGAATCATGCGGAACACACGCTGCTGCTCACCGATCCGCAACCGCGTCTGGAACCCCACCAGATTCCACATGCGTCCCGCCCGATCCTCCTGTCGCAACTGGAGGACCGCCCATGGCCGCTTGCCGGTGCGCGGATCACGCAGGCCGATCGGCTTCATCGGACCGAAGCGCAACGTCTCGCGCCCCCGCTTCACCATCTCCTCGGCCGGCATACATCCTTCGAAGTACGGCACGGCGTCGAACTCGTGCGCCGTGAACTGATCGCCCGCGGCCAGCTCATCGATGAACGCTTCGTACCCGTCCTTGCTGAACGGCGCGTTCAGGTATGCACCCTCTTCCGCGGCGCCGTCCATCGTCTCCTTGTTCCAGCGACTGGCGCGGAACAGCAATGACTGGTCGAGCGACTCGTAGCTGACCACCGGCGCAATCGAGTCGTAGAACGCCAGGGATTCGATGCCGAGCCTGGCACGGATCGCCTCGGCCAGCGCGTCAGACGTCAACGGCCCAGTCGCGATGATGCCGACCTCCGGCAGCGCCGACACTTCATCGCACACCACCGTGATGTTGGTGTGCGCACGGACTCGCGCGTCGAGAGTGGCGGCGAAAATCTCGCGATCCACCGCCAGCGCCGAGCCACCCGGCACACGCGCCTGATCCGCGGCCCACAACACCACACTGCCCAGCGCACGCATTTCGGCCTTCAGCAAGCCGTGAGCGTTGGCGACTTCGGTACTCTTGAACGTATTCGAACAGACCAGCTCCCCGAGGCGATCGGTCTTGTGCGCCGCCGTACCGCGCACCGGACGCATCTCGTGCAGCACGACGCGATGCCCACGCTCGGCGAGCTGGAACGCCGCCTCGCTGCCAGCCAGCCCACCTCCAACGATATCGATCGCCGTCATGGTCAACCCTTGGCGCGAGCCGTCTTCTTCCGCGCCGGCTTCTTCTTCACGATCGGCTTGCCCGCCTTGGCCTCGAGCAGTTGCACCGCCTGCGCCATCGTCACTGCCTCCGGCTTCACGTCATTGGGCAACGTCGCACGAATCGGCTTCGCCTTGCGATCACTGGTGTTCGGGCCGAGCTGCACATACGGACCGTACCGGCCATCGAATACCAGCACGGTGCGACCGTCCTCAGGGTGCGCACCGAGTTCGCGCAACGGTGTCACGACACTGCTCGTCACGCCGCGTCGTCCCTTCGGCTGGCTGAGCAGCTCGAGGGCGCGCGGCAACCCGATGGTGAGCACGTCATCGGTCGCCGGAATGCTGCGGAAATCATCCTTGCCACCGTCACCGCCCTTCACATGCACGATGAACGGTCCAAAACGTCCGAGGCTCGCACGGATGGCGTGGCCGGTCTCCGGATGCGCACCAAGGGCCCGTGGCAGAGCGACCAGTCCGGTCGCGATCGCGAGCGTGATGTTCTCCGGCGTCACGCCCTTCGGCAATGACGTGCGCTTCGGCTTCGTCTTGCTCCCCTCTTCCACATCGCCCAGCTGCACGTACGGGCCGTATTCGCCGCGCATCATGTAGATCGGCTGACCGGAATCGGCGTCAATCCCGATCACCGGCGGTCCTTCCTGACGGGTGCGCAACAGCTCCTGCACCAGCTCATCGGTCAGGTCGCCCGGTGCCATGTCGCTCGGCAGTGATGCACGCAGCGGAGCACCGTCTTCCATCACTTCCACATACGGGCCGTAGCGACCGATACGAATGTCGGCGTTGACGCCCTCCAGTTTCACGAGGCGCGCACCACCAGCTTCCTTCTTGAGCGCCACCGCGCTCTGGTCGACCATCGGCTTCAGGCCGGGATGCGCCTTGTCGCCGAAGAAGAACTGCTTCAGGTACGAAAGCTGATCCAGCTCCCCGTTCGCGATGTCGTCGAGCTGTGACTCCATCTTGGCCGTGAATTGCGTGTCGACGAGCGAGGTAATCCGCTCCTCGAGCAGCAGCGTGACCGCGAAGGCGGTGAAGGTCGGCACCAACGCCTTCCCATCCTGCCGCACATAGCCACGATTCTGGATGGTGTCCATGATCGAGGCGTAGGTGCTGGGCCGGCCGATACCAAGTTCTTCGAGCGCCTTCACCAGCGACGCTTCGGTGTATCGCGCCGGCGGCTGCGTCTCGTGCTTCACCGCATCGAGTGCACGGCACTCCGGCCTGTCACCGACGACCAGGGCCGGCAGCACCACTTCCTTGTCATCCAGCGCTGCCTCGGGATCGTCAGACCCCTCGACATAGGCACGGATGAAACCGGCGAAATCGATTCGCTTGCCGCTGGCACGGAACTCGGCGTTGTCGGCCGCGACCGTGACCACCATGCGCGTCTGTCGTGAATCGGGCATCTGGCTGGCGACCGTGCGCTTCCAGATCAGGTCATACAAGCGAAGCTCTCGCCCACTGAGGCCCGTTTCATCCGGGCTCCTGAAGCGCTCGCCCGATGGACGGATGGCCTCGTGCGCTTCCTGCGCGTTGGCCGACTTGTTGGCGAAGAAGCGCGGCTTCTCCGGCACGTACTCCGGACCGAACTCGCGGGCGCAGGCCCGTGCCGCATCGATCGCCTGTGCTGAGAGCGACACCGAATCCGTACGCATGTACGTGATGAAACCGCGTTCGTACAGATCCTGTGCGACGCGCATCGCTTCACGCGCGCCCAGTCCGAGCTTTCGGTTGGCCTCCTGCTGCAGCGTCGACGTGGTGAACGGTGGTGACGGACGGGTCGTGAACGGTTCTTCGGTGCGGTCGGTGACGGTCCACGTCACGCCCTTCAGTCGCGCCACAAGGGCCGTGCCCGCTGCTTCGTCCAGCAACACCAGATCACGCACGCCCTCACCACCGTCGCCGGTCAGCCGACCGGTGGCCTTGTCGAAGTCGCGACCGGTGGCGACGCGCTTGCCGCCGATGGCGACCAGCTTGGCCTCGAACTGCGCGTCCAGATGCGCCAGCTGCGCAACCAGATCCCACCATGTGCCGCTGCGGAACGCGCGACGCTCGCGCTCACGAACGACGACCAGCTTGACGGCGACACTCTGCACACGGCCGGCAGACAGCCGCGGCGCGACCGTCGTCCAGAGCAGCGGTGACACCGTATAGCCGGTGAGACGATCGATGATGCGCCGCGCCTCCTGCGCCTTGACGAGATTCTCGTCGACATCGCGTGTGTCGTCGAGAGCGTGCAGGATCGCCCGTTCGGTGATTTCATGGAACACCATGCGCCGCACCGGCACCTTCGGCTTCAGCTCCTGCAGCAGATGCCACGAGATACTCTCCCCCTCGCGGTCTTCGTCGGTCGCGAGATAGAGCCGATCGACGTCCTTCAGCGCCGACCGGATCTCCGTCAGCACCTTCCGCGACCCACTCGGCACCACGTAGAGCGGCATAAAATCGTTGTCCACGTCAACGCCGATCCGTGCCCACGCATCCTTCTTGTATTTCTCGGGGATCTCGCTGGCGTTCTGCGGCAGGTCGCGTACGTGCCCGACGGATGCCAGCACCTTGTAGCCCGACGGCAGAAAACGGCTGATGGTCCGGGCCTTGGTCGGCGACTCCACGATCACCAGGGTGCGCCCGCCCGCCGCGCTGCTCCCCGCGCTGCCGCCGGAAGGCGCGCGCCGGGTGGCGGTCTTGGCCGTGGCCGTCTTGGCCATCGCCGTCTTGGCCGTCGCTTTCTTTGCCGCCGTCTTCCGGGCAGGGGTCTTCCGAGTGGAACCAGCCATCAGTGTCTGTGCGTGTAACAGGAAATGGGCGAGCGGCGAACCGACGCTCGCACGAACGGTCAGTGGATCGTCATCGGCTCCGGACCGGAACCATGCTCCTCCAGTCCTGCGCCTTCCAGCAGCGAGCGCACATCGTCCAGACCAATACGCCCATCGATGTGCGCCAATGCGCGATCAATCACCTGCTCCAGCTCGGCCGGGCTGAGGTAGCCGGCCCCGGTGAGCGAGAGCAGGTGCCCCCACGCCTCCGTCGAGAACCGGCCACGCTCATGCGGACCCAACACTCGGAATCCCATGTGTCCCCTCCCCCAGGTCGCGCCACACCAGTGTCGGCATCCCCGATTGGGATCCGCCCACTGCGGCATACTATAACGTCGCGGGACGGGGACACCCCCCGACTTTCTGTGACGACTGGCTGGGCGCACGTACCCCGCAAACGGGGGGAGGGCGAACCTAGCCCGGCGACGGCCGAGGGGCAAGCGCCGCAATCGCGGCCACAACTCCTTGCCAACCAAGGACTTCCGTGTCGATGACGGCATCAGCCATGGCGTAGCGGTCGCGACGTCTGGAGAGGAGAGTCGCCAGATTCGCGACCGGATCGCCTGTCGCCAATAGCGGCCGGAGCCGGATCCGATGGCCCATTCTCGCCACCGCGGCCGATGGACTGACCTTGAGCCAGACGATCGTTGCCCCTGGCTTGACGAGCTCGACATTACGCGGATCCATCATCCATCCACCACCGGGCGCAACCACACTCGGCGCTTCACGGGCCAGCGCCTCGGTCGCGGCCCGCTCCAGCGCCCGGAAGGCGGGCTCTCCGTCCTGCTCGAAAACGTCCGCGATCGACCGCCCGGCGAGCTGCACGATCCGCCGATCGAGATCGATGAAGGGCCGCTGCAACCGGCGCGCCACGCGGCGCCCATGCGTCGATTTCCCGGCGCCCGGAAGGCCGATCAAAATCAGGTGCGCCGGAAAGACCACCGCGCCGTCGCTCACCCCAGCCGCTGCGCGACCTGAGCCAGATAGGCGTCGTAGTTCCGCCGCATTTCCGCCAGTGAGTCGCCGCCGAACTTCTCCACCATCGCATCGGCAAGGACCAGCGCGAGCATCGCCTCCGCAATCACCCCCATCGCCGGCACTGCCGTCACGTCGCTGCGCTCCACGACCGCCTCGGCTGCCGACGACGTGGTGGTATCGATGGTCTGCAGTGGCTTCATCAGCGTCGCAATCGGCTTCATCGCGACCCGCACGACGACCGGCTCGCCGTTGGTCATGCCACCATCCAGACCGCCGGCACGATTGGTCGTCCGCCGGACGTTGCCGGCAATCGCGCGACCGGACTCCATCACGATGGCATCGTGCACCTCGGCGCCCGTCAACCGCGCCGCGTCGAAGCCAATCCCGATCTCCACGCCCTTCACGGCGGGGATCGACAGCATCGCCTGGCCGATGCGACCATCGAGTTTTCGATCCCAGCTGACGTGTGAGCCAAGGCCGACGGGAAGACCGCGCGCAACCACTTCACAGATACCGCCAAGTGTGTTGCCATCGGCCTTGGCGGCATCGATGCGTGCGATGATCTGCGCTTCTGCCTCAGGATCGAGGGTGCGAACCGCGCTCAGATCAGCCGCTGCATTGAGGTCGTCTGGCAGCGCCACGGCCCCGGCATCGACGCCGCCGAGGTGGACCAGGTGGCTGCCGATGCTCACCCCGAACGCGTGCAGCAGCGCACGCGCGATCGCGCCGCCGGCGACACGAGCGGTCGTTTCGCGGGCCGAGGCCCGCTCGAGAATGTCACGCGCATCGTCGCGGTCGTACTTGAGGATGCCGGTGAGATCGGCATGGCCCGGCCGCGGTCGAGTGACCGAGCGCTTGCGCGGCCCATCGGCGTCATCAGCCCGAGCGGCCGGATCCATGATCTCGACCCAGTTCTTCCAATCCTTGTTGCGGATCAGCATCGCCACCGGCGACCCGAGTGTCTCGCCGGCTCGCACACCGCTCAGGAATTCGATCTCGTCGCGCTCGATCTGCATCCGGCGCCCGCGGCCATAACCCTGCTGGCGGCGGAAAAGATCGGCGTTGACATCGTCCGCACGCAGCGGGAGGCCGGCCGGCATGCCCTCGAGGGTGCAGACCAGGGCCGGGCCGTGCGATTCGCCGGCCGTCGTGAGGCGGAGGAGTCGGAGCATGATGCGCTCAATCTACGTCGACCACGCCAGTCCAACGCACGCCAGTCCAACGCACGACGGCCCGCTCGCTGGAGGCGAACGGGCCGTCGGTGCTGCGGAACCGGCCGATCAGTTACACGTTGCCGCGTAGTCTGCCGGATTCAGGTCCAGCACCACCACACCGCGCGCCGTGGCACCGACCGCCACGATTCTGCTGCCGCGGATGGCCGTCTTGAGCGGACCGATGATCGGATCCTTGATCGCGATCACACCCACGCGCTGGAAGCAGCGCGTGTCGAACACTTCGAGCACCGGCTCCCGTGACGCGGCGAAGGAGAGCCGCGTTGCGAGGGTCCCGCCGGACAGGTTCGCACCCGGGGCATTGAGCGGGTGGAAGTCGAAGCCGGCGTTGCCACCCTGCGTCTGCAGCAGGCCGTAGAGGCGGAGGGTGTTGTTGAAGAGATAGGTCGAGTCGGCGCGGAGCGCGAACAGCTCTCCGTCGGCGCTGACTGCCACACCACGCACCGGCGAGAAGGCGTTGGCGATCAGGTCGGACACATCGCTGGGAGGCGACACGCCGGCGTCGACGAAGGAGAACTGCGAGGTGTAGGTCGTGATCTGGCCGGTCGTGGTGTCGGTCACGATCTGCTGCGTGACGCGCCGCAGGCCGGCGTCGATATCGAAGGTCAGCGTGCGGCTGCCCTTGGCGATACCGCCTTCACCGAAGATCGCGCGCTTGAAGTTTGCCGAGTTGCGGACGAAGGTCGTGTCGCGGAACCCGATGTCGGCCATCGTGACCAGGAAACCGGCGTCACGCGTGGGGAAACCTGCGGCATCCATCCGGATCGGGAACGGCACCAGCGTCGAATCGGAGCCGTAGGTGCCGGATTTCAGGCGGACCACTTCGAGCGTGTCACCCTTGTTGTCGCGCAGGAAGGTGGCGTGCTCGAAGAACAGATGTGATGACCGCCGCGTGATGTTCTCGTAGCGGATCGTACCCTTGTCGGCAAAGCCGCCCGACTGACCGCCGGTTGGCGTTGTGGAGAAGACGACCGTCGTTTCGTTGCAGCTGGCGTTGCAGACGGCACCCACGTACTGCGGGCGATCCGAGAAGTCCACCACCGACCGGGTGATGTTCCCGCCGGCGACGGACACCTTGTAGCCGATGATGTTCGGCAGCAGGTACCGCTCGTCCTCATTGCCGCTTCCATCTGCATTGAGGCGGACGAAACTGAGGTTCGTGCCACCGGAGTTGGCGACGATGAGCCGGTTCTGCACCGGACCGAGCGGGCTGCCGCGGCCGGCGGGGAAGACCGTGATGCCCCACGGACGGGACCCGACCGCGATCGGCGCACCGAGGAACTTCAGCGAATCAAAGTTGAAGACTTCGAGCTGGTTCCGCTCGATGTTGGTCAGATAGAGCTTGCCTGTCGGATCGTGGAAGTAGCCATCGGCCACCCGGCCACCATTCGGCAGATTGCGCGTCGTGCCGGCGACCAGCGTGATCGTATCACGCGCCGTCGTGAGCGTGTCGTTCAGGCGCCCTTCGGTGTTGCGGGCGAACGGCCGCAGAATGAGTCGCGTGGCCACGCCGGCGACTGGAGCCGGAAGCGCCATGCGCAGCGTGACCGGAACGGAGGTCGGGCCATTCGGCACCACCTGCGAGTCGCGCCGGACCGCGCCACCGGCGAGAGTCCGGATGTCATAGCCGACATAGCCGACACCAACCGGGTCCTGCGCTTCGACGAAGACCGTATCCGTGGACTCGACACGCTCCGTGGTGCCGAAGCGCGCGATCTTCGGGATGGTCTGACCGCTGCCGGAGGCGAGTACTTCCACCGGGACCGGGATGCCGGCCGTGCGCTGACCGATCGAGTCGACCACGTACGGCACCAGGTTATAAAAACCCGCGACCGCCGTGGCAGGGATCGCGAAGCTGAGCGTTGTCGAGAGGCTGTCCTGCAGCGGACTGCTGAACGTCGCCGAGTCGCCGGGCAGCGCCGTGCCGCCAGCCGGCGGCGTGACGTTGAAGCCGACGTAGCGAACTTTCCGAAGCGTTCGCGCGGCGAAGCCCACCACCACCGATCGACCACGAACGGCCTGCGTGTTGTTCTGCGGGCTGGTGATGGTGACGAAGCCTGGCTGCCGGCTGCCGACGGCCATCACGGTCGTATCAGGCTTCGACTTGTTGCCGTTGCCGTCTTCGGCCTGGGAGATCAGCGTGACCTGCGACCCGGGCACCACGTTGCCTGGCACGCGGACGCTGAACTCCTTGGTGTACGCGGTCACCGCCGCGCGCACCGTGTCTGCGACAGTACTGGCCAACGCGCCAGCCAACTGTACCGTCACGAACTTGACGCCGAGGTTGTCGTTCGCCCGAACGCTGAAGGCGAAGATCGAGTCCGGACTGGTCGCCCGCAGCACGGTCACGCTGGGGGCAGTCCGATCCAGCGTATTGCTGTCGACTGTCGGATCTCCGTCACCGCACGCGGTGAGGGAGGTGGCGAGCACCAGCGGAAGCCAGCGCAGCGCGCGCGAAACCATCGTCGGTTCTGTGCGCATGAGTGATTACCGACCGGGGTTGGGGGCCGGCGTACGAGCCTCGCCGTCGTCCAGGATGTGCGGGGACACCAGGATCACGAGATCGCGCTTCTGCTCGTTCTTCCGGGTGGTCGAGAACAAGCGACCGAGATACGGCAGGTCCATCAGGAACGGCACTCCACGACGGGACTTGGTGACCTGCGTGATCGTGAGACCACCGATCACCGCCGTCTCTCCATCCGGCACCATCAGCGTGTTGTCTGCGCGCTGCTTGTCGAAGATGAAACCGACATCCGAGCTGGCCAGCGACGCTGAGCTGTTCTCGGCATGGATCGTCATCATGATCTGCCGGTTGTTCGTGATGCGCGGCGTGACGGAGAGCGAGATACCCACTTCCTTCAGCTGCACCGTGGCGCGCGGGATGTTGATCTGGCCCTGTGCGCCGCCGCCACCGGCACCGGCGCCGGCATCGAGCACACGGATCGGGATTTCCTGGCCCACCAGGATTTCCGCCTTGCGGTTGTCGAGTGTGACGACGGTCGGTTCAGCCTGCACGTCGGCGAGCGACGATTCCTGCAGCGCCTGGATGAACGGGGTCAGCGAGTACTTCCCGATGGCGGCGCTGAAGATCAGGTTGAGCGCCGGGCTCGAGATGCTCGAGTTGGCGTTGGCGATCGCCGAGAGCGTCTTGCCCCCGAGGTCCACCCGATCGCCGATGACCGGCTGCAGCACTTCGCGAAATGCATCCGGCACACCGTCGCCGTTGCGATCGATCGGAATCTGCTGCACCACTTCCTGACGCGGAATGACCGTGTTGAAGAACTGGCGTGCCGTGCCGATGTCGTAGGTGATGCCCAGCTCCTGCAGGCTGCTCCGATTGACGAAGATGATCTTCGCCTTGATGGCGACCTGCGGTGTCCGGCGATCGATGGAGCGGACGTAGCTGATCACGTCCTCCATGCGACTCTGGACTTCGCGGATGAGGAGTGAATTGGTGGCACTGTCCGCCTGCACGCTGCCGCGCACGACGCAGCCGCTCGGCACGGCCCCGGGCGCCGTGGCGCCACTGGCGCCCGCCGCCGGACCGCCGGCGCCTGGCACACAATCCCGCGTCAGCAGGCCACGGACGGTGGTCGCAAGCGAGGTGGCATTGGCATAGTTGACGCTCACGACCTGCGTGATGAGCGGCTCGAGTGACTGCTTGTCGAGCATGTTCTTGTAGGAGTCGACGATGATGATCCCGTTCGGCTCTTCACTCGCCGCCAGGCCCTGGGCGCTGAGAATCGCGGCCAGCGCTTCATCCCACGGCTTGTCCTTGACATCGGCGGTGATGCTGCCGGTGACGTCGCGGCCAACGATGATCGTGCGGTTCGCGAAGCTCGCGAAGGCGGCAATCACATCGCGGATGTCGGCTTCCTGGTAGCTGACGGTGATGCGCGGCTTGGGCGGCTTGCCGCGGCCTGAGGCCGCCGAGCCCACCGTGGGCGCTGTCGGCGTCTGATACGCAACCTGCGACCGGGTTTCACCGGCCGCCGCGCGTGCACTGGACACCGTGGAGTCCATCACGGCCGTCGCGGTCACTTCGCGCGCCTCGACCGTCTCGACCGTCTCGACACGACGAACTGGCATCGATTCGCCGGTGCTCCAGGCGGCAATGTCCGAGCCACCCGCGAGGGCGATCCGGACTTCATTGCCACCGGAGAGCGTGTACCGGGCGGCGCCATCCACGTCGATCACGACGCGAACGATGTCGGCGCGATACTGTGCCATCCGGATGTTCTGGACCGGACCACGCGGCTGGCCATCGTAGGCCCGACCGCCGAGTGCACCGAGTGTGGTGCCCGGCAAGTCGAGCACGATGCGATTCGGGCCGGCCAGTGTGAAGGCCGAACGCGCCACCGAGTCGGTGAGCAATACGGCAACCACCGTACCGGACGCATTCGATTCAACGCGCACCCCCTGGACGAGGGCTTGCGCGGCAGTGGCAGTGGGAGCAGCCGACATCGCGGCGAACACCGCGACCCCGGCTGCGGCCACGCGATACCAACCGCGCAGCGGCGTCATAACGTGCATCCGGTTCATCATGGTGCCCTCGTCGGCGTGATGGTCCTGGTCGAATCACCCATTTCAATGCTCTCCTGACGGCTGATCCCGAACTCGTCGATCGCAAACACGACCCGACGCGGTTCGATACTGGCCACGCGCATGCGACCGAGCGGTTGCCCGACGCGTACGCGGTACTGCTCCTTCGTCGTGCGATCGCGGAAGATTGCGATCGACTGCGCACCACCTGACCCATTCCGGGTGGCGTACGCAATGCCAACCAGCGACAGATCCGCGATGGTCGGGCGCAGGACACCGGTCGTCGCCAGCGAGACGAACGGATCGCGGCGGCCGCCGGCGTCATACGCGAATGTCTCGCGGCGATACGACAACTGTTCGCGGCGCGCCGCGGAGTCCCGCTTGGCAGCGGAGGTCGGCGTGGCAGCGCGGCTGGCGGCTGGCTCGGCACGCGCAATCGTCTGCTGTGCGGACAGTGGCAGCGCGGCCGCAACCATCACGGCAGCCACGGCGAGTACGCGGGTGGGCGCGTTCATCACGGGGTGGTTCCTCCACGACGCGACGTCGACACCGGCTCACCGCCGCGTGCGACATACGTCTCGATATCGAACTCCGTCTGGATCGGCGCTTCCGACGCCGGCATCCGGCGGCGCATCGGCCCGGTGCCGAACTGCGGCGTGTTGTTCGCGCCGTCAGCCATCTTCATCTTGAGCACCATCGGATTCACGATGCGCGGCAGGCTGCCGACGTTCGTGAGGAATTCGGTCATGTTGTTGTAGCCACCCTTCACGATCAGGCGATAGCGGTGCGCATCGTAATTCTCGCCCCCGCTGGCGACCGGCTGCGGCGTCACGCTGGCGATGTCGAGACCGACGCGACGCGCCGAGTTCGAGACCTGCTCCAGCAGGCCTGGCACTTCGTTGACGGTCGGAACGAGCTGACGCATGACGGCGAGATTCTCGGCGTACTTGGCCGCGTCTTCCTTCAGCTGCCGCAGGTTGCCGGCTTTCAGTTCGTTGGCCGCCTTCTGGTTCGCCACCGTCAGCACCTCCACGTGGGAGCCCTGCTCGGTGATCGTCTCGGCCTTCGGCGTGAAGACGTACATGTAGAACAACACGCTGAGGCCGAGGGCAAAGATGATGACGGCCAGCAGGGACTGTTCGCGCTTGGTGAATGAGTTCAGCATGTCAGCGTACCGACAAGGTGATCGGGACCGTCGTGACGGCCGCCGGGTCCGGCTTCTGATACTGCACGTCGAGCGTGAATTCGGTGACTTCGCGGTTGTCGACGAGCATCACGTTGGACTTGTTGAGCGTGACGTTCTGGACAAACGGTGAGCTTTCGAGGATTCGCATGAAGCGGGTCAGTGCCTGGATATCGACGGTGTTGCCGATCACCTGGAACACGACCTGCGGTTCGACCACCGGCTTGGCCTTCTTGACCGAGTCGCCCGCCGCCTTGGTCGTCGTGTCACGCTGTGGCAGCACCGCTTTCTGGCTCACCTGCGTGATCGTCGTGATCCAGGTGTACGGCGGCAGCGCCCGGCTGATTTCGTCGAGGATATGCGGCCAGACATATCGGCTGTCATCGATCTGCTGAATGATGCCCAGCTGGGTGATGAGCGAGTCACGGCGCGCAATGACCGCCTTGCGTTCACCGATGACCGACGAGAACCGCGCGGAATCGGCCAGTTCCTGCTGCAGGCGCTCATCGAGCGAGGCCAGTTGGCGATCCTGGTACCAGAAGCCGCCGCCGACGCCGAGGACGGCCAGCGCGACCGCGATCCCGGCTGCTGCCGTGATCATCGGGCGAGCGGGCGCCGGTGCGCTGTCATCGAGGGCGAGGTGCTGTGCGTCCTTGTTGCGCTGGAAGCGCGCGAGGAACGCCAGTCCGCCGGACTTTTTCTTGCCGGAGCCTTCGCCCGGGTTGAGAAGATTGATTTCAATCATGGTGTCTGCTCCTCACGCCACTTGGCGAAGTGCGAGACCGACCGGCAGCACCAGGAGCGACGCCACTTCATCGGCATTCACATCGGCGAGTGCGCCATCGGCGACCGCCAGGTTGAGCAAGGGATTGACGGGCCGGACGGGGATGCGCAGGAGGCCGGCCAGGCGTTCGGCCAGACCGGTCACGCGCGCGCCACCACCGGCGATGTAGACCTCGCGAATCGGACGGACGGTGCGTGACAGCGATTGGGCGACGGTTCCGGTGCGTTCGATTTCCTTCGCCAGCTCTTCACCGCGGCGATGAACGACATTGTCGAGCGCCGGCGTCGTCGTCGCGGCGACCAGGGCCGAGTCGGCGTCGTCGGCGGTCATGCGAGCGTCACGCTGCAGATCCTCGCGCAAGCGCCGCACTCCCACCGTGTTGTCGCGCGTCAGGATCGGGATCCCGTCATCGAGCACGCTGACGTTGCAGACATCGTTGCCGATGTTCACCAGCGCCACCGTGCCGCGCATCGCATCGGGGTGGTTGAATTCGAATGCGTTATGCAGCGCGAACGCCTCGACGTCGATGACCTTGGCCTCGACCCCTGCGTCCCGCAGCAGCTGCACGCGTGCATCGATCAGGTCCCGCTTCGCGACAGCCAACAGCACCGACATCTCAGCCGATTCCCCGTCGGGGTCGAGCACCTGATAGTCGAGCGAAATGGAACTCGTGTCGAACGGCACGATCTGCTCGGCCTCCCACTGCATCGCCTCGCGCAGTTCGCTCATCTTGTTCCGGTCGATCACGATCTTGCGGACGATGACGTTGCCACCGCCGACAGCCGCGACAATGTGGGCGCCCTTGGTCTCAGCCGATGCCGCCGCGAGGGCGTTCTGCACCGCCAGAATCACGAGTGCGTGATCCATCACTTCGCCCTCGACGATCGCGTCGGCGGGGACTGGTTCGACGACGACTCGCTGCAGCTCGGGCACGCCTTTGCCGTGTTCGATCACGGCAATTTTGACGAGACCGGAGCCGATGTCGAGACCGATCGTGACCTTACGTCGCTTGAAGAACGCCATCGGATTTGGGGCCAGGTGTGACGAGACCCGAACAGGGTCACCGGGGTGGGCGGTGAGCATGGCATCGGGCCGACTGCTGGCCGTCCCGAAACGCCTTCGACAGGTGGGTCGAATTGCACACAGGGAACGAATGGCGCGCGAATAGGTAACGGCGGCGGTGCATGAGCCCTGCCTCAGAACAGGCTGAGATGCGTCCAGGCCGAGGATGGACCCAGGCGCGTCACTCGCTCCACCGCGCGCCGGATCGCGCACGCGTCGTACCGCACCCGGTCACCCGGACCGAGTGTGGAATGCCCCCCACCCATGTCTCCCGCGATCACCGCGCCGGTCACCGTGAGGCGACCGCCGGCGTTCAGAATGGAGCCGCGTGCGACGAGCACTCCCGTGAGTCGAAGGTCGGCCCCGAGGACGAGTTCTGAATCGAGCACGAGCATTCCTTCGACAGACAGAGGACGCGTCACACGCGGCCGGGTCATTCGGAACACCCCGACCAGGGAGTCGCGCACCGTGTCCGGATCGATGCTCGGATACCGGCGTGGGTCGAAGCCGGCAGGGAACGGGGCTTGGCCACTGGCCGCGGGTTGCTCCACCGTCCGGCAGCGCCGTTCCGGCCCGCTGGCGGCGGGCACCTCCACGGTCGCGGTCGGATCGACGATCCATGCGTTTACCCCGGTGATTGCAGCCACGGGCATTCGCAGCGGCGTCTGGAGCGGGATCAGGGTGCGACGATCGGCCCGCGCCATGACGGAGGGCACGCCGGAACTGGACGACGCGACGCCACGCACGAGCAGCGTCTGCCACCCCAGCCGGGCCAGCCCCGTCTGCCATCGTCCGCGACCCACACCGCCGGCCGCAAGCGTTGCCGTGTCCCCAGGCTGTGTCAGGCGTCGCCATGCCCCCGCGTCCACCAACGCAAACGCCAGCGCACGCGCGGAATCGGCCGTCGACTCGGCGGTGGCTGTGGCGCGCTCGAGCGCATCGATGCGTCGTGCGCCGGCGGCGGATCGCCAGAGCGCGAGGACGCACACGCCCGCAATCGCGCTGATCGCAACCGCGATCAGCAGCGCCGTGCCCCGTCGCGATCGTGGGTCAGTGTGGGCCGACATTGATCCTCACGGAATCGGAGAGAGTGCCAATGTGCCCCTGACTCGCACTGCGCACCCACACGAGGATAGCTCGCGTCCGCGCGAGCGAACTGTCGTCGAGTTGCACGCCAGCGGCGTCAATCGCGCGGACGGCGAATCCCGACCCGCCCGGCGCAGTTGGCGACGCCAGTGGCGAGACGACGGGCTGTGGTGTCGAGAAGGTCCGGCTGAGCGCGTTCCAGGTCGCGAGGGAAAGCGACCAGCGTCCGTCGCCTCCCCGAACCAGCGACCAGCGTTCGCGACCGAGCACACGCACCAAAGCCCCCGGTCTGGCACCGGCGATGGAGTCCTCGACGATCAACCGTTGACTGGCACGTCCAGGCCAGGCGTCAGTGCTGTCGCCACAGCCCCCGGCCGCCGCAGTGGCGGTGCGAACTGCGCGCTGAATCCATCGCTGGCCGGAGTCGCTCCAGATCCGGACTTCGTCGTCGGCAGTCACCCCCCGTGGGAGTGTCGAACTCCACGGGAACGCCTCGTTGGCGGCGGTGAGAACGATCGTATCCCGACGCACCGTGCAGATTGTCGCGACCCCGATCGTGTGCACGAGATCGAGCACGGAATCGTGTGCTGCACGCAGGTCGTTCGCCGCTGGATCGGCGTTGCTCACGTGGCGTATCAGCGTCTGCCGGCCGTCGCTGAGTGTGCCGCTCCGCAATTCGGTTGTCGACACCGTCGCCACGGTGCGGATGCTCCGCTGCGCGACCAGCGACCCGACAGTGAGCAGGACCAGCACCAGCATCAGGGAGACGATCATCTCGATCAGTGTCACGCCAGCGCGCAAAGCGGAGATGCGCATCAGTCGCACCACCCGCCGCGCGCGAGTTGCATCGAGTCGCCTCGCACCGACAGCAGCGTCACGTGGTCCCGATACGTGAGGCTGTCATGCTCTCGCGTCAGCGCCACCCGCCATCGCGGTTCACGAGCGAATCGCGCGACGTCGATGCTGTCACAGGGCAGCGCGTTGAGATCGGCCATCGCACGTTCCGCTCGGTGCAATGCGGCACGGCGTGATCGTGCGTCACCAAGCGCGCGCTCAGCGGCGGACGTGGCCGTGAGGGCCCAGCTGGCAGTTGCAGAGAGCAGCACGAGTGCGAGCAGAACTTCGCACAGCGACGTGCCGAAACGGGTGGTGGGCATTGGGCGCTCCGGTGTGGGTGCGCCGATGATGCAGCCGCCGGCACGCTACCCGGTAACCAGTTTCGCGCGTGTACGGTCCAGAAGCGTGCACCTGATACCAGCCACGATCAGCCCGCTGCGACTGGCAGCAACAGATGCAGTGCCAGTCCACCTTCACGCGCACCGTCGACCCAGATCGTGCCGTTGGCGGCGACTGCGGAGCGCCGCACGGTGGCGAGAGTCACACCAAACTCATCGCCGGGGCGTGAGGACGCAAAGGGAACGAAGGCGCGATCGAGATCAGTGCTGGACGGCGTGGGACCGGCATCAGTGATCACGATAGACAGCACCTCTGCCGGAGGCTGCGCGCGCTGCACCCAGGTCCGCAGCGCATCACCAGAAGCGCGTGGCACGATCGTGAGCCGCGAATCACCGTTCCGTCTCACCGGCGTTTCCTCGATGTTGGCCCGGAATACACGAGAGACGTGCAGGGTCACCACACTCTCGGGCGGCGAGGCGCTCCGAGCCATCGAAATCATCGCCCGCAGATCCGTGCGCAGTCGAACCCGGTCGACGAGGACGGTGCAGCGTTCGGTGTCGAAGATCGTGTTGATCGCCGGGCCCGCGACGGTCGATTCGAGATCCGCCACGAGCTGCCGCAGCTCCGCCACGACATCGACTGCGTGGGTGGCGGCCGGCACGGGCGCCGTCACCTGCCGCAGCGCTTCGGATGCGCCACCCAGCGCGCGCAGCGCTGCATCAAGAGACGCCGACGGTGTCGTCGCCGAGAGCGCCTCACGAATGCGACTGGCCGCACGTTCATAGGTGGCCGCCGACTCCGATCCGAGCTGCGCCAGAAGCTCGTTGGTGTCGCGTTCAGCGGAGCGCAGCGCAGCGCGCGCGCCTGCATCAGCGTAGGCAGAGGCGAGTGGAATCAGCGCGCCATCGCCCTGCGCGGTCGGCAAACCGGCGATACCAACCGACAGCACCTGTCGTTCCGCGTCGAGCGCAACGATCGCTGCGTGTCGCCGTAACCAGCGTTCGACCACCAGCGCGAGAATCGCCACCAGCGCGACGGTCGTCAGCGCGAAGACACCGCCGACGGCCAAGGCGAGAAACCGTGGCGGTACCGCGCGGGGAAGCAAGAAAACCAGACCCGCGCCTACCAGCAGCGTCGCGGCAATCGGCCAGGCCAGCGCATCCTGCAGTGCGCGGCGTTCCTGCTGGGGTTGGGCGGCGCGATCGATGCGCGGAGTCATTGGAGGAGTCACGCGCGGAAACGTGATCGAGAAGGCGCAGGGCGCAAGTCGTGCGCCGAATTCGGTTCGACCGACGGGCGGAACGCGACCGGAGTCTCCAGGTCGCTCCGTACGACGATGACCGTCAATCCGAGCCGGACATGCGCGAAACCGTCACGCCTACCAGCAGGCGGGAGTTCCGTCAGGGACGCTCGACGGCATGCCGGTCGGCCTCGGCGCATTGCCGACGAAAACGCCGCATGACTGACCGCCGGGGACCAGAATGGAGGCGTTCCACCCCGTCGTCCCCGGAGGTGCGCCCGCGACGGTGATGGCCAGCGATGTATTGCCGGGACTCGGCGAGAACCGAAGGGCGGCCGAGTCGGCGATCGCCGCGTACCGGGCATTCGCGGCGAAGAACTGTTCCTGCTGGGTGGCGAGGTTGTGAATGTCAGCCACGCCGGCGGTCCGCGAGGCGCGCTGTTTCGTATTCGCGTACTTCGGCAAGGCGAGGGCTGCCAGAATGCCGATCACCACGACCACGATCAGCAGTTCGATGAGCGTGAACGCTCGCGGCACCGAGGCGGATGTGGGCCACCGCAGGTGAGTATCGCGCATGGTGTCGCCGGATGTCATGGAGGAATGGATTCGCTGAAACGGTGGCAGCACGATGGTGCGCAGACGGATGAGCGACGGTCGACACGGCAAAGCGTCACGGCCCGGCGACTGGGGTCGCCGGGCCGTGACGCGTTCGAACGGTGCCGCTCGATCCTTACCAGCAGACTGGCACGCCCGAGGGCGTCGAGGCCGGCATACCGGTCGGTGCGGCCGCGCTGCCATGATAGATGCCGCAGGCCTCGCCAGCGGGAATCGTAATCCGTGCGCTCCAGCCGGTGGACGTAGCCACCATCGTCAGGGCCGTGTTTCCCTGGGACGGCGTGAAGTTCATCTTGCCGGCCGTGCTGCCCGTGTCGGCAATCGCGGCGTAGCGATTGCTGTCGGCATAGAAGCCTTCCTGCGATGTCGCGAGGTTTCTCATGTCAGCGATACCCGCTGCCCGACTCGCGCGCTGTTTCGTGTTCGAGAACTTCGGGATCGCGACGGCGGCGAGAATGCCGATGATCACGACGACGATCAGGAGTTCGATCAGGGTGAAGCCCTTCTTGAGAGTGCGCTGCATAGGAGGAGTCGGTTCGGGTCAACATGCTGATGGTCGTCGCGACATGCGAGAGCATCTTGCGTGCGTCGGACTTCTCTAAGGCAAGCCGGCAGCCACGGCCGGTGATTTTCCGCAAATCGTTATTCGACAATGACTTACGCATAGCGGGCAGCGCCTGATCCGGCACGGATGCGTTGCAGTTTACGACAGGTGCGGCATTTCGCGTGGCTGCATGTCCGAGCATTCGCACATGGATGTCGATCGATGCCGTCGGCATTGCGATCTGGAGTTGCTGCGGCCCGCGTTCGCGGCATGTCTTGTGGAGCGAGCCCACTCGCGCCTCGAACTCGCGACGCGGAACATCGCTGGATCGGATGTCGTCACACAGCCCGCGTCGCATCGGTGCCCGGGCAAACGCAACACGGCCCGGGAGCTATTGCTCGCCGGGCCGTGCAGGAGTTTCAGTCGACGCCGAAACAGCGTCACATCAGACCATCAGGCCTCACCAGCAGACTGGCACGCCGTCCGGGTTCGTCGCCGGCATGCCCGTCGGGCGGGCTGCGGTGCCACTGAAGATGCCGCAGGCCTGAGCGCCAGGAATCGTCACGAGGCCGCTCCACCCCGTCGCCGTGGCGACCAGCGTCAGCGCCGTGTTGCCGTTCGACGGCGTGAAATTCATCTTGCCCAGGCCAGTGCCCGTGTCCGCAATCGCGGCATAACGGCTGCTGTCGGCAAAGAAGCCTTCCTGCGCAGTGGCCAGGTTACGCATATCGGCGATACCGGCCGAGCGCGAGGCGCGCTGTTTGGTGTTCGAGAACTTCGGGATTGCGACCGCGGCCAGAATGCCGATGATCACGACGACGATCAGGAGTTCGATCAGGGTGAAGCCCTTCTTCACGCTACGGCGCATGGAGCATTCTCCTTCCGAAAAGTGAGATGACGAGGTCCCTCGCCGCGATCATTGTCAGTCGGCGGGGCCTCTATCCGACTAACTGTGCAAATTCTCTGCCGAACTCTTCCATTCGTGAAAGGCATTGATTCAGAAAGACTTACCGTTCACAGCGCTTCCTGGGAGCGTATCCGGAGGCTTGCAGCCTGCATGGGGCATTGCAGAAGGCGAGCCCTTCGGAAACGCACCCGGCCCGGCGTGCCAAAGCACGCCGGGCCGGGAGTCAGCCGACTGATGTCAGCCGAGCGAAGCGATTACCAGCAAACCGGAACGCCGTCCGGATTCGTCGCCGGCATGCCCGTCGGGCGGGCTGCGGTGCCACTGAAGATGCCGCAGGCCTGAGCGCCAGGAATCGTCACGCGGCCGCTCCAGCCCGTCGCCGTGGCGACCAGCGTCAGCGCCGTGTTGCCGTTCGACGGCGTGAAATTCATCTTGCCGGCGCCAGTGCCCGTGTCCGCAATCGCGGCATAACGGCTGCTGTCGGCAAAGAAGCCTTCCTGCGCAGTGGCCAGGTTACGCATGTCGGCGATACCGGCCGAGCGCGAGGCGCGCTGCTTGGTGTTCGAGAACTTCGGGATTGCGACCGCGGCCAGAATGCCGATGATGACAACCACGATCAGGAGTTCGATCAGGGTGAAGCCCTTCTTCATGCTGCGTCGCATTGGTACAACTCCATAGTAGGGGACCGGTCACCGCGTGGCACATTGCCAATCGGCTCGGTCTCTTCTATGGCAAGGCTGCTGCCGCAAGACTTGCAAAGCGCAAAGTCTTACACGGCAACAGCTTACGATTCTCGGACCACGGCAAGCTCTGCCATTCACCACCGCTTTTCGCCACGGCTATGGCGTTCTGCAAAGCCTGGAAGCGGGTCGGCGACGGCAGCGCCAGACGTTTATGGCCAGCAGACCGGGACGCCATCCGGCGTCGCCGCTGGCATGCCCCCGGGTGCCGGAGCCGCACCGACGAAGATCCCGCAGGCGCTGCCCCCAGGAACGGCCAGCACGGCATTCCACCCGCCGGCGCCTGGCGGCGCCCCAGCCAGTGCGATCCCCAATCCGGTATTCCCTCGACTGAGCGAGAATCGCATCACGCCCGTGTCTGCGAGCGCACCGTACCGGTCGCTGTCGGCGTAGAAGCCCTCCTGCGCAGTCGCGAGGTTGCGCAGGTCTGCGATTCCGGCCGACCGATTCGCCCGGCGTTTGGTGTTGTTGAATTTCGGGATGGCGATCGCCGCCAGGATGCCGATGATGACGATCACGATCAGCAATTCGATCAGCGTGAACCCTCGCTGCGACCAACGCTCGTGAAGCAGATTTTTCATGGCGCTCTCTCCATCGGGTGAATGGCGCCGTCGCGGAGTGTCTGGCGCCGGCCGACAGAGTCACACCTCCGTCATCGATCCACCTAACCGAAGCCCGGCGCATATCATCGCGATCGTGCGTTTCCATGGGTCGCCGTGATCAACGCGACACCGACCGGTGCACGGGCGGCGCATGCCACGGAAGGCCCGAAAGCGACACCGCAGATGCACAAACGTCCGTGCACGCGAATAGTGCACGGACGTCGTCAAGCAGCGCGCCCCACTCACCGCTCAGGCGTCGGTCTCGTAGCGTGCGAGTTTGCGATAGAGGGTGCTGGCGTCGATGCCAAGCGTTGACGCCGCTCGGCTCTTGTTGCCTCCTTCGCTCTGCAAGACCCACATGATGTAAGCACGTTCAATGGCATCGAGCGTCGGATTCACGATCACCCGCTCCGCTACCAGCGGTTCAACGCGACGAGCCGTGACACGCTCCGGCAATGCCTCCACATCGATCGTATCGCCCGTGGTCAGAATCACCGCGCGCTCCATCGCATTCTCGAGCTCGCGGACATTGCCCGGCCAGTCGTAGGCCTGCATCGCGTCGAGCGCGTCGCTGGTGAGCGTGAGTGGATGCTCGTGCCGGGTGCCGCCGACCCGCGCCAGAAACTTCGTGGCCAGCACGCCGATGTCATCGCGACGATCACGCAGCGGCGGCAGATGAATCGCGATGACATTGAGGCGATAGAACAGGTCCCCGCGAAAGCTGCCGCGCTTGATTTCATCCTCGAGATCGCGATTGGTGGCAGCGATCATTCGCACATCGATCGGCTGCGATTCGGTGCCACCCACCGGAATCACCTCGCGCTGCTGGAGCACGCGCAGCAGCTTCACCTGCGTGGCTGGCGTCGTCTCACCGATTTCGTCGAGAAAGAAGGTGCCCTTGTTGGCGGCGGTGAACAACCCGGCGCGATCCTTCACCGCACCGGTGAATGAGCCCTTCACATGGCCGAACAACTCACTTTCGAGCAGCGACTCCGGCAGCGCGCCGCAGTTGATGGACATGAAGCTGTTGTCGGCCCTCGGCGACAGATCATGCAGGTATCGTGCGATCACTTCCTTGCCGGTGCCCGATTCGCCGGTGATGAGCACCGTCGAATCCGTCGGCGCGACGGTCTCGACCATCTCGAGCACCTTCAGCCACGAACGGCTGTTGCCGGTCGGCTTGACTCCCGCGCTGCTGCGATCGCGCCGCTGGATCTCCTGCTTCAGCGTGACATTCTCGATCTTCAACTGCCGATGCTCGGCCGCGCGGCGCAGGATGGCGACCAGTTCGTCGTTGCGAAACGGCTTCTGGATGTAGTAGTAGGCGCCTTCGTTGACGGCCTGGATGGCGCTCTGCATCGATGCCTGCGCCGTCATCAGCACCACCGGGAGTTGCGGATCCCGCGACTTCACCGCCGCCAGGACCTCGATGCCGGAGATCGTCGGCATGCGGATGTCGCTGAGCACGATGTCCGGGTTCGACGTCTCGAGCGCATCGAGTCCGGCCTTCCCGCCGAGCGCAGTGACCGGCGTGAATCCTTCGTTCTTGAGGAGGATTCGCAGCGTCTCGAGAATGCCCGCCTCATCATCGATGACAAGGACCGTTGGCGCCGTTCGGTTGGTCACGCAGGAGCTCCGTTCTCTGACTGGGTGCGGGGCAGGATGATCGTGAAGCGGGTGCCACTGCCGGGGGACGAGTCAACCAGCACCACGCCACGGTGGGCATCGATCGCCCGGTGAACGACGGGAAGGCCGAGCCCGCTGCCTCGCGGCTTGGTGGTGAAGAACGGCGTGAAGATCCGGTCGCGCACATCCGCAGGCATTCCCGGCCCGTTGTCCTCGATCACCAGCCGTACCGCCCCCACCTCTGGCAAGACGCCCCCGGGCATCATCTCCGGGGTTGCCGGACGCATCGTGATCCTCACGACACCACCGCCATCGCCCAGTGCTTGAGCCGCGTTCAACACCAGATTGAAGATGGCGCGATGGAGCAGATCCGCGTCGCCGTCAATCTCCTGTTGCGCCGGCTCCGCTTCAAAGATGAGCTCGGTTTTCTGACTCCGGTCGGGATGTGCCGCGACGAGATTCATCGTGTCGCGAACGAGGGCGGCAAGATCGAGCGTGGCAACGCGCGTGACGCGCACCCGTGCGAAATCGAGAAACTCCGTGAGCAGGCGCGCGAGGCGATCACTCTCCCGCACCACCAGCCGCGTCAGGGAGCCCGTGTCTTCGTCGGCCGACGGCATCCGCCCCAGTTGCTCCACGGCACTCCGGATCGAGGCCAACGGGTTCTTGATCTCATGCGCGAGACTGGCCGCGAGCTCAGAAATTGCTTCGAGCTGGCCCGCCCGCACGTGCAGATCCTCGAGGCGTTTCTGGTCCGAGATATCCGAAAAGATTGCCGTCGCGCTGCCCTCGTCGTCGGCCTCGTCGCCACGCAGGTAGGTGACCGTGATACCGAGCTGCAGGTCGCGTTCGTCGATCCGGACCATGGCTTCCGCGCGCGACGTTCGTGTGCGCGTCCGGATCGTCCGCTCGAGCGCGTGGAGCAGACCCGGTGCTGTGCGGTCGAGCTCGGCGCGAACGGAGCGGCCGATCAACGGCGCCAGATTCACCCCCAGCAGGCCGCCGGCGGCCTGATTGGCATACTGCAGGACGCCGGCGGCATCCACCGTCATCACCCCGCTGCGGATGTTGTCGAGGACATCGGATGCCTGCAGCCGCTCGCGACGGAGTGTCTCCGCCAGCAGTTCCGAGCCTGAGCCGACCTCGCGCAATCGGGCGCTCACATAGCCCGTGCCGACCGCCACGGTGGCGAAGTTCCCCATCTGCAGCCACGCGGTCGAGTCAAGGACAAAATCGCGCGTGACGACGATATCCGTGAAGTAGAACGCGCACACCAGCAGCGCCGCGATCAGCCCGCCACTGCGCGGGATCAGGAGTGCCGAGTACGCGATGACGAGGATGTACAGGGCCGCAAACTGCGACTCGCTGCCGTTCGTGACGTGGACCAGCGCCGTGATCAGGGCGATATCCGTCACCGCCTGCCAGAGCAGGAACCCGCGGCTGGTCGGGGCGCGGTACATTTCCACCGCTATGAGCGACACTCCAGTGACGGCGAATGCCATGATGGCCGCGGCCTGCACCATCCGCATGGCGGTCGCCGTCTGGCCCACGGCCAGCTGCGGCAGCACGACGATCAACGCCACCGAGAGTACGGTGCGAATGGCGTACACCCACAACAGCGCGCGGCGCGGATCGAGGATGGCGCGCAGACGGGCGATGGGCGTCAGCGCCTGGTCGGTGGAGCGGAATGGTTTCGCCATGAGTGTCGTCAATGTGTCACCGGCATCACCGACACGGGGAGTGGCCACGTGAACCTGCCAGAAGCGGGCGTCGGCCTCCGGCTGCTCGGCGTCCTCGTCCTCGTGCTCATGAACGCGTTCTTCGTGGCGGCGGAGTTCGCCCTGGTCGGGTCGCGCCGGAGCAAGATCGACCAGCTTGCCGAGACGGGCGAGAGCGGCGCGAAAGCGGTCCAGGAAGCGCTCAAGAACCTCGACCGCTACATCTCGGGCACGCAGCTGGGCATCACGCTCGCATCGCTGGCGTTGGGATGGATCGGCGAGCCAGCGCTGGCGACACTGGTCGACGGCGGGCTCGAAAAGATCGGGATTCATGCCGCCGCCGGCGTCGCGCACAGTACTGCAGGCATCGCGACCGCATTTCTGGTGATCACCTTCCTGCACATCGTGCTCGGTGAGCTGGCACCGAAGTCCATTGCGCTGGTCGCACCGGAACGTGTCAGCATGTACCTGGCGCGACCGCTGATGCTCTTCTCGCGCGTGATGAGCCCGTTCATCACGGTGCTGAACAATGTCGCCAATGCGCTCCTGCGTCTCGTTGGCGTTGATCCCGCAGGCGGGGCGCACCAGAGCGTCCACAGCGCCGATGAACTGCGCCTGCTGGTGATGCAGGCCCGGGCCCAGGGCACGCTCAACGAGACGGACAGCATGATGCTCGCCGGGGTCTTCGATTTTCACGAGAAAAAGGCGCGTGATGTGATGCGCCCACGCACGGAAGTCGCGGCGATCCCGCTCGACTCGTCCGAAGCCGAGGTGTGGGCCATCCTGCGGTCGGAGCGTTACTCGCGATATCCCGTCACCGGCGACTCTCTCGACGATATCGTCGGCGTCTTTCTGGCGAAGGATCTCTGGCTCCATCAGGGCCCTTTCACCGTGAAACAGTTCCTCCGTCAACCGCTCTTCATCCCCGACTCGCGGTCCGCTGAGCGTGTGCTCGATGATCTCCGAAAGACCCGAGCGCATATGGCCGTGGTCCTCGACGAGTACGGTGGAACGGCCGGGATCATCACGATGGAAGACCTCGTCGAGGAAGTGGTCGGCGATATCGCTGATGAGTACGATGCCGCGGCGCGCGAGGCGCTCGAGACCGATGGTGTGCTCGAACTCGCGGGCTCGCTGTCGCTCATCGACGTCCGCTCGGACTACAAGGTGCTCGTCCCGGACGGCGACTGGACGACGCTCGGCGGCTACGTCTTCAACGCCCTTGGACGACTGCCGCGTGTCGGAGATCGCGTGACGATCCCCGGGTCCGACCTCGAGGTCGTCGCGATGGACGGGCGTCGCGTTGCGGCCGTCCGCGTGAACCGCCTGCCGCTGCCCGGACGTTGAACGGATGAATTTCATCTCCAGAGCCGTCGCGACCAGAAGCGCGGCAGCCATGCGCTGCCCCGGGGTCCGTCGTTATTTCTGTATGCGCCCGTTTGATACCATCCTTTGCGCCACCCTCGCCCTCGCTGGCTGCGCCCTGGCCGGCTGTGCCCGTGACGACACGATCCGGAATGCCAGTGCTGCGGGCGTTACGGACAGAGCGGAACCGCGCGCTTCGACGGTGGCCCGATGGCCGCGCGATACCGGCGTGGTGGTGCCGCTCGCGTCGCCGGGGCTCCCGGCGCGCGATTTCCCCGCCCCGCGTCGCCCGATCTCGAGCATCGTCTCACCGCAATGGAGCGATGAAGCGACGCGCGATGCCGCGCATGAGGCGGACACCGTCATGGCGTTGCTCGGGGTGCGACCCGGGATGGCGGTCGCCGACATCGGCGCCGGCAGTGGGTACTACGTCGCTCGCATGGCACGCCGCGTCGGTTCGGAAGGCGTGGTCTATGGTCAGGACATCATGCCTCGCTATCTCCGCTATCTGCGAGAGCGCGTGGATCGCGACAAACTGACGAATGTCCGACTGGCGCTCGGCGATCCGCACGACCCGCGCCTGCCGCGTGCGTCGCTCGACCTGGTGACGATGATCCACATGTACCACGAGATCGAGCAACCGTTCGGATTGCTCGCGAATCTTGTTCCGTCCCTGAGGCCAGGGGCTCGAATCGCAATTCTGGACATGAATCGGCGTACTGATCAGCACGGCACGCCCCCTTCGCTGCTCAAATGCGAAATGGAAGCCGTTGGATACCGGCAACAGAGCTTCCACGATCTCGGAGTCGACGGGTACGTCGCGATCTTCACCGCACCGCCTGTCGTCGAGATGACGAAGATCGCGCCAGCCGCTCGCCGTTGCGACTCGGTGGCAGAACGTGGTTCGTGACGCCGCGGATGGGCCGCGCGAGGTCCTGATCGTGAGCGCTCACGTGCGCATTCCGCGGACGGAACTGGATATCCGCGCGACGCGCAGTGGTGGGCCGGGCGGACAGCATGTGAATACCAGCTCGACCAAGATCGAGCTCCGGTGGCAACCCGGCGCGTCAGTCGCGCTGAACGACGCCCAGCGAGAACGACTGCTGGGTGCGCTGGCCACCAAGCTCGACGGCGATGGCTGGATTCGGGTGACCGCCAGTGAATACCGCAGTCAGTTGCAGAATCGCGACGCGGCGGAGGCGCGCCTGGTTGCGATGGTGAAGAATGCGCTGGTTGTCCCGAAGCTTCGGCGCGCCACCAAACCGACCAGGGCCTCGAAGACGAAGCGCCTCGACACGAAGTCGCTGCGCAGCGACGTCAAGCAGCAACGGAAGCGCGTCTCACGCGACGACTAGTCAGATGGCACGACGCGCGACGGAAGCCCGGGCTGGCCTCACGACCGCTGCGGCGAGCCTCGAGTGAGCAGTGTCTCCCCGCTACCGACCGAAAGACACTCCCACCGAATACGTCCACATGTTCACCGTACTCTCGCGGACGAGCGGCGCGGTCGTGCTACCGTCGCCGAAACTGTCGCGGGTGAGGTAACGCGCCCGCCCATTGAAGTTCCGGCGCGCGTTGAAGTCGAGCCCCACCAACCGGCCAACTGGGATTCTGACTCCGCCGCTGACAGCTGATGTGAAGAGATTGTCGCGTTGATTGGTCGTCTGGAAGATGTCGGGTCCACCATCGTCGCCGTCGGCAGACGATTGTGTCCAGAAAACGGTCCACCCCGCCATGGCGTTCACGTACGGACGGATCGGACCGGCAGGAAATTGCAGCTCTGGACCCGCAAGGCCGGAGAAAATGTTGTTCGAGGTCGTGATATCGACGGTGATCCGGCAGCCGGGGCCGAAACACTCACTGGTGGTGGAACGCCCGTAGATCAGGAACGCGGCGTCGGCGCGCAGCGAGGCGATGTTCTGGCCGCCGGGGAACCACCGGAAGTCTCCGCCAGCGCCCCACCCGGTGCTGACGTAGTTCTTGAATTC
>JANPFJ010000313.1:0-7115 GCA_031423355.1 Gemmatimonadaceae bacterium | reverse complement strand
GATGATCACGCTGTCTTTGGTGAGCAGCCCCTGTCGCTCCGCATCCTCGATCATCGCCAACGCGATGCGGTCCTTGATGCTCCCGCCCGGGTTGGCGCGCTCCATTTTCATCCAGACGTGAACGCGCGGGTCGAACAGGCGTTGGATTTTGACGTGTGGCGTTCGGCCGATCGTGTCGAGGATGGTATTTGCGCGCATGGGTGCCTGACGCCGAGGGGTTGAGTGACGTGCCGTCTGCAGCATGAACTTAACGGTGTCGCCAACTCTGGTGCCGATGGTCGTGACAGGGGTCGGCGAACATTACATTATGGATGCGGCCTGCCTGCGCAACGGCTCCCGATCCGCAGTCGCCCAGCCGCAACTAGAGCAAGGGGGCGGCGACACCAACGCCGAACCGCGGCTAGTCGTGGATGAGCCGATCCCGCATCCCGGCCATTGCGCGCTACGCGACCTGCGGATGGGCGGCGCGCGCCTCATCGGAAACCTTCTTGGTTGCTTCGCCGATGAGTTCGAAGCGACGCACACAGGCGCGTTGGATCCCCGAGGAAGGACTCGCGACTCACACCCGCCGTCGCCTGTACGTGAGACTCCGTTTCATCCGCGATGTGTCGCAGGCACTCGCGCGGCCCGTAGGACATCCTGAGCTTCGGCGAGAATGTAGGGGCGCAGGTACGGCGAGAGGGACTCGGCCGTCACCAGCTCCACGCGCTTTCCAAGAGCGGCCTCGAGGAGCTCGCCCAGCGCCAGGAGGTTATCGAAGGGTCTTCTGTCCCGGGGCGAATTCGACCAAGACATCTAAGTCACTGTCGGTTCGTGCCTGAGTATGTCCCGCAATCAGTTGAAATTCGGGTGAGTGCCGGTGCTTCGCTGCTCATGCAGCGACCGTGGGTGCGTGGAGTTTGGAGCCCAACGCTTTCTGGAGCAAAGGTAAATGCGTCATGCGCGCGCGCGGCGACACTGGACGTCCCCCTCCCGCCGCGGCGCGGCGACCCAGCGTTGTTTCTGATCGCTGGTGAGCAGTGCGTGATGCGGCGCGTGTGGCGTTCGAGGCAGGCCATCACACTCTCGATCGGTTGGTCGTGTTGAGACTCTTTCGCAGCTCCTCGGGGATCCGCAGGCGATGCTGCGCGCCGCCGAGGCATTGATCGGATCGAGCTCCTTCACGAGGCGCTGCAGTGCGCGTTTGGCATCGTCGTATCCGGCGTGGGCATACGCCGCGATCAGCTTGCGTCGCCACACGACCTGCTGCGGTTTCGTCAGGTAGCTCAAGACGTTTTGGCGCTTGTGCCATTGGCACCGCTGCACCGCGACGTCGTTGCCAAACACGTCCCGCACCGCGGCGCGGAGGCCCTTCGCGCCATCGAGCACCACCAGCACGCCCCGTAGCGCGGTGAAGCCGCGCTCGACGAGGTCGCGCGGGAAGGTGGCGCAAATCCGCTTGTTTTCGGTCGCGGTTTGCACGAGCCCCAGGATGCGTTTCTCGCCCGTCGTCGTGACGCCGAGGGCGATGACGATGCCGTCGTCGGCAAACGCCTTGCCATCCAGCAACAACACGAGCCATTCCCGATCGTCATGGCGACGCGTATGCAGCTGCTGCAACGCCTGCGCACTCGCGCGCACGAAGCGGTGCGAGACGCTCGACTTGGCGAGGCCAAACGCCTCCGGGAGCGCCTCGGCCGCCGCGTGGTAATCGCGCGTCGACATCCCGGAGAGGACCCGCCGAAACAGCCCGACTGTAGCGCCGCATACGGCGCTCGGGCGACCGGGTGTGCCTGCCGAGTTGTTCATGTACCCCGGTGCGTCGCACGGCATTCCGTGTGCGCGCAACCGGCTGGTGACGAGCGCGAACGAGATGTCGTGGACGGACTATCGCGTGCGCGGAAACGGCAAGAAGATTTCGTGGTGCGATGGGGTTCAGACGTTGGAAGACACGCGGCCCGAGCCAAGCCAACGATTCGCAAGCCCTGAGGCCGCCGGGGGTGACGAAACGCAGAACGCCACGGAGCCACCGTCTCCGTGGCGTCCTTTTGCGGCCGCGATGACGCGTCGGTGGGGGCAATAGGTTCGCAGGGGCGACTGGCGCTGGGCGCACCTTCTCCTTGCGCTTTGCTTGCTCCGAGTGCATAGATATCAGAGCAAGGTGCTGCAAGAATGCGTGGGGAGCCAACTGATTGAAGCGCTGCCATGTCTGCGGAGCGTGACATTCGGCGCGTCCAACCGGAGATGCGATTGACAGACTTGTTTGAAGTTAAAGACGCGGGTGAGTGTTGGGCGTCGCTTAAACTGCGTTGGCCCGGATTGTGGGAGCTTGTTGGCGACGTAAACCTCAGGGTCTCCCCGACCAGCGCTGCGCGTCGTCTAGCAGGTCGCTGAAAAAGTACGTGAGGTGATGGATTTTCTCTGTTTTGTCATCGCGGCGCGCGTCAGAACGCCGGGAAGTGTGCTGCTGACGAGTGCCGCAGGCTGCTTGCGCGGCGTTGTGGGGCCGCCGTGCGCCGCAGGATCGCCCTGACGGGCGCAATGGCGCGGGTGCTCACGCGGCGACCTTCGCGCGGAGCAACGTGCGCAGGCGTACGAGATCGTACGCCGCGTTGATGAACGTGAACAGCCAGGCCACTTTCTCGCGTCCCCGATGATGCAGTTTGCGCAGCCCGCCAATCGTCTTGCCCCACCCAAACCCTTCCTCCACCAGCTTGCGTTTCACCTGACTCACCGCGTATCCGTCGTGTCGCGTCGTACGCCCATCAATCGCGCTCGTACGGCGCCGCGCGTGAATATTCTGGGCAACATGCGGCGTGACCCCACACGCGCGCGCGCCCGTCACAAAGTCCTCGGTGTCGTACCCCTTGTCCGCGCCCACCGTGCGCCGTGTCGCCCGCGGCTCCAGCCCCGACAGCAGTTCCACGGCGGCATCCCGCTCCGCGTCGTACCCGGGCGCGCGCACATCCGTCGCGACGATCAAGCCGTGCCGATTATCCATCACGACACTGCCGAGATGACTGAGCGTACTCGTTTGGCCGTTGCTCTTGCGCGCCAAGCGCGCATCGGGATCGGTCACCGATTCGTGCGTCGCATTGGACCGTTTCTCCCCGTGAAAGTTCACCGTGGGGTTCTTCGGATCGCCATCGGACGGCGGCGGACTCGGATCGTCTTTCGGGCGAAAACTCTTCTGGCTCGC
Source organism: Gemmatimonadaceae bacterium (assembly GCA_031423355.1). GTDB lineage: Bacteria > Gemmatimonadota > Gemmatimonadetes > Gemmatimonadales > Gemmatimonadaceae > JACMLX01. The sequence goes on along the minus strand of JANPFJ010000313.1, from coordinate 3,937 downwards.
CCACGCCTCGATCAACGTGCCATCGACCGTGAAGTGCTCGTGCGACAAGAACCCTTCGGTATCCGCCGTCTTCAAAACTTCCTGCAGAAACGCCTCGGCAATGTTGCCATCGATCAGCCGCTGCCGATTCTTCGTGAACACCGTCGGCACCCACACCGCGTCGTCGGGATTCAACCCCACGAACCACCGAAACAGCAGATTGTAGTTGAGCTGCTCCATCAACTGCCGCTCGCTCCGAATCGTGTACAGCGTCTGCAGTAACATCGCGCGGAGCAAGCGCTCCGGCGGAATCGACGGCCGCCCCATCGTCGGCGCGTACATCGTCTGAAAGCGCGGCGACAGCGCAGCCAGGATCGGATTCACCAGCGCGTGGATGTCCCGCAGCGGGTGGTCGGCGGGAATGCGATCCTCGACGGACACATAGCTGAACATCGTTGTCTGCGGCACATCGGCACCACGCATGCAACACTCCGGGGAAAAGTCCGCCCCAAGATACCCGTTTCACTCGTGCACGCCAGGAAAATCTCGACGACTTTTTCAGCAACCTGCTAGGACTAAGGCGCGCCGATGTCCTCGCTCGAGAGCTCCGTAAGCGTGGAATGCCTCCCTTCATCCTGCTTAGAAACTGGAGTTTCGTGGTGATCCTCTGCGAACAGCATTCAAACGGCGTATCGCTATCGCGATGGGCGATGTCGAGAGGATGTTATCCCTCACAACTCTACCATCTCGTCCAGACGACAACCGGAGTTAAGTGGAGTGCTCTGCGTCGCATGTCTGTTCCTCGCATCAAGGAACTGGCTATTCTCGCGTGGGGCAGCCAGGCTACGTGGCCCGACACCCATGCGTCGAGCGGAAGCAGTCAACGATTCTGAGACAACGGGCAGCTGGGGATTACTGAGCGACGGGTTCTGACGCGATGTGTTCAGATGGATTCGCCCACTCGGCGGTGGGCAGTGCGGCGTGCGTAGCTGGATGATTGAAGTCGCGTTGCAGCCGTGGTCCACCGTGCCGATGCTGGATGTTGTACCAGCGAAAAAAGTCGGCGTCGTGCGCGCGGGCATCTTCGATCGACCTAAAGCGCGCCGAGGAATCTGGTCGGTACCTAACGTCTTGAACTGGGCCTCGGGTATACGGATTGTCATTCGAGACCTGCGAGCGCGCGGTCTCATGACGCCGAGATCGGCGAGCAGAAGCGCGACGGGCTCCAACGTCATCGACGAGCCGCGATCGGCGTGGCTCGTCAGCTGATCCCCGCGGATGCCCTCAAGTGCACCGCACTTCGGATCAGCTCATCGGCGAGCGCGGCGCATTCGTGCGACGCGACCATATTGCCGACCACGCAACGAAACACGCTGATGATCAGGTAGAAGATGACACCAGGACCCCGTCGTCGGCCCTTTAGAGCTTGGTGAGATCCCAGCTCCACACTGATTTGGCCCGGTCGCGAGCTACTCGCGTGCGGTGTACGTCGGGTGACGAATCTGTCGGCGTTGCTCGCGCACTTCGCGCTGCGCGGCGAGAAGCCGATACATGCTGCGTTCACAGCAGAGATACACGCCCTCATAGAGCAGCGTGGCATACACTTGCGCGGGCGCGAGGTCGAGGAAGCGCCCGTCGTGCAGCACGGCGATCGCGCTCTGGCTCTCGACCGGAGCCAAGGGGCGCGGCGGCGATGGCCGCAGCGCGAGGCGCGCCGTTCGCGTGAGACGACGTCTGGCGCGATAGGACATGGCCGGCGCGACGCCAGAGATGGATCCGAGAGCGCGCACGGTGACAACGAGCTGGCCGGTCGGCCCTGCCGTGACGGACTACATCAAAGCGTCTCAGTGGGCGCGTCGTGCGTTGGGAGTGTCAGGCCAAGAGCTGTGAGAAACTCGTTCTGGGCGTCGATGCAGACATCCGAGCGGTCGGCACGGGCGGTCGCCTTCGCCGACGCACGCTCGAGGGCGATGCGCTTGATCGTGGGATCGGGTGCCGTCGGAACCGGGCCGCGGCGTTTCGCAGGCCTCTGCAACTCGCAACCACGCCGCGCTTCGCGTCATGCTGACAGAGCCGACGAATATGGTTTGTCGCGACGGAGCAGCGCGCCGAGCTCACCAGGCATAGTGCCCGCGTCTGAAGTCGCGAAGATCTGGCGCCTGTAGTGGTAATTGAATTGGCGACGGGTCCGGGTCGGTGACCCCGGCGTCAAGTTGAAGCAATGTCGACACCGAGAGGGCGGACGACATCAGGGACGGCCTCGATCACCGCTTACGCCAAAGTCGGGAAGGTATCAACGTCTCACTCACATTTGCAGGGAGGGGCGCTAGGCGACGCTTCGAAGGCACATAAGAGCTCGTAGAGTGTTGTCCTGGTTCAGCGTGAATGAGACACGTGGGTGGACGAACAATGGAATCGAGAGCACGGTAGTACGTGAGGTTACGTGGCGAGGGCGTGATGCGCCAGCCGCCGCGCGGCGCGCGCCGCTTCGAGCCGGGCATCCCGCGTGGCCCAAATCTGTTCGGAGCGACCGGCGAGACGGTCGGCGGGGGTGATGTAGCCGATGGCACTATGCAAGCGATGCTGGTTGTACTGCGTGACAAACGTCGTGACGTGGCGACGCGCATCCTCAAGCGACGTCGGCGCCTCCGGACGAATGGTGGTGGCTTTCAGGGTTTGATTCCACCGCTCCATTTTGCCATTCGATTGCGGGTAATACGGGGCGGTCCGCACATGCGTCATGCCCGATAGGCGAATGAAATCGCGGAAGTCGCGCGCGATAAACTGCGGCCCGTTATCCGAAATGATGCGCGGTCGCGCATCGGGAAACCGCTCTTTGGCGCGTTGCACAATGGTGGTGACGTCGCGCGTCGTCATGGACTCGCGCAGCTCCCAGTGCACGAGGTACCGCGACCAGCCATCCAGAATGGCGCACAGATAGTAAAACGTGCCGGCGATGTTGATGTAGGTAAAATCGATGTGCCAATGCTCGTGCGCGCGCGCCGGTTGGTCGAAGCCGGTGCCTTTCTTCGACAGCCGACGCGTCCACCGATTGAGGCGCCCAGCGACTTTCAAGACGCGATACACCGACGTAGGACTCACCGCGACCTCGCCCGCGTCGAGCATGCGGTACGTCAACGCGCGATAGCCCTCGAGCGGATAGCGGTCGTGACACCGGAGGATGCCGTCGCGCTCCGCCTGGGTGAGCCAGTGGTCGCGCGGCACGGGGCCGTGCGGCGTGCGCACCGCGCCGTAGGAGGCGGTCCAGCGGGCAAATTTTGCGCGCGCCAGACCGAGGCGCGTGAGCATCGGTCGCACCGGCAAGCCCGTGCGCGTGCTCAGCGCCGTCACGCAGTCGACCACCTCATCGCGGCGATCAGCTTGCACCCAGTGCCCGTTCAAAGGCCCCCACACTTTTTTTTCATATCGAGATACTCTTCCGACACCTCGGCAATGATGCGATCCTTCCGCGCGATGGTCGCTTCGAGCGCGGCGATCCGGGCGCGATCGGTACTGGCGGTCTGCGAGTCCGCGCGCAGCGTCCGCCCGTCTTGCAACGCGGCGGTCAGATGCTCGAGCGCTTGCTTCTGCCAGAGATAGAACAGCCCTGGCGCGATCTGGTACTCATCACACAAGTTCGAGACGGGGACCTTGTCGCCCAAGTGGCGGCGCAAGATCGTGGCCTTTTGCTCGGGCGTAAACACGCGACGCGAGCGCTGTACGGCATCTTTCGAGGGACTCATGACAACCTCCGGTACTCCATAGTGTGGAGCGGGGAGTGTCACATTTCAACTGGAGCAGGACACGTCCTACCCGCGACTCATTCTTCGAGACGAGAGCCACTCATGCCTCCGTCACTCCGCACCAGTCAGGGAAAGATAGAGCCCGTAGCAGCGCGGGTAAGTCGTGGTCCGTTTGCGGGGGTCTGCTCACTAAAACTTCCACAACGGTTTCCCAC
>JANPFJ010000312.1:0-1467 GCA_031423355.1 Gemmatimonadaceae bacterium | reverse complement strand
TCGTACTCGCGAGCACGCCTGCTGCGGCAATGGTCGAGCGCATGCGCGTGGTAGGCATATAGCGGCTCTCCGTGTGGTCGTTCAGGGTGCAGCGCCCAATGCGCGGAAGTCTGAACGGTTCATGAACAAGGACACGCCGCGCGCGCGATACCCTACACCCAATGGCTGGCTGCGGTGCTCCGGGGCGAATGCTATTTTCCTGACATGCGATCTTCCTTCCTGCTGTACGGCGCCAATGGGTATGTCGGGCGTGCCATCGCCCGTGCCGCGGTGGCGACAGGGCTGGCTCCGATCATGGCGGGAAGAAACGCACCCGTGATCTCTGCGCTCGCGCGCGAACTGGGGTTGGAATTTCGCGTGTTCGATCTTGATGATCCGCACGTCATCGATCAAGCACTCACAGGGGTGTCGGTTGTACTGCATTGCGCGGGGCCCTTTATGGCAACCTCGCGGCCCATGGTCGACGCGTGCCTGCGCACTGGCATACACTATCTCGATATCACCGGCGAGCTCCCGGTGTTCGATGCTGTCGCACGGCGCGACGCAGAGGCAAAGGCGGCGAATGTCATGCTGATGCCCGGTGCCGGATTCGACGTTGTCCCAACAGACTGCCTGGCCATGTTCCTCCAGCAACGTCTGCCCTCGGCAACACGGCTGATGCTGGGCTTTCAGAGCGTGGGACCAGGCGGAATGCCGCCGGGCACGCAGCACACCATGATCGAGTTGTTGCCGTTCGGAAATTATGTGCGGCGCGACGGGGCATTACTCCGAGTAAACGGCTCCCTGACGTCGCGCACCATCGATTTTGGCCAAGGGCCCGTGCGTGCGAGTCAGATCACGTGGGGAGACGTGTTCACCGCGTATCATAGCACCGGTATTCCGACCATTGAGACCTACCTCGCGCTGTCACCGCGAGTAAAGTCGCAAATGGCGTGGATCGATCGATTGCGTCCGCTCTTCGCCTTCGCGCGGGTGCGGGACATGCTGCACACGCGCGTCGCCCCGGGGCCGTCGCCCGCGGCACGCGCACAGACCGTCACGCACGTGTGGGGGCAAGCACAGAACGACGAGGGTGTGGCCGTCGCCGCGCGACTGCATGGTCCCGAGGCGGGTGTCGAATGGACGGCGCAGTGCGCACTTTCGATCGTCAAGCGCGTGTTGAGAGGCAATGCGCCTCCGGGCTACCAAACGCCGGCGATGGCGTACGGCCCCGACCTTGTGCTCGAGACGCCGGGCGTGGTTCGCGAAGAGGTGCCTGCAGACGCGCCGTCGGCGCCCGTCGCACAGGCAAACGAAGAACTGGTCGGTGTCGAGCGGCTGCTGGACGTGCAGCGGGTTGAGTTCAGCGCGCGCCGATTCCTCGCGATGCCGCTGGCGGGGAGCATTGCGTGGACGGTGATCGGTCTGGGCAGCCTGGCCCTCGATCCCTTCGGCGCTTCCATGCTGTTGTTCGTCGCGACCGGCAGC
>JANPFJ010000311.1:0-3027 GCA_031423355.1 Gemmatimonadaceae bacterium | reverse complement strand
CACACCGCCGAGCGCGTACTGCGTGCTGACCAGCAGGCGTCGCTCCGGTTCGAACCGCGCGTGTTGTGCGGCTCCGGCAAATCCGCTCACGGAAACGCGTTGTGTGAACGACGATCCGGAGCGCGGCAGGTCCAGCGCGAGCGACGCACCCGCGATCCTGCGATCTGTGGCGACGACCCGGGCGGCGTCGCGCTGCGCGCTGGCGCGCTGTTCCAGCCAGAAGGATTCCGCGCGAAGCGACGGCCGGGAGCCGTACCAGGCAAGACTCGCCACCCCGCCGCGCCAGGCAGGTCGCGTTCCGAGCAGGCCATTGAGCGTCCAGACCAGCCGGTTCGCCGGGTCGGCACTCGCCAGTGCGCCGCTGTGCATCATGCCGTCTCTGGCCAGTGCGGTCTGTGCCAGCCATCGATAGCTGCGTGGGCCCGCGCGATATACGCGCGGCGTTGGCGACGGTGACATCGCCAGTGGGACGCCGGGTTCGCGAGATCTCGGCAACGCCGGCACAAGTTGGGCGGCGACATCGATGAGCGGGTCGATCGCAGCGATGCTGCCCGCTTCGATCCGTCGCAGATCCATCCCGCCGGCGAATTCGTTCAGAAACAGGATGCGTCCATCCGGCAGCGGTGCCGGTTCGTACACACTGCCCGTCACTCGCGTGCGTGTGGTGCGGGTGCCGTCGCTGAGCCGCATCGTCTCGATGTTGGGAATGCCACCGGCTTCGCTCACGTACACGAGTTCGCGTCCCGACGCATCGAAGCTGGCCGAGTGGCGGTTCACATCGTCGTCCGGAGTGATGAGTGCATTCGCGCCGCTGCCTGGATCGATCAGTGCGAGGCGCCAGAGCCCATCGCGATCCTGCACGCTGGTGACGAGCTGCAGCCCATCGGCTGACCAACGTGGGTGACTGAAAACTTTCGTCGGCGACCCAGCCGAGAGCGTCGTGACACGCCCATCCATCAGCGAAACGAGCACGAGGTCGCAGCTGCCACCGTTGCACCTGATCGCGGCCGCGCGCGTACCATCCGGCGACGGATCCGCGTCCTGCACGGCGGCGCCGTCGGTGACGAATCGGATTGCGCGCGTCTCGAGATTCCAGGTCGCGAGGTCGGGACGAAGCGAACCGTCGGGGCGAAAGCTCCAGGACTCGAGCAGGAGCTGTGTGCCTGCCCGATTCAGAAACCGAGGATTGAGGAACGATCGGCCGCGCTGTGGCGCGAGGGTGGCGATCGGCTTCGCCAGTCGCGGATAGATGCGTACCGCTGCGACGTCGTGCGGGTCGCGCTCGAGCAGCGCTGCCGCTGAGGCACTGTCGCGGGGAACTGGCAGCATGCTGTCGGGCGGGCTGACCACCACGCGCGACGGCGCACCGCCGAGCCCCGGCAGCACCAGCGCCATCCGTTGACCGTCGGCGCTGGTCGCCGGTCCGCCGACCGTCGATCCGAATCGTGCCAGTCGGGTGCCGGTCACGAGGCCCGTTCGTTTCAGGGCGGAGTCCGCGATGAACGCCTTGGCCGTCAGTTCGGCGCTGAAGCGCCCGTAGAGGACGGCCGGCGAGTCGCCGTACACGCCGCGGAACGCCTCGTCGAATGACCGCGCGACACGGGCGGTCTGCCGTCTGAAAACCAGCGTCATGGACGTGTCTCCGCGTTGCGCCGCGAGCCACTCCCAGAACGCCGATCCAGCCAGATAGGCCAGGCTGCCGCCCTTGTAGCCGCCGGCGGCGCTCATCGCTCGATACCCGGGCAGGCGTCCCTCCAGCGCGAGCTCCCGGAGCAGCGCGGGACGCCAGACGCCGTGCGGGCGACCGCTCCCGGTGATCTTGCCCTCGATCCAGGTGGCGTATCCTTCCACGGCCCATCGCGGGCTGCCAACGGACAGAGGGCTCACCTGAGCTGGCAGGAGATGCCAGTACCACTGTGATCGCCGCGCCGGCCGTGTGAGGTGTGCGATGTGTCCGAACTCGTGCGCCGCCAGTTTCAGGCCCCAGCCACGATGATTCGCAATCTGGTCCGTCGGTCCTGGCGGTGTCACCCAGAGGTGCACGACGGGGGCATCGAGGAGTGGCACCGCCTTGCCGTTCGCCTGGTTGTAGGGATCGTCAATCAGGATGGTCGTGCGTCCCGTCGGGGCGAACCCGACCAGTGCGGCGACGGCATCCCGCATCGCGTCCAGCCGAGGTGCGAGGTCCAGTGCCCAGGCCTCGGTGTCGCGTGGATAGTGCAGGTCGAACCACTGGGTCTGGATCGTCCGCCAGTCGACGCTGCTGCGGACGACATCCTGTGCCGCAACCCGGGCGGCGGTCAGGAGCGGGCAGAGAAGAAGGAACAACCGGCGGACCGGGCAGCTGGCACCGCTGAGGCGGGTTTGGCGCATCGCGAAGGGTCGGGAAGGCTGTGTGGCCCGGATCGGCGTGGGGCGAAGATAGCACGGCCGGCCGCGGTCTCCGGCGCGCCGTCCGTAGAGGCAGGATCGCCGGTGCCGCGCTTCATCGTGGCTTCATCCGGCTCTCATAGCATTTGGACCACGATATCGCCATCATGCGAGTGAAAGCCGCCGCCGCTGCCGGCCGACCCATCTCACCCTCTCACACCGCCCAGGGGAATGCGCCGACCATGAAGTTGATTACCGCAATCATTCGACCCGAGTGCCTTGCCGACGTGAAGGCCGCGCTCTTTCGAGCCGGTGTCACCGGTGTCACCTTCTCGCGCGTGTCGGGACATGGCGGGGAGCGTGAAGTGGTCCAGCAGTACCGGGCCGAAACGGTGATCCTCGAGTTTCACGAAAAGGTGAAGGTCGAGATGGCGGTCTCCGAGCACTACGTCGAACCGACGATTGCCGCGATCCTTTCCTCAGCGCGCACGGGCAACGTGGGCGACGGCAAGATCTTCGTGCAGCATCTCGATCGCGTCGTGCGCATTCGCACCGGCGAGGAAGACACCGCCGCCCTGACTCCGGTGACTGCGGATGCGGTGCAGCGGCATGCGCAGCGGCAGGCGGCATCGTGACGCCGACGTCGACACTCGTTGC
>JANPFJ010000310.1:0-1929 GCA_031423355.1 Gemmatimonadaceae bacterium | reverse complement strand
CAGGCGGGGATATTGGCGGTAGCCGAGGCCGGCGAGCGGGCGCGCCAGCACCGAATCGCGGAAGTGACGCAGGTCCTTCATCGTGCCATCGACTTCGGTGAGCGCCGGCGCCAGTGCGTCGGTGCGCGTGGAGCGCAGCGTAGTCTGCATGGCGGTCAGTTGACGCATCAGGTCATCGATGTTCGAGATCACACGGGTCACGCGGCCCTGCGTCGCTTCGATCGCCTTGGCGGCGTCGTGTTGTGCGACCACCTGCGTCGATGTCATCTCGATGCGAGGGTCATTGCTCACGGCCACAGACTTCGTGTATCGCTTGCCGCTGACGATCAACGTCACCTGATACGTGCCAGGGAGCACCGCGGCCGATGACGGTCCGAAGAAGTTTTCCTCGTCACCGGCTCCGCCCGGTCCGCGATCAGCGGCCGCCCGACGACGCTCGCGCAATCCTTTCAGCGACGTATCGGTGGGTGCGGCGGTGGGTGCAGCACCGCGCGCACCGCGACCAGCGGCTGCGCCGGCGGGCACGTCGTAGCGCAGATCCCAGGTAATGCGACTGACCCCTGCTTCGTCCGGCACGCGACGGAAACGGCGCACCAGCTTCCCGCTGGCGTCGGCCACTTCGATGTTCACTTCGTCCGTGGGCTGCGACTTGAGGTAGTACGAGATCATCGCGCCGTTGGCCGGATTTTCGCCGGCATACCGCCGCTGCCCGAGGTTGCCATCACGATTCCAGATGTTCCACCGGATCGCCGGACGCAGATCAAAGAGCTCGGCCTCGTTCGCCTGCGCTTCCGCCAGTTTCTGCAGTGGCGTCAGGTCATCGAGGATGTAGAGCCCGCGACCGTGGGTGGCCAGCAGCAGATCATTCTCGCGCGGATGGATCTGCATGTCACGGACCGGCGTGATCGGCAGATCGCCGCGCAGTGACACCCAGTTCACGCCGCGGTTCCACGACGCCCAGACACCGGCTTCTGTGCCGACGTACAGCAGGTTCCGGTTACGCGGATCTTCGCGGATCACGTGTGTCCACCAGGCGCGATCCGGCAGGTCGCCCCGAATGCTCTTCCACGTCTTGCCGAAATCGGTCGTCATGTAGACGAATGGCGAATAGTCGTCGTCCTGATGGTGATCGGCGGTGACGTACGCGGTGCCCACCTCGAAGTGTGAAGCCTCGATCGTCGCCAGCCAGGCATTCGGCTTGAGGCCGGCGATGTTGTTGAACACGTTGCTCCACGTCTTGCCGCCGTCGCGCGTGACCTGCACCAGCCCGTCATCGGACGCCGTCCAGATGACATTCGAATCCAGCGGCGATGGTGCGATACTCAGCAGCGATGAATGGAACTCGGCCGCCGTGTTGTCGACCACGATCTCACCACCGGATGAGACCTGCTTCTTCGGATCGTTGGTAGTGAGATCGGGGCTGATCACGTCCCAGCTCAAGCCGTAGTCCTTCGACTTGAACAACACGTTGCCACCCCAGTACACGATGCCGGGATTCTGCGGCGACAGCGCAATGGGGGCGTTCCAGTTGAAGCGATACTTGTGGCCGAGCATCGCGTCGCCCACCGAGCCGACACGGTTGGGGTAGGGATAGATCGTCTTCTGCACCCCGCTGCGCATGTCGGTGATGTTCAGCATGCCGCCCTGCGAGTTGCTGTAGACCAGCCACGGCTTGTCGAGCACGGGCACGGTGAAGAACCCGTCGCCGCCGGAGACGTTGCGCCAGTCGGCCTGGCGGATGCCCTGACCGCTCAGCGAATTGCTCGCGCCACACCAGTTGCCGTTGTCCTGCAAGCCGCCGCAGACCTGATACGGGGTCTGCATGTCGTAGTTGATGTGGTAGAACTGGGTGAAGGCGAAGGTGTTGACCACGTCCCAGTTCTTGCCGCCATCGCGACTCACCTGCCAGCCACCGTCGCTGCCGCTCAG
>JANPFJ010000309.1:0-11416 GCA_031423355.1 Gemmatimonadaceae bacterium | reverse complement strand
GTCGATCCGGGCCATGATGGAGAACGTCTTGACCGTGCCATCCGTTGCCGTTGCCGTCGCGGTCAGGATCGCCCGCGGGAGCAGCGTGTCGTCCACTCCGGCGATATCGATCGTCTCGAAGCCGGTCAGCCCCAGGCTCTGACGGGTCTGGCCGTTGACGAATTCCATCGGCAGCACGCCCATGCCAACCAGATTGCTGCGATGGATCCGCTCGAAGCTCTCGGCAATGACGCCGCGGATTCCGAGCAGACGCGTACCCTTCGCTGCCCAGTCGCGGCTGGACCCGGTGCCATACTCCTTGCCTGCGATGATCATCAGCGGCACACCGGCTGCCTGCTGGCGCATCGCGACATCGAAGATCGTCTCCGGCTCGGCGCCCGGCGCCGTCGTCGTCCACCACCCTTCCTTGCCACCGACCAACTCGTTCTTGAGGCGAATGTTCGCGAAGGTGCCGCGCATCATCACTTCGTGATGGCCACGCCGCGCGCCATACGAATTGAAATCCTTCTTCGGCACGCCGCGCGACTGCAGATACACACCAGCCGGTGAGGACGCCGCGATGTTGCCGGCGGGCGAGATGTGGTCGGTGGTGATGCTGTCACCGAACATGCCCAGGACCTTGGCGCCGGTGATCGGCATGATGCCCGGCGGTGTCATCGTCATGCCGGCGAAGTACGGCGGCAGCGCGACGTAGGTGCTGTTCTCGTCCCAGGTGTACGTCTCACCGACAGGAGTCGGCAGGTCGCGCCACTGCTGGTCGCCCTCGAACACGGCACTGTATTCCTTCTCGAACTGCTCGCGCTTCACGCTGGCGAGTACTTCCTTCTCCACCTCCGGCAGCGACGGCCAGATGTCCTTCAGGTACACCGGTCCGCGATCACCGATGCCGAGTGGCTCGGTGGCGAAGTCGATGTCCATGCGGCCGGCCAGTGCGTAGGCGACGACCAGCGGTGGCGAGGCGAGGTAGTTGAAGCGCGTCTGCGGATTGACGCGACCTTCGAAGTTGCGGTTGCCGCTCAGCACCGCGGTGACCACCAGTTTTCCGCTGTCGATCGCTGCACTGATTTCCTCCGGCAGCGGACCGCTGTTGCCGATGCACGTCGTGCAGCCGTAGCCAACGGTCTGGAAGCCGAGCTGGTCGAGATACTTGTCCACACCGCTCTTGGCGAAGTACTCGGTCACGACCTTCGAACCCGGCGCCAGCGACGTCTTGACCCACGGCTGTGTGCGCAGGCCGGCCTTCACGGCACTGCGCGCCAGCATGCCAGCGGCGAGCATCACACTCGGGTTGCTGGTATTGGTGCAGCTGGTGATCGCCGCGATCACGACTGCGCCGTGCGTGAGCTTGAAGGTCTCGCCGCGGAAGTGGCAGGTCACGCCCGCCTGCGCGGCATCGACGTGACCGCCTTCGTTTTCCATCACCGCGGTGGCCGTCGTCACTGGCGCTGCCGCTGTCTGTCCGCCGAGCGTCTTGAGCGTCTCGGCGAGATTGGTGCGGTAGTTCGCCTTCGACTCGGTGAGCGGAATGCGATCCTGCGGGCGACGCGGGCCAGCCATGCTCGGAACCACCGTCGTCATGTCGAGCGAGATGGCGTCGGTGAACACCGGATCCGGCGATGCGTCGGTGCGGAACGTGCCCTGCGCCTTGGAATAGGCCTCGACCAGTGCAATCTGGTGCTCGCTGCGACCGCTCAGTCGGAGGTAGTTCACCGTCTCTGCGTCGACCGGGAAGAAGCCCATCGTCGCACCGTACTCCGGTGCCATGTTTGCGATCGTTGCGCGATCGGCGAGTGAGAGGTTGCTCAGGCCCGCGCCGTAGAACTCGACGAACTTGCCGACCACCTTCTTCTTCCGCAGCATCTCCGTCACCGTCAGCACCAGGTCCGTCGCGGTCGCGCCGATCGGCAGCTTGCCGGTGAGCTTGAAGCCGATCACATCCGGAATCAGCATCGACAGCGGCTGGCCCAGCATGGCCGCTTCCGCTTCGATGCCGCCGACGCCCCAACCGAAGACACCGAGTCCGTTGATCATCGTGGTGTGGCTGTCGGTGCCGACGAGCGAATCGAAGTAGGCGTGCTTGCTGCCATCGTCATCGGTGCGGGAGAACACCGTCTGACCGAGGTACTCGAGATTCACCTGATGACAGATGCCCGTGCCCGGCGGCACCGCGCGGAAATTCTTCAGCGCCGTCTGGCCCCAGCGCAGGAACTGGTACCGTTCCGCGTTGCGTTCGAATTCGAGGGCGACGTTGTTGAAGAAGGCATCGGCAGTGCCGAATTCATCCACCTGTACCGAGTGGTCGATGACCAGGTCCACGGGCTGCAGCGGGTTGATGCGCTTCGGGTCGCCGCCGAGGGTTTTGAGTGCATCGCGCATGGCGGCCAGGTCGACCACACACGGCACGCCAGTGAAGTCCTGGAGCAGCACGCGCGCGGGCATGAAGCTGATGTCGCGTTCGGTGGTGACGGTCACGTCCCACGCAGCCAGCGCTTCGATGTCGCTCTTCTTCACGAACGCGCCGTCTTCGCAGCGCAGCAGGTTCTCCAACAGGACGCGGAGTGAGACCGGCAGGCGGTCCACGTGTGCGCCCGGAACGCTCTGCAGTGCGTCGAGGCGGAAGATGGAATACGAGGTGCCGCCGACGTCGATTGACGTGCGCGCACCAAAGGAGTTCGGATGGGACATGGTCCGACGATCTCCGGTACCGGGGCCCCCGCGGTTGGCGGGAGCGAAGTGATGGATGGAGCCACTGCCGATCCGCGGGCCCAGAGGCCGGGTCGACAGGCTGGCGTGAAGAGCGCGCGGGGGGGGCTTGGGGCCGGAGTTCTTGAGCCCAACAACTCCGTCCCCATGCCCCCAAGAACTCCGTCCCCATGAGCGGGCTAGTTTCCCGGGATGACGACCTCCTCCACTCCCGACGTGCTGGCGATTGCCATGCAACTCATGGCCACCGAGTCCACCACCGGCAACGAAGGCCGGGTGATGACCGTGGCCGAGACCATCTGTACCGAACTCGGCTGGAATGTGCGGCGGATTCCGGTCACACCGGGCCGCGACAATCTGCTCGCCTACGGCACCAAGCCTGTCGAGCTCGTGTTCTCGACTCATCTCGACACCGTCCCGCCCTACCACCCGCCGCGCATCGACGGAGATCGCCTGCACGGCCGCGGTGCCTGCGACGCCAAGGGCATTGCCGCCGCGATGCTCTGCGCCGCCACGACGCTGCGCGATCAGGGGCTGCCGGTCGGTGTGCTGTTGGTGGTTGGAGAGGAAGCGCCGCACGACGGTGCCCGCGCGGCGAATGCCGTGAAGAACAGCTGCCGTGTCCTGATCAATGGCGAACCGACCGAATCGAAGCTCGGCATTGGCACCAAAGGCGCGATTCGCTGCACGATCACCACCCGCGGCAAGGCGGCCCACTCCGCCTATCCCGAACTCGGCATCAGTGCCACGTCGAATCTCGTGAAGCTGCTCACCGAGCTCGAGTCGCTGGTGTTGCCGTCCCATCCGATTCTTGGTGTGTCGACAGTGAATGTGGGCGGCCTGTCGGGCGGTGTGGCCGACAACGTGATTGCCCCGGAAGCGACCGCGCGGCTGATGATCCGCATCGTGACGCCGGCCGAGGAGACGGTGGCGTTGCTTCGGCAGTGGCTCGCGGATCGCGCCGAGCTGCAGGTGGAGACGATCGTGCAGCCGGTGCTGCTCGGCGCAGTGCCAGGGTTCGCGACCGATGTGGTGGCCTACGCCACCGACGTGCCCGAGCTGAGCAACTGGGGCACGCCGTACCTGTTCGGACCCGGGAGCATTCACGTGGCGCACACCGATCATGAGTTCATCGAGATTGCGGAACTCCGGGCGGCGGTTGGAGCGTATGAGCGGCTGGCGAAGGCCGCGCTGGCCCTCTAGGGAATCGCCTTCCGCCGCATCTCGATCGCCCCGGTCGGGCAGTGCACCGTGAAGTCACTGTCCACCGGGCTCCAGTTGAATTCCGCCTGTTTCGCGACGGCCTTGCCGTCCTCGCCGCGTGCCATCGCATACGGTGCCATCGCGATGCACTGCCCACACCCGGTGCACTTCTCCGGGATCACATCGATCCGCACGCGCTGCCGAGGAAAGATCCCATGTCCGGCCGCCAGCGCCTTCGGAATGGCGCCGAGCGCTTCTTCCGCCGCTTGTGCACCAGCGCTGATCAACGTCGGGATCTTGTCGAAGTTGAACCAGCCGTAGCGACTCACATGCGGTCGGATCAGCACCATCGGAGGATTCCCGTTCCAGCTCGAGAGCGGTGCGTGCTGGAGCGTGCGCATCATCAGCGTGGCCGAACGCATGAAGATCGACGCGATGCCGTCCTCCGTGACATCGGTCGCTTCGGTGATTTCGCTGTTCCCGACGTCCACTGCAATCAGCAGATCGAGCCCTTCGGCGCAGGCCGTCACCGGCATGTTGTCCACCGTGCCGCCATCGACGCATGTCCGCCCCTCGATGATTCCCGGCGGAAAGAACCCCGGCAGTGCGCAGGATGCGTATACCGCCCCGCGAATCGATGCATTGCGGAACCCGGGGGCGCCCCACACGACCTGCATGCCGCGTTCGAGATCGACAGTGTTCACCAGCAGCGGCTGCGCCAGCTGATCGAAGCGGCGGTCGGGAATCACCGCGGCGATCAGCGCCTGCAGTGGTTCGGCGGCGTAGAAACTCGGGCTCTTCAACAGTCCCCGGGCAAAACCGCTGGCATTGACCCGAAACAGATCCTTTCGTCGCAGCGTCATCGCCCGTTCGCGCATCCGTGACACTGGTGTGCCCAGTGTGTACGCGCTGGCGATCAACGAGCCGATGCTCGACCCAGCCATCACCACCGGCGAGATCCCGGCAGCATGGAGCACGTCGAGCACACCGATGTGTGCAAACCCTTTCAGCCCACCACCACCCAAAACCAACCCGATTCGTGGTCGCTCCGCCGTCATGCCGTTCCGGAATTGTGATGTGAAGCCGTCGCCGCGCGAGCCCCAAGTATGCCATGCAGCGGGAGACTTGCCGATCACACCCGCGCTCGCCGGGTGAGTTCCCGTCAGAAATCGACGCCTCTGCCTGGCTCGCGGTCACGGCCGGGCGTCGCACGACGGTCCCCTGTCGGTGGGGCACCTCCCAGACGATCTTGCGGCTGTGACTACCTCCTCATCGGCATCATCCGCGCCCGGGCTCGTGCGCGCCGTCGGGGTCTTCGGACTCGCGGCCAGCATCTTCAATGTGACGGTTGGCGGCGGAATTTTTCGCCTCCCCGCCGGCGCCGCGGCTGACGCGGGAACAGCTGCCCCGTTCGTCTACCTGATCTGTGCGGTCGTCATCGGCTGCGTGGTCCTCTGCTTCGCGGAGGCGGGCAGCCGAGTTCCGCTGACTGGCGGCCCGTACGCCTACGTCGAAGCGGTGTTCGGACCATACATCGGCTTCCTCGCGGGAGTGCTGCTCTGGATGCTCGGCACCACCGCCGTTGCTGGCGTCGCGTCGGCCTTCAGTGAGGCGCTCGGCACCATGGTCGGCATGCCGACGCTGCGGACCCCGATCCTGATCGCGGCGTTCGTCGGTCTCGCGCTGATCAACATTCGCGGAGTGAAACAGGGCACCCGGTTGATCATGGTGGTGAGCGTCGTGAAGCTGCTGCCCCTCCTGCTGTTCGTCGGGATCGGTGCGTTCTTCATCCAGCCGGCGAACCTCGTCGTAGAGCACATGCCTTCGAGTTCGAGCCTCGCACGCGCGGCAATCGTACTGTTCTTCGCCTTCAGCGGATGCGAAAGTGCGCTCGTTCCCAGCGGCGAAGTGCAGAATCCAGCGCGCACGGTGCCGCGGGCGCTGGCGATTGCGATGATTGGCGTGACGCTGCTGTACATCAGCGTCCATCTCGTCGCCCAGGGCGTGCTTGGCCCGCAGTTGGCGAGCGTCAAGGTCGCGCCGCTGGCGCTGGCCGCCGAACAGTTCATGGGAAGTCCGGGGCGGTTGCTGCTGCTGGTGGGCGCAACCATCTCCATGTTCGGATACGTCAGCGGCATGACGCTGGCGGTGCCGCGCGCGCTCTGGAAGTTCGCGCAGGATGGGCTGTTGCCGCCTGTCATGGGTGGTATTCATCCCACCTACCGCACGCCACACGTCGCCATCATCGTCCAGACGACCTTCGTCTGTCTGCTGGCGATCTTTAATTCGTTCGAACAGCTGGCCGTCATCTCGAATCTCGCGGCGCTGCTGCTCTATGCTGCCTGTGCCGCCGCGACGGTCATGTTGCGCAAACGTGGTGTGCGGCAGGAAGGTGCGGTGCCTTTCTCCGTTCCGGGCGGGCCGATCATTCCGGTGGTCACGATCCTCCTCATTGTCTGGCTTCTGACCTCCATCACGGTGCAGGAGTGGACCGTCCTGGGAGCCACACTGGCCGTCGCATCGTTGATCTTCATTGTCGCACGCCGCACCCTGACTCCAATGACCGCCCCCGTCACATGACCTCCGCGCCGCACGACCCGCTGCTGCGCTTCCGTGATCGCTTCCCGATCCTGTCGAAGAGCACCTATCTCGTCAGCAATTCGCTCGGTGCGATGCCGGCCAGCACCGCCGACCGTCTGGCGGAGTACGCCGAGTCGTGGAACACACTCGGCGTGAAGGCGTGGGCGGCGCGCTGGTGGCAGATCCCGATCGAGGTGGGCAACATCGTTGCACCGCTGATGGGCGCGCCTGAGGGCTCCGTCTCGATGGTGCCGACGGTGAGCCAGGCCCAGGCGATGATCCTGTCGGCGCTGGATTTCACCCCCGATCGCGACGAGATCGTGATGACGGCGCTGGATTTTCCGAGTGTGCGGTACGTGACGGACGAACTGGCGCCGAAACTCGGCGCGCGTATCAGTGTGGTGCCGACCGACGACAACATGACCATCGATGTGCAGCGGGTGGTCGATGCGATTTCACCGCGCACGAAGCTGGTGGCGATCAGCCATGTGCTGTTCAAGTCGGCGTACATCATGGATGTCGCGCCGATCATTGCGAAGGCGCACGCGGTGGGCGCGCTGGTGGCACTGGATGCGTATCACGCGGTGGGCGTGATTCCGGTGGACGTGCAGGCGATGGGCGTGGACTTCTACATGGGCGGCGTGCTGAAGTGGCTGTGTGGCGGGCCGGGTGGGTGCTTCATGTGGGTGTCGCCCGAGCAGTCGGCAGCGCTCCGGCCGGCGCTCACTGGCTGGCAGGCCCATCAGCGGCCGTTCGCCTTCGAGCCATCGCTCGAGCCGGCCGATGGGGCCTGGCGCTGGCTCGGTGGAACGCCGACCGTGCCGGCGCTCTACGCCGCGATGGATGGCCCCCGGATCATTGCCGAGGCGGGGATGGCCGCGATCCGGGCCAAGAGCCAACGCCAGACCGGCCGGCTCATCGCGCTCGCCGACGAGCGGGGGTTCCCGGTCCACGCCTCGCGGGACGCCGATCGGCGAGGGGGAACGGTGGCGTTTGACGTTCCGCACGGGCCAGCCGTGGCGCAGGCCCTGCTCTCGCGTGACATTGTGATTGATTACCGTCCCGGGGCGGGCATCCGGGTGGCGCCCCACTTCTACACGACCGATGAGGAACTCGAGGCTGCCGTGGCAACCCTCGATGACATCCTCGCCACCCGGGCGTGGGAAGTGTTCGCCGCCAATCGTCCCGTGGTCACCTGACGCACTCCGCGTCTCCGCCGACAGTACAGCACCCAGAGGAACGTCCAGCGATGTCAACAACCCCGAAGCGCATCCGCAAGCAGTACATGAACGACTCGTATCCTCTCGCGTTGCTGCGTTTCGAGGACGGCCACGAGATCAAGGTCTACAAGGGCACCGGCAAGGAATTCGATTGCTATCCGGGCGAGCACATCAAGATTCTCGCGATGTATGACCCGACCTCCAGCGAACGGGAACTGGTGGCCACGAAGAAGTCAGATGATTTCGCGGACGTCGCCGAGTGACTGCTGGTGATGGTGTGCGGGCGGGGCGGTGGTGGCGAATTGCCATCATCGCCCCGCTCCTGCTTCCGGGTACGGCGTTCGACGCACACGCACAGCGGCCGGCAAAGCCTGCCACGTATCTGCGGGCGGACACCGCCGCGTTGCATCGACGACTCGACTCGCTGAGCGACGCGCATCACGGCGTGGTCGGCTACAGCATCATCAATCTCGAGACCGGAGAGCGGCTCTCGCGCCGCGGTGACGAGCCATTTCCCACCGCGAGCCTGATCAAGGTGCCGATCGCTGTCGCGCTGATGGACCAGGTTGCCGCCGGGCAGCTGTCGCTCGATGATCGGATCACGGTGCTGCGGATCGAGAAAGTGCCGGGAGCCGGCCTGCTGCAGTTTCTCCACGATGGAGCCGAAATCACCATCCGCGACGCTGCCTGGCTGATGCTGACGATCAGCGACAACACGGCGACGAATCTCCTGCTTTCGCGCGTCGAGATGCGGCGGGTGTGGGACGCGATGGAGAAACGGTCGCTGCCACGCACGAAGGTGCACTCGAAGGTGTTCCTGCGGTTGGCGAGCGTCGCGCCGGACAGTTCCGTGAAGTACGGACTGGGAGTCAGTACGCCGAACGAGATGGCGCGACTCTTCACGCTCTTGTCGAACGGCAAGGCGGTCTCGCCAGCCGCTGACTCGGTGCTGATCGACATGCTCGATCACAATGACGACAACCAGCTCCTGCAGCGCTATGTCGACGGGGTTCGGGCGCCCCACAAGACGGGAGCCACGGATGCGGTCCGGACCGAGTGCACGGTCTTCCACCTCCAGAGTCGTGTGGTGGCATGCGTCTTCACGCGCGAGAACGTCGATCAGCGCTGGGTGATCGATTCCGAGCCGCAGCGGACCATGGCTGAGCTCGGACGGGCGATCGTCACGGCCTGGCCGCGGCTGGCGGCGGCCGCACCGTGATCGAAAGATTCCGCCGGATGTTGCGCGCGCGCAACAGTTTCTTCCTTTGCGATCTCCGGCCCGAGTCGCGCGTTACTTGAGAGCTGGTTAACGTGTCTCTAGTTCGGAGCTGCTAACTGACGGCAGCACTGGCGGTTGTGACCTTGTCCCGCGTGGCGCGCCGCGGAGGGCGAAGGAGCGAGACGAAGGCATGCGAGGTGCGCTTCAAACGGAAACGTGTTCGTACTTGCCACACAGGTTGGAGTGTCCGGGATGATCAAGAATGCCATGACGCTGGTCGCATCGGTGGCGCTGTTCGCCACACCGATCGTCGCGGGAGCGCAGGTGCAGACGCCGCCGCCCGCAACGCTTGCGCCGCCCACGTGCGACTGCCCACTCGACGACTCGCGCGGTGACCTGCGCAACCTGAAGGCTTTCGCCCCGCTTGGTTTGCTGGGTGTGATGGCAGCAGCTGGCGGTCTCCCCGGCGCCTTTGCGTCGAAGACACCGACGGCTGGTTTTGATCCGAATGTGGCCGCCTCCAACCCACCGGCCGCACCGCCGGCCGTTGGGGATCCCGACCTCTCGATCACCGATCGGGCACGGAACGCGACACCGGAGACGCCCAGGGGCGGGGAGGCGCTCGCCAACAACCGTGGCCGGGTGCCGGAGCCCGTGTCGCCCGATTCGATGCGCGCCGGATTGCGCGCGCCGAACACTGGTACGCCACTGCCGGCTGTCTTCCTCCTCGGTACTGGGCTCGTCACGCTTGGTTGTGTCACGCTCTTCCGCGCTCGGGTCTAACCCGCTCGGGATTCGCGAGGCACAGGGGCGCGGACGGCCAAGCCGCCGCGCCTCGCGTGTTTTCGGCATCGCCGTACTCGCGATCGGGTTGATCATCGTCACCGTCATCGGCGTGCAGTATCTGCGCGGTGCAGTGGCACGCGAGCGCGCACGGGCAGAATGGACCAAGGTGATGCGCTCGTCGACGATCAGCGCGATCACCAGTCTTGGCCTGACACGTGTGGCCTCCGGAGCCCCCGTGGTGCGCGTGATCATTCCCTCGATTCGTCTCGACGAGGTGGTGGTCGAAGGCCTGAGCGACAAGGATCTTTGGGCCGGACCGGGGCACATGCCTGGTACCGTCTTCCCTGGACAGAATGGGAACTCCGTCATCTCGGCGCATCGGGATCGGCATTTTCACCGCCTCGATGATCTGCGCGTAGGTGACGTGGTCGAGACGCAGACTGCCGCGATGAGTGTGCGGTGGCGTATCACGCAGCGGCGAGTGGTCGGGAAGGATGAACGTGTGATCTTTGAGTCGCAGACGCCGATGCTCACGCTCACGACCTGCTGGCCGACGCGGTATGTTGGACCTGCGCCGGACCGGCTGCTGCTGACCGCCGAACCGGTCTCGATGCGGGAGCGTGAGACCGGACCGCAGCCCGTTGCACCCGGTGCCGTCGCGCGGTAGGTCAGCGCGACGTTGCAGTCCCACCGTTAGATCAAGGCGTCCGATCGCATGACTGTTCCGCTCCGCATTCTGCCGCACATCGCGGAGGCACTGCAGGCGGGCACACCCGTGGTCGCACTCGAGACGTCGGTGCTCTCGCAGGGCCTGCCGGTTCCACACAACGCGGATGCGGCACATCGCATGATGTATGCGGTTGAGCGGGCGGGTGCGGTTCCTGCGCTGACGGCGGTCGCAGGCGGACACGCGACACTCGGCCTCACTCCCGATGAGCTGCAACGATTTCTCGCCCGCACGGGCGTCCGAAAGGTCAGTGCGCGCGATCTCGCTGCGTGCATCGTTCACGGTGCTGATGGCGCCACGACGGTTGCGGCGTCCCTGACGCTTGCGCACGCGGCGCACGTCGAGGTGTTCGCGACCGGCGGTATCGGCGGGGTGCATCGTGGTGCACCATTTGACGAATCAGCGGATCTCCACGCCTTGGCGCGGACACCGGTGATCGTGGTGTGCGCGGGGGCCAAGTCGATCCTCGATCTGCCCGCCACGCTCGAGCGTCTCGAGACACTTGGTGTCCCGGTTGTGGGGTATGGCACGGATGAGTTGCCGGGATTCTTCACGGTCGGCACCGGTCTTCGGGTGCCGCAGCGCGTCGACACACCGCATGCCGTTGCGCAACTGGCGCGTGCGCACTGGGCACTCGGCGAGCGCAGTGCGGTGCTGGTGGTCCAACCGCCGCCGGCACACGCCGCCCTCGAT
The DNA here is from genome assembly GCA_031423355.1 of Gemmatimonadaceae bacterium. Classification (GTDB taxonomy): domain Bacteria; phylum Gemmatimonadota; class Gemmatimonadetes; order Gemmatimonadales; family Gemmatimonadaceae; genus JACMLX01. The sequence continues at coordinate 285 of JANPFJ010000309.1, read as the reverse complement.
CAGGCGGTCGTTGATGCGGCGGTGGCCGGTGCGGTGCATGACGCCGTTGCGGCCGGCATCACGGGTGCCGCACTCACGCCGTACCTGCTCGGCGCAGTCCTGGCCGCGACCGGTGGCGCATCCCTGCCGGCCAACCTGGCACTGTTGGAAGCAAATGCCTCGCTGGCAGCAAGGATCGCAGTGGCGTGCGCAGGAATGTCACGGTAGATCTAGTGTGGTGTAGCCGAAGTTCCTTGGCCAAAGGTGGGCGGTGGATTTCGGTGCCAGCCAAGGCGCAACCCGCAG
>JANPFJ010000308.1:0-6402 GCA_031423355.1 Gemmatimonadaceae bacterium | reverse complement strand
GCCACGGACGCTGGATCGTAGTACGCGTGCGCGGGATCGAGTGCGGTCGGATCAGGGTACCCTTCGCGGACGATCTCGCAGATCCCGGCAATCGCCGACGGTTCAGCGTTCGAGTGATAGTAGAACGCCAGATCGCCGCGCTTCATGCCGTCCCGGAGGAAGTTCCGGGCACCGGTGTTTCTGACACTGTCCCAGCATGTCGTCTGTTTGGGCGCGGCCTGCAGATCCGCGAACGAGAACACATCCGGCTCGGACTTGATCAGCCAGTATCGCCGCTCGCCTGGCGTGCGCGGGGCGTAGACATGCGCCCATTTGCCCTGTTCGTACGGCATCGATTGCGGCGCCTTCTTCACTGGCGTCTTCGGCGCTCGGGGCGCCCGCTGCGCGGTCGCCTGTGTTTTCGCGCCCGATTTCTCGACCTTTGCGCTCTTCTTCCTTGCCGCCATCGTAAGTTGCGCCTGTCGCTGGTTGACCCGTTGCACCTCCATCATGCGTGCAATTTAGCCACATCGTGCGGCGCAGGCACCGGGGATTCCCGCCGATGGTGTTCAGTTTGGGGCGCCGCCGGACGCTGGACCGCAGATCGCACCTGGACGGATATCTTTCATCGATGGACACGCCCCCGACTCACTATGACGCCCTTGGCGGCGACGCGGGCATCCGGGCGATCGTCGACCGCTTCTACGATCTGATGGATACGGCACCGGAAGCAGTCCACGTGCGCGCGCTGCACGCCGCGAACCTGAAGGTCTCGCGGGAGAAGCTGCGGTTGTTTCTCACCGGCTGGACTGGCGGCCCACAGCTCTACGTCGAGCAGTACGGACACCCTATGCTGCGGCAGCGCCATTTTCCGTTTGCGATCGGCGCCGTCGAGCGTGACGAATGGCTCTGGTGCATGACTCGCGCGTTGGATGAGCACCCGATGGACACCGACCTCCGCACCTACCTCAAGCAGCGGCTGAACGCGCTGGCTGATCACATGCGGAATCAGCCGCAGTAGCGACGACCTCCCGCGGTTCGACGCCGGAGACGTGTTTCATCGACCAGAGCACCGCCAGCTCGTGCGGAGCGAAGCCATCGGAGCGCGAAGCAGATGACATGATGCTGCCAGCTGGGGGCAAAGCTGATACCGAGCGTCACGCCCACACCGGCACTCGATGACCCGTTACACGATCGGCGGGCCGGACGCGTCAAGCACGTGCCGAACCTTGGCCGCCAGCTCAGCGGGACCATATGGCTTCTGAAGAAACGCAACGTCTGACAGCAGCACGCCCTGCCGCAGGACTGCATCGTCCGTATACCCGCTCACGAACAGGACCCTGACGTCGGGCATTCGCAGCCGCAGCTGCCTCGCAAGCTCCGCACCGCTCATCTGCGGCATCACCACGTCAGTCACGAGCAGCGCGATCGTCCCAAGCTGCTCCTCCGAGATATCCAACGCCGCGCGGCCGTCGAGGGCCGAGAGCACGGTGTAGCCCTGCGCCCGCAGCCCGGCCACCGCCAGCTCGCGGACCCCATGATCGTCTTCCACCAGCAGCAGTGTCTCCGTCCCGCGGACCGTGGCACGACCGGGATCAGGATCTGCGGTAATGCCTTCAGACACGGCGGGCAGAAAGATCCTGAACGTCGAACCAGTACCCACCTCGCTCTCGACCTCGATGGCGCCACCACTCTGCCGCACGATGCCGAACACCATCGCAAGGCCAAGTCCGGTGCCTTTGCCCACACTCTTGGTCGTGAAAAATGGTTCGAAGATACGCGCCACGACTTCCGGAGACATGCCGTTGCCCGTGTCCTTCACCTCGACCATCACATGCGGCCCCGGGGAGAGTTCGAGTCGTGCTGCCGTGGCCGCGTTCAACTCCATCCGATGCGTGCCGATGCTCAACGACCCACCCGACTGCATCGCATCGCGCGCGTTCACCGCGAGATTCATCAGCACCTGATCGAGTTGCCCCGGATCGACCCGCACCCGGGCGATCGATGGATCGAGCACGAGTGAAAACTCGACATCCTCGCCGATCAGCCGGCTGAGCATGCGGCCGGTGTCGGAGATCGTGGCGTTGAGGTCAAGCACCTTGGGCTGCAGCATTGACTGCCGGCTGAACGCCAGAAGCTGGCGCGTGAGGACAGCCGCGCGTGCGGCAGCGTCATTGATCGCGTCCACCGATTCCCGCGCACCGTCCGCCTCCGACATCTCCGATCGCAGGACGTCGCTGTATCCGAAGATGATCGTGAGCAGATTATTGAAGTCGTGTGCGATTCCACCAGCCAACCGGCCGACCGCTTCCATCTTCTGCGCCTGACGCAGCTGGTCCTCCAGGCGGCGGCGTTCGGTGATGTTGCGACTGATCCCGATCAGCCCGACGATCGCCCCTGTGTTGTCACGGAGCGGAACCTTGATCACCAGCGACCATCGCGTACCGCCGTCAGCACCGACGCTGCTCACCTCGCGGTTGATCAGCGCCCGTCCGCCGATCACCTCCATGTCCTCCGAATGAAGCACCCGGGCGATGCTCGCTGGAAATCGGTCGAACACGGTCCGGCCCAGCATCTCTGACTCACGTTGCGCCGCCCATTCGGCGCGTGCGGCGGGATTGGCGGAGGTGAAGCGGCCAAACGTGTCCTTGGTGAAGATCATGTCAGGCAGCGTGTCGATCAGCGTCCGCAGCAACGTCCGCTCGCGATCCAGGGATTCCCGCGCAGTCGTTTCGTTGTCGAGCGCGCGCTCGAGTGTGGACAACACGGCCCCAATGCCCAACGTCAGCAGCGTGCTGACGAGCGTGAAATTCAGTGCGACGACGATCCACCTGATCGCGTGATACTTCGCTGGAATCATCACCACCTCAGGGCCAGCCAGGCCCAGGGCACCGACGGCCCCGATCGTCACCGCACCGATACCAGTGGCGATGAGCCCCGCGCGGACGCCGAGCAGGAGCGTTGCGCCGACCGAGCTCGCGATGAAGAACAGGATGCTGAATGTCCCGACCCCGATCAGGAGTCCGAGTGCCAGCGCGTAGCCACAGGCGGCAAGCAGGGCGGCGCGCACCACGAAGGGAATTCGATCAAGCCTGTAGAGCGTGAGCACCACAGCGAGGATTGCGACATCGAGGATCGCAATGCCTGGCAGCCCCGTGTTGACGGCGATGTATGCACTCGGGACGCACGCCGCAACACCGAGGTAAAGGCTGATCCGCAGCGTGACTTCCAGCACCCCACTGCGCCAGTTGACTGCGGCCGCCCGTCCTGCGATCGCGCTGTCGGTCATGCGAGGGTCTCGTTCGGAGCTGAGGGGTGGGGCTGCCGGAGACGCGCACACGGCGCGAAGCTGCGTCCGCGACCCGAACCCCCGGCTGGCACTTCGGCGAGCGTAATCTGTCTGCCGCCGCGATCGAGGGAAGCCCCGCCGGTTTGCCCGCCACTATATCACTGGCAACCGCCGACGCCTGGATTCCTGTCACGGGGATCGCGCGTCGGGAGCGAGCCGTCCAGTCGCAACTCGTACGCATCCTGCACCCGATTGCCATCGTACCGAATGGACTGGCGTATCATTGCTGGACGCGTTCGTGCGCTGACCAGGCTATACCAGTTGTTGGTGGATTCCGTGTAGACAGGTCCGCACCGGTTCAGTTGCACGGTCACTCCTTTCTGATAGACCACACCGAGCATGTGCTCGCCGCGCCGGTGCAATCCCATTTCGTCGAAGTAGATGGTCCTGACCTGCGTCGGGTTCCCGCTCACCAACACCGAGAACTGACGTCCGCCATACGACACCGTGCCGTTGATGCTGGTTGGGTTGCGATCATTGCGGTAGGCGAGATCGATTCGCTTCACGCCGGCCGTGTCCCAGGCAATGCCGGTCGGCAGTGACGTCAGTGTCTTCCAGTCGTACGCCGGTGCGCCGCCAGCGGGCGCCAGCAGCGCGACGATGCTGCCGGCGAGTTCTTCGTGCGGCAACGCGGTGGACACTGGGCGTTGCGCTGCTCCAGCGTCGCACTGCTCACTGTAGAGCGCGAGCTGATTCGGCTGCAGCCTTGGCAGCTCTGCGCCGGCGGACAGCACGAATCCCTCGCCGGTGCCGCGAGTATTCGCCGGTTGAATCGACAGGTGCATCGGCGCGACGTTGGCGCCACCGAGACGATACCATTGCGTGCTGCCGCGCGAGCCGCGCACCGGGCAGCGAGCGAGCGTGGCGGTCATCGACGAAGCACGCACCGCGGCCAACACCGCCTGCTCACCGAGTGCTGCGCCACCGTTCCGCAGATAGATGTTGAACACCATCGTGCGCGCGCCTGTCGCGATGACGGCGATTGGTCGACCGCCGATCGTCGCCGCGCCCTGTCGAGCGAAGCAGTTCCCATCCGGCGCACAGTTCTGCAATGCCGTCGGTGGCAGCGGCGCCCAGCGGATCCCGGGAAGCTGTTCGATCGCACGCCAGTCTGCGGGCTGCGCCAGACCCGCGTAGGCCTTCACGATGGCGGCCAGGTCGTCTTCCGGCGCCACCTGGGTCTGGAAGGCGCACAGACTGACCACACACGCGAGGGTCGCGACCGAGGGAGCCATCCTCAAGCGATCGTTCATGGTGCCTCTCCGGGGAGCGGGCCGTCACGACGGGACATGCGGACTTGGCCTGGCCCCACGCAAACGGCGGCGTCACGACGGGTTCCGCAGAAACTGACGGCATCACACTGCTTTACGGCAGACGCGAACGCCAGCGGTCAGCGACGGATCAGCTCACGACCGACCGCCGCCAGCGAGGCCGCCGGAGCACCGCTCGCGACCGGCATCATTGTGCCCACCCCGACGAACACTTCGTCCCCCTCAATCGTCGTTCGACGTCACTTCAGGCCAAGCTTCTTCCGTGCAAACGGACGCGAGAACGCTGACGGCGGATTGTGGCCGGTCGAGAGATCGTACGCCTTCTGAAACATCGGCGTCGCGCGCGATGCGTCACCCTTCTTCTCGTACGTCATGCCGAGCAGCACGTGAAGGAACGGATCAGTCGCGTTGCCTTGCATCGCCAGGGCTGTCGTCAATTCCGTTTCGGCGGTCGCGAGATCATTGGTGTAGAGCGCGACGTAGCCAGCCAGGTAGGGAAGGAATCGAGCCTGGCCTGACGCCATGGCGGAATCGGCATTCAGGAGTCGCCGCGCTTCGGCCACCTGATTGCGCGCTTCGACCGCATTGCCGCGTCGCGCCGCGATCCGGCCCAGCGCGTGTGCGAGACGGAAGTCCCAGAGCGCCTTCGGGTGCGTCTTCGGCTCCGGCTCCTTCAGTCCGAGCTCGCTGCCACGACGATACATGCGCTCGGCCACGTTGACCGCACCGGCGTCGATGCAGAGCCGGGCCGCTTCGTTGGCCATTTCTCCCTGCTGATAGAACGCATTCTGCGGCTCTGCCTGTTCGCGTGTCTTCCAGTAGTCGACCACCATCTCCTCGTAGCGCACCGCGGCGGCACAGTTCCCCTCGAAGGCGTACGACACCGCCATCCGGCGTTGCGCGGCAGCCTTGGCAGCGGGAGTCGCGGCACCGTCGATCAGTGCCTGAAAGATCGCGCGAGCGGCGGCGTGTGATCCCTGCGTATCGAGGCGACTGGCAGTGCGCGAGCTGTCAGCCTGTGGCGTCGCAGGCGCGGTGCTTTGCGCCTGCAGGACCGGCGACGTGGCGATGAGGGTCACGGCCAGCAATCGCAGCGTGGGTGCGAGTCGGGAAGATGTCATGGGAGACCAGATTGAGGCATGAGAAGTCCCGCGTCAGAATCGTCCCGAAGCATAGCGGGTCGGACGGGATGCGCATGGCCGGCGCCCCGCCGGGCCGCCGGGCGCCGGCCATAACTGGTTGCGTTCGCCACTGTCGCCTGGACTGGGCCATCGCCGATACGGGCTGGCGTGCACTGCCGCAAGTTCAGTCACAAGAAACATCGGGCGAGCGGTGGCCTCGCAAACGACTCACTGACTGACGTACAACTCCGGCAACCGCTTCTTCAGGAGTTCCAGCTTCGGCAGATCGTTATATACGATATATGGCTGCGTCAGATGCGAAGCGAGGTAGTTCTGGTGATACGCCTCAGCCGCGTAGAACGGCTTCTGCGACTCCAACGTCGTCACGATCGGGCGACGATACACACCGGCCTTGTTCAGCTCCGCGATGTACGCAGCGGCCGCGGTGCGCTGCGCCTCGTTGGCGATGAAGATCGTCGAGCGGTACTGCGTGCCGACATCCGGACCCTGCCGATTGAGCTCCGTCGGATCGTGCGCCACCGTGAAGAACACCTTGAGCAGCGTGCCATACGACACCACCGCCGGATCGTAGGTGACCTCGACTGCTTCGGCATGGCCGGTGCTGCCGCTGCCGACTTCCTCATAGATCGCCGTCTCCCTGGCGCCACCGGCGTAACCGGAG
>JANPFJ010000307.1:0-32497 GCA_031423355.1 Gemmatimonadaceae bacterium | reverse complement strand
CCGCAGAACTTCCGCCGTCGCGCACCGCGCGGCGTGCCCGACTCACGCTCTGGACTTCAGCGTCATGGCCAAGATCAAGGTGGTAAACCCGGTCGTCGAGATGGACGGCGACGAGATGACCCGCATCATCTGGCAGTTCATCAAGGACAAGCTCATCCTGCCTTACGTGGATGTGCAGCTGGACTACTACGATCTCGGCATCGAACACCGCGACGCCACCAACGACCAGGTGACGATCGACTCGGCCGAGGCGACGAAGAAGCATGGAGTGGCGGTCAAGTGTGCGACGATCACGCCGGACGAGGATCGCGTGAAGGAGTTCGGGTTGAAGAAGATGTGGAAGAGCCCGAACGGCACGATCCGCAACATCCTCGGTGGCGTGATCTTCCGCGAGCCGATCATCATGAAGAACATCCCGCGCCTGGTGCCGGGATGGACGAAGCCGATCGTGGTGTGGCTTCACGCGCACGGCGACCAATACAAGGCGACCGACTTCAAGGTCAACGGTCCAGGCACGCTGACGATGACCTACACGCCAGCCGATGGATCCAAGCCGATGGAATGGGAAGTGGTGAAGTTCGGTGCCGATGGCGGTGTGGGCATGGGCATGTACAACTTCAACGACTCGATTCGGGATTTTGCGCGTGCCAGCCTGACCTACGGTTTGCAGCGCAACTATCCGGTGTACCTCAGCACGAAGAACACGATCCTGAAGGCGTACGATGGCGCCTTCAAGGACATCTTCGAGCAGGTGTTTCGGGACGAGTTCAAGGCGGACTTCGACGCCAAGGGCCTGACCTACGAGCACCGCCTGATCGACGACATGGTGGCGGCCGCGCTCAAGTGGGAAGGCGGCTACGTGTGGGCGTGCAAGAACTACGACGGCGACGTGCAGTCGGACATCGTGGCGCAGGGCTTCGGCTCACTGGGCTTGATGACCAGTGTGCTGCTGACGCCCGATGGCAAGACGATGGAAGCCGAGGCCGCGCACGGCACGGTGACGCGTCACTACCGCGAGCACCAGAAGGGCAACAAGACGTCGACCAATCCCATCGCGTCGATCTTCGCCTGGACCCGGGGCCTCGCGCACCGTGGCAAGCTGGATGGGACGCCGGCGCTGGTCGACTTTGCCAACGCGCTCGAAGCGGTCTGCATCGAAGCGGTCGAGTCGGGCGAAATGACCAAGGACCTCGCGATCCTGATCAGCAAGAACTCGCCGTATCTCTCCACGGAAGACTTCCTCGACGCGATCGACCGCCGGCTGCAGGCCAGAATGGCGTGAGTCGTCCCGGGCGCGCGTAGCCCCAACTGCAACTGCAGTTGGGGCTACGCGCGATAGATCGTGATTGCCGTGTCTTCGATCGCCGTGCGGTAGTCACCGAGCGGGATCGCGTGCTCGCGGGAGTGTTCGCAGGCGAGGATGCGCGAGAACTTCGTTGCTTGCCACGCCGCCAGGACGCGGTCGAGCATCTTCGAATCGTACGGCGGGTCGGCGAAGGCGATGTCCCATCGTTGCTCCTGCTGCGCCTCCGCGAACTGCACCGCATCCTTCTTGTACACACGGCACTTGGTCGACAGGCGCAGCAGGCCGATGTTGGCGCGAAGGGCGTGCAGGCTGCTCGGCCGCGTTTCGACGAAGTCGGCGTACTTGGCACCGCGCGAGATCGCCTCGAGTCCCAGCGCGCCGGTGCCGGCGAAGAGATCGAGGATCCGGGCGCCATCGAGATCGGCCTTCAGCTGGTCGAGCAGGATGCCGCGCACCTTCTCGGCCGTCGGGCGGACGCGAAAGTCGTTCGGTGAGGTCAGGTCGCGGCCCTTGTACTTGCCGCCCACGATCCTCATGTGTGCTCACTCAGCTGTTCGATCATACCGGAAGCTAGCTGGGTCGGCTATTCTGAGGGCGGAAGGTCCCGGTCTGGTGACCGGCCAGCACATACTCAGCCTCGTGGAACGCCATATGGACGTCGACATGCATCATCGACAGAATCACCCGTGAGGCAAGTGCGGCATGCTGTCCGTGTGCACGCCGATGGTGCCGCCGCCGGGATGCTTCGTCGCCGATCGTTGACGGCGACGTCGGGCGTGGCGGCGCTGGGGCTGGTGGCCTGTTTCGGCAGTGCGCCGGCGACCCTTGCTCCCGCGCCAACGCCGGTTGCCGTTGCTCCCGTCACCGCGCCGTCGGGCACCGCGCCCGTGCTGGCGCGTCCCACACCACCGCAGGCCGAGCTGGCGGTGATTCCGGTGCAGGTGACGTATGTGCTGCGCGCGCTGGTGCCATCGCTCGACTCGGTGTTCCCGGTCCGCGATTCGCTGGCCGATGCCGCCTGCGCCAGCATGGGACGACTGGTCTGCCATCAGTACGTGTATCAGCGGGATCCACTTGCCCTCTCCGCGGCAGGCGATCGGTTCAGCATTGCGACCACGCTCCGATATCGCGCCCGCGTCGGTGTCCCACGCACTGGCCTCGCCAGCTGCGGCTACGGTGGCGAGACGCCGCGGCGCGCCAGCCTCTCGCTGGCGACGAATCTGTACTGGCGGCGCGACTGGAAGATCGGTTCGCGTGAAACGGCACTGTCAGCCACGCTGCTCGACCCGTGTCGGGTGACTGCGCTGCTGGTCGACGCGACGCCAGCGCTCCAGACGATGATCGACCGGCAGCTGAAGGACTTCTCCGCACAGGTGGATACGCTGTTGCCGAAGGCGGCCGACCTGCGACCGCTGGCCGACTCCATCTGGCGCAGTTTTCTCGAGCCCACACCGCTCGACACGCTGAACACGCTCTGGATGGTGCTCGACCCTGAAGCGATTCGTGTGGTACCGCTGTCAGGCGTGGGGCCAAGCTTCAAGACTGCAATCGTTGTGTATGCCAGGCCGCGAGTGATCGCCGGCGCGAAGCCTCCGACGATCGATCGCCCGCTGCCGGTGCTGAGTCTTGGTACCAGCCCCGGTGGCTTCGTGGTGCCGATCTCAGTGGAGCTTCCGTTCGCCGAGGTGAATCGCCGAGCGACGGAACTGCTGGCAACGGAAACGGCCGGCACCAGTGAACGGGTGGACAGTGTGCATGTTGAGGCCACCGGAGACAGCGTGCGGATCGTGCTCGATGTGAGCGGTTCGCTGCGCGGGCGCCTGACACTCATGTCGCGCCTGCGCTGGGATCCGGCCGCGCGCGAGCTGCGGCTCGATGACCTCGACTGGAGTCTCGAGAGTCGTGGCATGATGTCGCGGATGAAGGCGACGCTGGCGGCGCCGCTGATTGGCCGCGCGATCCGGAAGGCCACGATGGGCGGCCGGGTCCCGCTCGGCGCACAGCTCGACTCGGTGCGCACGCAGATGCTGCAGCTGCTCAATCGTACGGTCACGCCCGGCGTCATCCTCGGCGGGAGTATCACCAGCTTTCAGGTCGAGAGCGTCGGCACCAGCGAAAGCGCGTTCATCGTTCGCGCTCGACTGCTGGGGCAGGCCAACGTCTGGATTCAATAGGCGCAGAGCCAGCACGAGCGCGCCGGTGCGCTAGCGTTTCTCGAGTCGCGCCGGAAGTCCGCCTTTCGGTCGCAGTGTGATGATGGGCTCGAGTTCCGGATCAGGACCATCGACCCGGACACGCCAGCGCCGCGCGAGTGTCGCCAGCACCAGCATCGCTTCCATCCACGCGAACTGCTCACCGACGCAGATCCTGGTCCCGGCCCCGAAAGGGAAGTACGCCATCTTCGGCCGCACAGCGGTGGCATCAGCGTCGAGCCAGCGTTCCGGCTTGAACCGTTCGCCGTCGGGCCACCAGCGTGGATCGCGATGTACGATGAACTGCGGCGCCAGAAAGATCGTCCGGGCGGGGAAGTCGAAGCCGCGGACAGTGTACGGCTCCATCGCGCGGCGTCCAACGATGTACGCCGGCGGATAGAGTCGCATCGATTCAGCGATGATGGCGCGCGTCATCGGGAGCGCTGACAGGTCGTCCATCGTCGGCAGTCGGTCGCCAAGCACACGATCCACTTCGTCGTGCAGCGCTCGTTCCGCATCGGGATATCGGGACAGCAGGAGCCAGGTCCATGTCAGCGCGTTGGCCGTGGTTTCGTGTCCCGCGATGAAGAGCGTGATCGCCTCGTCGCGCAGTTGCTGGTCTGACATGCCCGTGCCGTCACCTTCGGTGTCGGTGGCATGCAGCAGCATCGAGAGCAGATCACCCGTGTCCTCTCCGCTCTGGCGGCGCGAGGCAATGATGCGATCGATGGTTGCATCGACGCGCCGCTTGCCCGCCTCAAACCGACGGCGCCGTGCCGTGGGCAGGATGTCCAGCAGCGGGGTGAGCGGACCATAGCCGATCGTGAACGCTTCGAACACGTCATCGAGCGCCTTGCCGATCTCGCTGCTCTCAGCATCGACGTCGGCGCCGAAGAGCGTGGCGGCAACGATGTCGAGCGTGATGTGCATCATGGCGCGATTCGCATCGAGCTGCTCACCGTCCGACCACCGGGCCTGCTGCGACATGGCCGCGGCGGTCATGGCACCAGCGTAGGCGCCGATCCGCGCCCTGTGAAAGGCCGGCTGTACCAGCCGTCGCTGCCGGAGGTGGAGCTCCCCCTCCGAGGTCAGCAACCCCTCTCCGATGAGCACCTTCGCCCGCTCCAGCGCCTGTCCCTTCCGGAACATCCGCTGATTGGTCACCAGCACGTCGCGGATGTCATCCGGGTGCGTGAGCATCACGATGCGCTGCTTGCCGAGCATCAGCTGCGAGACATCCCCGTGCTCCCTCGCCATGCTTCGCAGGAGTTCGATGCGCTCCCGCGTCATACGCAGGATCATGTCTCCCGGGAACCGACTCTTCGGTCCGGGCGGGGCTGGCGGCGCGGCGTTCGGCATTGGATCGGTGGGTGTCTGGATCAGGAAAGTGTAGCGCCGCCTGACGCCGCGCGCGATTCCCGGCCGGTGGGCGAGACATCCTGTACTTTGAGACTGTTCTGGCGCAGCACAGGTTCCCGCTGCCGGTGTCTTTCCTGAACGCGAGTCGCGATGCAGGCCTTGCCTCCCACACTCCTCGGCATTCCGTACGACGCCAGCTCGTCGTTTCTCCGTGGGTCGGCCGAGGCGCCTCCGCTGATCCGCGAAGGGTTGCGATCATCGGCGGGAAACGACTGGACGGAGGAACTGCGCTGTCTGGTGGCGCCAGGTGGGCTGGCAGATGCCGGTGATCTCGCGCTGCCAGCTGACCCGCCAACGGCGCGGGCGCTGATCGAGACGGGTGTGCAACGCGTCCAGGAGACGGGGCGCGTGCTGGCGCTGGGCGGTGATCACTCGGTCACCTATCCGATTCTGCGGGCGGTGAATCATCGCTACCGCCAGCCGACCATTCTGCATATCGACGCGCATGCCGATCTGTACGACGCGTTCGAGGGTGACCGGTACTCGCACGCGTGCCCATTCGCCCGGATCATGGAGGAGGGCCTTGCCTCCCGGCTGGTACAGGTCGGGATCCGGACGTTGTCGGCGCATCAGCGCGAGCAGGCCGACCGGTTTGACGTCGAGATCATCGACATGCGCGCCTTTGCGGCGGGCGCCCGTCCTGTCGTCGAGGGCCCGGTGTACATCTCGATCGATCTGGACGGTATCGATCCGGCCTTTGCGCCGGGGGTGAGCCACTGGGAACCCGGCGGGCTCTCCGTGCGTGACGTGATCGCGATGGTGCATGCGATTCGATCACCGATCGTCGGCGCCGACGTCGTCGAGTTCAACCCGCGACGCGACCAGTCGGGGAGGACAGCGATGGTCGCTGCCAAGCTCGTGAAGGAGCTGGCCGGCACCATGCTGCGCCCGTGGCCTGAGCATCCGGAGCGTATCCTGTCGCGAGTGGACTGACGCGCTGTCATCTTTCACGCATGCACTCGAGACACCTCCGGCGGATGGCCCTCGCACTTGTGCTGGCATGGAGTGCGCCGGTGCTAGCCGCGCAGTCCGTGTCGTCCCCGCTGCCCGAGAGCCGTCCGGTGACCGCGGCGGATGTCCGGTTCGTCCAGGACATGATTCGCCACCATCAGCAGGCGGTGGACATGACTGCGCTACTCAAGACGCGCACTCATCGAAGCGACATGATGACGCTCGGCGCGCGCATCTCCATCTCGCAGGCGGATGAAATCGACTTCATGCGCCGCTGGATCGCACGCCACGGAGTCGGTGCACCGGCTGGGCTGGCACACGAGATGGCGGGGCATGATGCGGCGACGCAGGCGAATCATCACATGACCGGGATGCTCAGCGAGGCACAGATGACAGCGCTGCGGAACGCGACGGGGCTCGGGTTTGACCTCCTCTTTCTAAAGGGGATGATTCAGCATCATGAGGGGGCGCTGGCGATGGTCAAGGCACTGATGGAGACGCCAGACGCTGTGCAGGAGTCTGCGCTGAACCGATTCGTGATCGATGTCAGCGCGGACCAGCGCGCGGAAATCAGTCGAATGCGCCGCCTCGTCCCGCGCAAGTGATCGCTGTCCCGGAACCGTTTTTCATTCCTCCCATCTCCGTCTTCGACATGACACGATCATTGCTCCACGTTCGCGGCGCTGCCATAGCCTCCCTCCTGCTGCTCTCGGCCAGTGCTGCGCTGCACGCGCAGGCGCAGAGCAAGCCGAGCACCACCGATCCGCGGTTCTCGCTTCGCGGCGGATGGAATGATGCACAGGAAGCGATCAGCAACCTGACGCTGCTGTCGCATCGGAACAGGCCGGATGGGTTCTTCAATCCGGCTGACGCCGGCGACTTTGCGTTCGCCATCTCCGATCTCGCATTCGACGGCAAGTACGCCTTCATCGGTGGGTATCACGGCTTTCAGGTCTGGGATGTGTCTACCCCGGCCGCCCCCACGCTCCGACTCGCATTCCCCTGTCCGGGAGGGCAGGGGGATCTCTCCGTGTACCGAAACCTGCTCTTCATGTCGGTCGAGGAGAACAAGGGGCGTGTCGACTGCGGCGCTCAGGGCGTGACCGGAACCGTGAGCGCAGAACGCTTCATGGGCGTGCGGATCTTCGACATCAGCGACATCGATCACCCGCGACAGGTCGGCGCGGTGCAGACCTGTCGCGGATCGCACACGCACACGTTGCTTCCGGATCCGAAGGATGCGGGCACCGTGTATGTGTATGTCTCCGGGACGAATGACGTGCGTCACGCCGGTGAGCTGGCAGGGTGCTCCGATGGCGACCCGAAATCGGATTCCGCCACGGCGCGTTTCCGCATCGATGTCATCAAGGTGCCCGTCGCTGCACCACAGGATGCGCGCGTCGTCAGCCGCCCAAGGGTATTTGCGGATCGACGCACGAATGCAATTCGCGGGCTCTGGCGCGGCGGCACCCACGGCGCCGGTACCCAGGAGACTGCAGAGACTGACCAGTGCCATGATATCACCGTCTATCCGGCCATCGGCCTGGCTGCTGGTGCCTGCTCCGGCAACGGCATTCTGCTCGACATCAGCGATCCCGCGAACCCGAAGCGGATCGACGAAGTGATCGATCCGAATTTCTCATACTGGCACTCAGCCACATTCAGCAATGATGGTTCGAAGCTGCTGTTCAGCGACGAATGGGGCGGCGGCGTCGGCGCCAAGTGCCGGTCAACGGACAAGATGACGTGGGGCGCGGACGCCATCTTCTCGCTCCGAAATCGCAAGCTCATTCCGCAGGGGCACTACAAGCTCCCGTCCGCGCAAAAAGCGGCGGAAAACTGCGTCGCGCACAATGGAACACTGATACCGGTGCCGGGCCGCGACATCATGGTCCAGGCGTGGTACCAGGGTGGTCTGTCGGTGTTCGATTTCACGAACCCGCTCAAGCCGATCGAGATCGCCTACTTCGACCGCGGTCCGATCAATCCGGCCGAGCTCACGCTGGCCGGATTCTGGTCGGCCTACTGGTACAACGGGCACATCTATGGTTCTGAGATCGGCCGCGGCCTCGACGTGCTCGAGCTGAAGGCGAGCCCGATGCTGACGCAGAACGAGATCGACGCCGCGAAGTCGGTGCAGTTCGCCGGTTCGAATCCGCAGGTGCAGCAGCAACTCGTCTGGGCACCAAGCTTCGTGGTCGCTCGTGCCTACGTGGATCAGCTCGATCGGGGCAGGGGACTCCCGGCCGCGCAGCTCACCAGCATCATGGCGACCCTCGGCATGGCCGAGCAGCAGTCCGGCGATGCGAGGAAGGCCACACTGCGGGCGCTTGGCACCCGGCTCGATCGGGCAGCGGCGGTGGCGCGAGACCGGATCAGGGTCAAGGCACTTGCCGCCACCGTGAAGGGCCTGATGGAGGCCACTGAGTAAGGGGACTCCCTCGACGCCGTAACGTGTAGTCGGCCGGTGGGCGGATCTCGTCGACTGCAGATGAAGGCCGTCTGGGCGTCGGAGTCGGATGCCAGGTCGCGCGCCCTGTCCCCCGGTGAGATGATTCTGTCGAACGAGACGTAGGCATGTTGGGTCGCACCGTCGATCGACGCGTGACGACGCGAGGTCCCGGAAGCGCAGTCTGATCCCGTTTGCCGACCATCACCAATGGAGCCCCTGCCATGCACCCGTTGACCTTTACTCGCGGACTGTCCGCGCTGTGCTTGGCCCTTCTGCTCGCGGTGCCCGCGCAGGCACAGCTTGGCGCCCTCCGCCGCGCCGCCGGCAAGGCGGTCGAACAGAAGGCCGAGGATCGCACGAACGCCGCGATGCTCATCGAGCCGACGTTCGACGGAACGACGATCGAAATCACTTCAGCGCGGCTGGATCGGTACACCGCCGCCATGCTACGGCTGAAGTCGCAGCGCGGTGAAATGCAGCAGCGCTATGAACTGATGCAGACACAGATCAACGCGTTGAACGACTCGGCACGCGCATCGAACAACGATCGCGACAGGAACACGTTCGAGCGCAATTCCACGACATACAGCGAGTGCCGCTCTGGCGTGCAGCAGGCCGCCGATGCCGCCGTCGAGCGGAAGCAGGAGGAGATGATGGCGCGCATGCAGCGTGATCCCGTCGGTTCGCAGAACGATCCGAAGGTCAAGGAAATGATGGCGGTGATGCAGGCAATGGCCGCCGCACAGCAGAGCGGTGACGCGGCCGCCATCCAGCGGGCGCAGGATAACCTGATGCGTCTTGCCGGTGCCGTGACCGACAGTGCATCACTGGATCGGGCCGCCGCCGCGAAGTGTGGCGCCCGGCCGGCGAAGCCCGCCAGCATGGTCCGCAGCGAGGCATTTCAGGCCAGAGCGGACAGCACCCGTACCGCCGCCAACGCGCTGATGTCGTCGTCCGGCGGCGTGAAAGGGAACGAGGTCGGCATGACCGATCTGCAGGCGCAGATGTTCTGGGAACGCATCATGTCGATGCTTAACGGCATGCGCCAGGATGCGCTGATCACACGGACCTTCACCAAGGCCGAGTACGATTTGCTCGTCGCGCGTCGCAGAGAACTGCGGTCGGCGTTCTCGGGCGGATGATTCTCCGCGGGTGCCGCATCGCGACCTGTATCGCGGCTGCGGTGGCGTGCTTCCGCACCGCCGGAGCGCAGTCTGCGCCCCTGGCGGTAGGCAGTGGTGCGGGATGGCGGGGTCTCTGGCACCCGGGCACGACGGCGCCAACGCGATGGTACGCGCCGGACAGCGCGCTGCTCGGCGCACTTCGCTGGAAGGCGGGACGGAACGGCATCACCTTTGCGGAGATCCCGCTTCGTGGTGATGGCGAAGCCTGGCGCACGCGCGGCATCATCGTTCGCATTGCTCCGGCACGCGTGCGTTTTGCGCTCGACACCGCCTTCCGGCAGAAACGCGAGGCGAGCGGCGCAGTGCTGCGTGTGCCGCGCTGGCGGATCGAGGACGCGGTCGCCGGCGCAATCCTCGCGGTAAACGCCGGGCAGTTCACGGCCACGCTGTTCGGCACCGAGCCGTGGGGGTGGGTCGTGCTGCGGGGGCGCGAGTGGCGCGAACCCGGCGTTGGCCCGCTCTCGACGGCGGTCGTGATTGATTCCAGTGGTGGCGTTCGCTTGGTGCCGCCATCGGTATTCGGTGCTCCTGGTCGCACCGCCGCGGTGGAGTATGCATTTCAGAGTTTTCCAACGCTGCTCGAGGGCGACGGCGCAGTGCCCGCGGCACTCCGTGATCCGAACAGCGGCGTCGACCTCACGCATCGCGATGCGCGGCTCGCCATCGGAGTGCAGCGCGACGGGACCGTGCTGCTGGTGATGACGCGATTTGATGCGCTCGGACCGATTCTCGGTGCCGTGCCATTCGGCCTCACGACACCGGAGATGGCGGCACTGCTGGGCGCCCTCGGCGCGCAGCGGGCGGTGATGCTGGATGGTGGCATCAGCGCGCAGATGCAGCTGCGCGATGCGTCAGGTGCGATGCAGAAGTGGCCTGGTTGGCGCCGCGTGCCGCTTGGCCTGCTGGTACGGCCTCGCTGACACGCGGCGAACCCACCACGTCTGCTCCCGCGACTGCGAATCCGGCGTCGCCGGCGTCGCCGGCGGACGCAGAATCAGGCGCGGAACTCTGCCGTTTCCGCCTTGCTCAGTGCCAGTGGACTGGCGACCTCATTCATTGCGTACTTCGGTGCGTGCACCGTGAGCACGCCATTTCTGAGCCTGGCTGAGACACGTTCGGCGTAGACCGGAGTCGGCAATGCAATGCGACCATAGATATCGGTCGCCCCAAGCGTGTTCCACACGACCTGATCGGTTGCACCTATCCGCTCCTCTTTGCTTTCCGCGTGCACGATCAGCTCGGTCGGGGTGGCAGTCAGCTCGACGTCATCGGCGCGAAATCCCGGCAAGGCAAAATCAACCTCGTACTCGCCGTCATGATCTGTCATTCCGCCTGGCGACCAACCGAGCACTTCGCGCTCTGCCTGAATCCAGTCGTCGAGCTCGTTGCCCTCGGATGCGCCTCGGCTCTCGAACAGCTCATAGGCCCGCGCTCGGACCGCCTCCAGCCGCTTCTCGATTTCATCAAAGACGGGTAGAGTCCGCTCACCATCGATTTGGCGCTTGATGCGTACGTCTGACATAGTGACTCCGTGGCGTCGGACTCGCGTGGTGGTCTCGTGTCAGAGCGCGTGGAATCCGACGTAAAACGCGGTCTGGCAGGCCACCACGATGCAGCGTGTCGCTTGCGTACGCAATAGCGTCACACAGCGCATCGCGTAACGAAGCCGCTGTGTCTGTTGCGTCGCACCGACACACTTGCTTGCAAACGCAGCAACTCAGGTTGAATGCGCTCTCGAGCACGTTCGGTGGTTTTCCCCATCCGCACCAACCTGACAAGCGTCCGGGCAACGCTACAGTGCAGCCAGCTCCGTCAGCGCCTTCACCAGCACGTCGAGCTCCGCCGTCGTGGTGTAGAGGTGCGGTGTGATGCGCGCGCCCTGCACGTTCGGACGATCGATGGCCACGGTCCAGATGCGATACTTGTCGAGCAACGTCTTCGCCAGCACGCCCGGTGCCATCGTCGTGATGCCGACGTTGGCAATCGCGCTGGCGCGCTGCGGCTGTGCGGGGGTGTTGACGACGATGTTCTTCACTCCGCGAACCTTCGTCGTCCAGTACTGCTGCAAGTAGCGCAGGCGCGCTTCCTTGCGCTGGACGCCGATGCTCTCGTGAAACGCAATCGCGTGCCCGATCGCGAGATCGGTGTGCACCGGATGTGTGCCGGTGTGATTGAGCTTGCGGATGTCGGTATCGGCAAAGCCCTGATCGCCGAACAGTGGCCAGAGGCCTGCGATTCGCTCCTTCTTGACATAGAGAATTCCTGCGCCGAGCGGCACGCCGAGCCACTTGTGCAGGCTGGCCGCGTAATAGTCGACTCCGAGATCCGGAATTTTGTAGTCGAGATGCGCGAAGGCGTGCGCGCCATCGACCGCCACTGCGACGCCCTTCGCGTGCGCCATGTCGACGACCTTCTTCACCGGCAGAATCTGGCCCGAGATGTTCACCAGGTGGCTCATCAGGAGCAGCCGCGTCTTCGGCGTGATCGCGTTCGAGTACAGCTGTACGATCTTGTCGTCAGACTGCGGATCGTTCGGCAGCGACACCATCCGGTTCATCATGCCGAACCGCCGTGCCTGCAGCGTGAACTGATCGAGCATCGCGCCATAGTCCTGCAACGCCATCACGGCTTCGTCGCCCGGCTTCCAGTCATACCCAGCGATGACGGTGTCGAGTGATTCGGTGGTGTTGCGCGTGATGATCAGTTCTTCCACCGGGCAGCCGGCGAGTGCCGCCAGCTTCGCGCGTGCCGCATCCTTGTTCGGCGTCTGCACGGTCCGCATGTAGTACGACGCCTGATAATTCACCTCGCGCACCCCGGCGATGAACTTCTCAAGCACCTCCTCCGACTGCATCGAGTAGTACCCGTGCTCGAGGTTGATGTAGTCGGGCTTGAGGCGGTACTTGGCGCGCAATGCCGTCCAGAAGTCTTCCACCCCAGCCAGGTCACCCGGCGCCAGTGGCTCATACTGGGCCCAGAGGCGTGGGCCGAGCAGGGCGGCGATGGTCGTCGCGCCGAGGGAGCGGAGGAAGTCGCGTGTGTGCATGTGCGGGGCCGCTGAGGGGAGTTGGATATGGTGAAGTCTAGCCGGCGGCGGCACCAAACCAAGAAGGGCCGCAGGGGACGCGTCGAGCCATCGACGAATCCCCTGCGGCCCTTCGAGTCACCGGCCGGCCCGTGTTACAGGACCAGCGCCTGAAGGTCCTGCACCGACTTCCGAAGCATCTTTGCCTTGCTGTCATCACACCCGCTGCGGGTATCCGCCTCGAGTGAACCGGCCAGCTGTGACAATGCGGTGGCACGATCCGACGCCGATGCGCGCTCGGCAGCGGTCAGGGAGGTCCGGATCGCGGCAATGCGCGCACTGTTGAAGCACCCTTTGCGCTCGAGCTGATCGGTGAAGGCGCGCGCCAGCGCGAAGCTCGGCGGCCACTCGATCTTCGGCTGACCCTGCGCGTTCAGGTATGCCCACTGTACGGTCTTGGCGGCGTCGATTTCGTTCTGTGATACGAACTGGCTCGGCACCATCTCGGCGACATCCAGTCCGCGCGCGATCTCCGAGCTCACGATCTGTCCGTTGTACCAGTACACCGACCACGAGCCGCCCATGGCCATCCGCGTCGAATCAACCGGGCCGCGATCGAATGATGCGATTTCCATCGGCTTCGTCGGATCCGTCCAGTCGAACACCGAGATGCCGCCCTGGTACCACGACTGCACCATGACATCACGACCAGGAATCGGGATCAACGATCCATTGTGCGCAACGCAGTTCTCGTTCGCGGTCTGGAAGCTGGGAATCTTGTAGTAGCTCTGGAACTTCAGCTTGCGATTCTCAATGGTGAAGATCGCATTCGCGCCCCATTCCGGCTTGTCGGTTGATCGGCACTTCGGTGCCCCGCCGCCGCCCCATTCATCAGAGAAGAGCATCTTGGTGCCGTCGTTGTTGAACGTTGCGGAGTGCCAGTACGCAAAGTTCGAGTCGGCCACCGCATCGAGACGCACCGGGTTGACCGGATCACTGATGTCGAGGAGCAGTCCGTGCCCTTCGCAGGCACCGCCGGCAAGACCGAGAGCCGGGTAGACCGTGATGTCGTGGCACTGCGAGCGATCGTTGATCGCGCCGCCCGGAGGGGCGCCCGCCGCGGCACCGAACATCCGGTCGATCATTGCCTGCAGCCCATTGCGGAGCGCGGTGCTGTCGGCGGCGGTCGGTATACCAGCTCCGCCGCGCGCCCGCATCACGCTGTCGAGCATCGGGCGCACGAATCCGCCGGGTAACACCAGCGCTTCACCCGACTGCGGATTCTTCGCGACGAATCCACCGGTCGCACGTGCGGTCTCGGCGGCCTTCTCCGAGGCGACGCGATCGGCCTCGGTGGGGCCATGGCTCTTGGTGTCCTTCAGGCCGGCGAAGATGTTCGCACGGCTGACCACGGCCGCCTTCGACGGATCGGCCAGCGGCACCTTGATGATCTCGATCCGCAGGCGTGACGAGCCGGGATTGTCGCCAGCGAGATTGCCGGCGCAGCCAGCCAGTTCGTTCGGCGAGCGGATGCCGGACGAGCCTGAGACGTAAATGTAGACGTTGGCCTTGTCCTTCGGATCCTCGAGCACCGTGTGCGTGTGCGAACCGCGACAGGTCTGCACATTGGCGAGCAGCTTCGGGGCCTTGATGTCGCTGATGTCGAACACGCGCACGCCGCGCATTCGCAGCGCGCTCACCGTGTCGCGCACGCCACCCGGCATGCAGTCGGTGCGACCGTTGTTCGCCTCAGCCGACATGAACATCAGGTTGCGATAAACCGAGATGTCGTTCTGCGACGCCGGGCAGGTGTAGGCCGTGACCATCACCGGCTTGCTCGGATCGGAGATATCCCAGATCACCGGGCCATTGTAGTTCCCCTGAATCGCGTACTTGCCGGTGAATGCGAGGTCCGAGTTCGTAATGCCGGCAAAGCCCGGTGGCGAGACGGCGCGGGCCGTCACGCGAAGATTGCTCACTGCTTCCTGAGCATCGTAGAGGCCGGCGCGCATGCTGTTGCGCGGGTCGCGCGACCAGTCGGCTGTGGCAGACGGTGTCGGCTGCGGCGTGGGTTTTGCCGATGAGCTGGCGCAGGCGTTGAGACCAGCCAGTGCGGCGACGGTGGCGAGCTTGCCGACATGCGCCGCCGAGGCGCCGAGTCGGTATCGAGAGGGCAGGAACATCGGATGCCTCGGAGAGAGAAAACGAACAACGGACGAACGGTGAGTCACGGCGCCGGAGGAACTTCCCCCATTTCGAGCAGCATCGTCAGCATGCGCTTGATCTCGGTGGACTGATCCACTTCGACGTCAGCGGCGAACTTGAAGATCGTTTCGTCCTGACCGGCGCCCTGCGAACCGAACAGGGTTCTGACCATCGACACGGCGCCGCGGTGGTGTTGCATCATGTAGATCAGAAAGAGGCGGTCAAACTCCCGCCCGCGGGCCGCATTCAGTTCCGTGAGCTGCACGCCCGAAAGCATGCCCGGCATGACAGCCATCCCCGCCATCGTGTGTCCGGCGTGCCCCATGTCGTGGCTTGCAGGCGCCGTCGCGGCTGAACCGCTTGCCATCGGTCGCATGCTCACGTTCCCGAGTGAGTCGACGGTCATCGGGTCCTGATTGCGATCCGTGAGCCAACTCTGCATCAAACGAATTTCATCCGTCTGAGCGTTGATGATGCGCGCGGTCAGCCGCTGGACGCCAGGTGACGCATCGTGCGTGACCGCCCAGCGCGAGATCGTGATCGCCTGCGCATGATGGTGAATCATGCCGCTCATGAAGTCGATGTCGGCCGGCGTGTACGGATACCGGAGTGAGTCGGCGCGCGCGCGCGCGGTTGCACCGGCTTGCCCCATCACGAATCCGCTCTGCGGCGGGCGACGTGTGCCAGCGCACCCAGCGAGTACCACAGCGGCGCCGAGCAGCAGCGTGACGACGCGAAAATTGTGCATACCGACCAATCGGAAAGAGACGGTGCCGCACGGCGGATGCCGCATCGGAGCAAGGCGAAAGGTACCGAAGTGAGCAGGTGCCCGCGGAACACGGAGAGCCGATGCCTCTGACAGCGGTCGGCCGCCAGTCGTTGCCAGACGCCCGACCGTGATACGCAGTCGGCGCTCCCTTGTTGCAGCTTTGTCCTCCGCCACGTCGAGACCGCCGGTTTGGGGGCCCGCCGCGCGCCGCGAGCGGGTGGTGCCTCCGAGTCCCGACCCATTTGCCGGTGCCGCTGGCGAAGCGAAGTGAACCGGGCGAATCTGTACCGCGTCTCCTCACGCTGTTGTTTTGTCGCCCGCAGCCGGTATCGAACTGTGCCCTCCCCGGAAGAGTTGCTGGACCAGTTGCACCGTGATCTCGAACGTGCTGATCATGACGAAGCGGCCTCTGGCATTGGTCGTCGCGAGTTCATGTTCTATTCTCTCGTCACCGCAGCGGCGACGACATTCGGCGCGAGTGCCGTTCAGGCGCAGCGGGCGCTGGCCGCAGGTGGTGTGTCTCGCTTCGCCGCCGGGCAGGGATCGTCGCTGCGCCAGCAGGCGGTGGCGATCCTCGGCAACGGTGAGGCCCCGGCGTTGCAGTTCATGCCCTATCCAGGCGGTACCGGCGCGCTGCTCGAGAAGCTGGCCCGGGAGCGTGGACGTGGGGCGTTCGATCGCGCGGTGTTCACGGTGCCGAGGTTCACCGGACCGGTGCCGACCAACCCCGACGATATCGCGTTTCTCCCGGCGCACCGACTCTCGGCGCTGCTCAAGGAGCGCCGGATCACATCGCTGGCGTTGACCGAGATCTACCTCACCCGGCTCAAGCGGCTGAACCCGACGCTGCTCTGCGCCGTGACGATCATGGAGGAATCAGCGCGGCGAGAAGCCGCCGCCGCCGATGCAGAGATCAGGGCGGGGAAGTATCGCGGCCCGCTCCACGGGCTGCCGTATGGCGTGAAGGACCTCTTCAATACCAAGGGGGTCCCGACGACCTGGGGCGCGCTCGACTTCCAGGACCGCGTCATCGACGAGGACGCCGAGGTCGTGATCCGGCTGCGGGAGGCGGGCGCGGTGCTGATTGCCAAGCTGGCGACGGGCCTCTTTGCGCAGAACGACCAGTGGTTCCGGGGCCGCACCAACAATCCATGGAATCTGGTGCAGGGATCGAGCGGTTCCTCGGCCGGCCCCGGCTCGGCGACGGCCGCCGCCTGCGTGGCCTTCAGCATCGGGACCGAGACGCAGGGCTCGATCGTCTCACCGGCGGTGCGCAATGGCATCAGCGCACTGCGCCCGACCTTTGGCCGGGTCAGTCGACAGGGTGGCATGGTCCTCGCCTGGTCCCAGGATCGCGTCGGCCCGATGTGTCGCACGGTCGAGGACTGCGCGATGGTCTTCAACGTGATTCACGGCGTGGACGAGAAGGACCCTTCGACGATCACCACTCCTTTCCAGTTTGACCGGAACATCGCACTCGGTGCGTTACGCATTGGCGTCGATCCGAATGCGCCGCCCGAGTTCGTGGGGAAACTGAAGGAAATCGGTGTCGTGCCGCAGGTGATTGGTGCGCGGCCGACGGTCGCAGGGATGGCGGGTGGTGGACTGAACGTGGAGTACGCGGCGGCGTTCGACAGCTACGTACAGCGGAAGGCGAAGGAGATCGGCCTCGATCTCGCGGCGCTGCCCGAGCCGCCGCGACCTGGCAGCACACCGGTGGCGCCGCCGGCACCGGCGCCGAACGCGCCCCCCGCCAGTCCGATGGCACCAGCCGACTGGAATCCCCGGTTCGTTCAGGGTCGGACCGTTCGCGGCTTCGACTTTCTCCAGAACCAGCGCCGGCGATACCTGCTGGTGTCGGCGTGGGGTGAGTTCATGAAGGATCTCGACATGTTCATCGGCAACCCGTCCGCCGACGTCGCAGCCAATGCGCAGACGGGTCATCCATGCGTGGTGTTGCCGTACAAGTTCGATGTGCCGGTGGCGCAGGGCGGCGGCGGGGCTCGGCCCGCCGGGGCCCCGGTCACGCCGGCGCCTGAGCTGAAGGCGCAGCCCATCTGCGGCGTGATCGTCGGCGCGCTGTACAGCGACGACAGGATCCTGTCGGTGGCGCATCAATTTCAGGCGCGAACCGACTTCCACCTGCGTCGGCCGGCGGTGTAGCGGCTGGACGCGGCTCGTTGGCGCACGTGGAAGGCACGGCGGCCGGATGGACGGAGGTCGGCGCCGGCGAGGCCTCGCGTCGTGCGGTACGGTGGTGCCCTCAGGCCGCAACAGCGTAGAACCTGCGCGCGCCCGGGGCTAACTTCCCGTCGTCTGAGCCGACTCGTCCGTTCCGGGTCGTCCGTTCCGGGTCGTCTCGCGTGCGGCGGTCCGATCGCTCCCGTTTCCACGTTGTGCCTCACCCTGCTGCGCACGCATGAGCCCTTACGTCACGTTCCTGCTGTATCTGGTGGCGATTCTGGGCTTCCTCGGCCTGGTGCTGACCTTGAATGCGATGCTCGGGCCAAAGCCGGTGATGACACCGGTGAAGCTGGAGCCGTTCGAGTGCGGCGCGATGCCGGTGGATTTCGTGAATGTGAAGGCGGTACCGATCAAGTATTATGCGGTCGCGATCATCTTCATTCTGTTCGATCTCGAAACGATGTTCCTGTTCATCTGGACCCTGGGCGCGAGGCCGCTCTCGGGGTTCATGATGTTCACCCTGTTCCTCTTTGTCTTCCTGCTCGTGATCAGCCTCCTCTATGTCTACAAGGCGCGCATCCTGGAAGCGGTGACGGAATAGCCATGTACGGAAAACCGTTGCCGATTGTCGACGCATCAGGTGCCAGTGCCGCGACCACATCGAGCGCACACACGAAGCATGCGTCGTTCGAGTATCTGACGACGCGCAAGGACGAACTGGTCGGCTGGGCGAGAAAGTTCTCGCTCTTCCCTTATCCCTTCGTCACCGCCTGCTGTGCCATGGAGTTCATGGCCGTGAGTGCGTCGGTGTACGACACCGATCGTTTCGGCGCCGCGCTGCCACGATTCTCGCCGCGTCAGGCGGACCTGCTGATGGTGGTCGGCACCGTGACGCAGAAGCAGGCACCGATTCTGCTGAAGGTGTACGAGCAGATGTGCGAGCCGAAGTGGGTGATGGCCTTTGGCGTCTGCGCAATGACGGGAGGCTTCTATCAGAACTACGCGTCGCTGCCGGGCATCGATCGGATCATCCCGGTCGACATCTACGTGCCGGGCTGTCCGCCGCGACCCGAGATGGTGATCGATGGCATCATGCGGCTGCAGGAGACGATCGCGCGGGGCAAGCACCCCATCGTCAACGACACATTCTGACCGTGTCGCTCGCCCTTCTGGAGTCCATGGCGCAGCAGCTGGTCCCGTCCCGGGATGCCGCCAGCACCGACGAGCCGGTCCGTTCGCGCGGGGTGTCACATGGTGCGCTGGTGCTCGAGCTCGAGACCAGCGCGCTGCTCCCGATCGTGACCCGACTCAAGGCCGAGTTTGGCTTCGACCTGTTCCTCGATGTGACGGCGGTGGACTGGCCTGATGCGCCGCTTCGATTCGAGGTGGTGCACCACTTCTACTCCACCACACACAAGGTTCGGGTGCGCCTGAAACAGCGCGTCAGCGAGTCCGATCCCTGCGTCGACTCGCTGACGCCGCTGTACGGCTCGGCCGGGTACATGGAACGTGAATGTCACGACATGTACGGCATCACGTTCCGCGGCAACGATGATCTGCGGCCGATTCTGCTCTACGAGGGATTCGTCGGACATCCGCTGCGGAAAGACTACCCGAAGCAGCTCGAACAGCCGCTCGTCCCCTATCGGCCGCCGCAGGGCACCCTTGTCCGATAGCATACCGAACCCGGTCCGCTCGGCATTCACCACGCACGAGCGCGACGACACGGTCATCGTCAACATCGGCCCATCGCATCCCGCGACCCACGGGACGGTGCAGATCATCGCCGAACTGGATGGCGAGCGCGTGCTGCGCACCGATGTGCATTGCGGTTACCTGCATCGCGGATTCGAGAAGGAATGCGAGGATCACACCTGGCACAACCTGATTCCGTATGTCGATCGCCTGAATTACTGCTCAGCGCTGATCAACGATTTTGCGTATTGTGACGCCGTCGAACAGCTGATGGGCATCGAGATCACGCCGCGCACGAAGTACCTGCGCACGCTGCTCTCCGAATACTCGCGCATCACGGACCATCTGACCTGCGTTGCCGCGAGCCTGATGGAGCTGGGCGCGCTGACGGCATTCCTGTATCTGGTGACGATCCGGGATTTCATGTATGAGCACCTGGCCGCGCTGACCGGCGCGCGTGTCACGTACTCGTATGGTCGCATCGGTGGGCTGGCCGACGATGTGCCGGCGGGATGGTTCGACCGGCTGCGCGAGATCCTGGTCGAGTACGAAACGTATGTCGAGCGGGTGCACGGCCTGGTGGACCGGAATCGCATCTTCATCGACCGCCTGCGCAAGGTCGGGACGATCAGCACTGCCGACGCACTCGACTGGGGGTTCACCGGTGTGATTCTGCGCTCCACCGGCGTGGCGCGCGATCTGCGAAAGGATACGCCGTATCTGGCCTATGCCGAGCTCGATTTCGACGTGCCGGTGGGCATCATGGGTGACAACTACGATCGCTACTTCGTGCGCATGCGCGAGATGGACGAGTCGGTGTACATGATCCGGCAGCTGATGGACATGATGCCCGAGGGGCCGATCAACGTGGACGATCGCCGCTGCGTATTCCCCGAGAAGGCACTGGTCTACACGGAAATCGAATCGCTGATCAACCATTTCAAGCTGGTCATGGAAGGTCCCTCCGTGCCTGCCGGTGAGATCTACGTGGCCCACGAGGCGCCGAATGGCGAGCTGGGCTTCTATCTCGTGAGCACGGGTGGCGGCACGCCGCACAAGGTCCATGTCCGGTCGCCCAGCTTCGTGCACATGGGTGGCGTGCACAAGATGCTCAACGGCCATCAGCTGGCCGATATCGTGACCACGTTCGGCTCGGTGAACATGATTGGCGGTGAGTGCGACCGATGAAGCACCTGATTCCAGAGTTCGAGCGCTGGAAACTGCGCTACCCGGCGGGCTTCGAAGGCTCGTTGACGATTCCCTGCCTGCGCCGCATCCAGGAGGATCGCGGGTACATCGCCGACAGCGACATCACGGAGCTGGTCGAATACCTGGGGATTACGCGCATTCAGGTCGATGAAGCCATCGCGTTCTACACGCAGTTCACCCGCAAGCCGCTCGGCACCCACCACCTTCAGGTCTGTCACAACGTGTCCTGCTCGATGCGTGGGGCCGAAGGGTTGATTGCACACCTTGGTGCGAAGCTTGGTATCGGCCCCGGGCAGACGACGACGGACGGTCGCTTTACGCTGACGACGGTGGAGTGTCTCGCCTCCTGCGGTACGGCACCGATGATGATGGTCGGTGACGCGTACCATGAGAACCTGACACCAGCGTCAGTGGACGCCCTGCTGGAGGAGCTGGCGCAATGACCGACGCCGTCGACACTGCCGTGCCGCTGTCGGGAACGAAGTTCTTCATGAACTTCCCAATCACGGCCACCTCACACTCACTGGCCGACTACAAGGCCCGTGGCGGGTATCAGGCGCTGGAGAAGGCGCTCCGTGAGATGCAGCCAGCCGAGGTGACGAAGGAGGTGTCGGCCTCCGGATTGCTCGGACATGGCGGCGCCGCGTTCCCAGCCGGTCGAAAGTGGGGCGTCGTCAAGCTGACCGACGGCGAGCCGCACTACGTCTGCATGAATGCCGACGAGGGTGAGCCTGGCACGTTCAAGGATCGCTGGCTGCTCGAGCATGTGCCGCATCTCTGCCTCGAAGGACTGATCATCGGATCGTATGCGCTGCAGGGCAGGCATGCCTTCATCTACATTCGCGGCGAATTTGATCTGTCGCATCGCCGCATGTCCGATGCCATCGAGGAAGCCTACGATGCCGGGTTGCTCGGTGAGAACATTCTCGGCACCGGCTATTCGTGCGATGTCGTCCTGTATCGCGGCGCCGGGTCGTACGTGTGCGGTGAAGCGTCCGCGATGCTGGCCTCGCTCGAAGGGAAGAAGGGCTGGCCCCGCAACCGGCCGCCGCGACTGACAGTGAAGGGGCTGTATCAGAAACCGACGGTGGTGAACAACGTCGAGACGCTGGCGAACGTGCCGGTGATCATCAGCCGCGGCGCGGTCGAGTTCAAGAAGGTCGGCACACCGAAGAGCCCCGGCACGCAGATGATCTCGATCTCGGGGCATATCGCGCGGCCGGGCGTGTATGAGGTCGAGTACGGCTACCCGTGGCAGAAGTTCATCTACGACGACTGCGGCGGCATGCAGGGTGGGGCAGCGCTGAAGTGCATCATCCCCGGTGGCGTATCGACAAAATTGTTGTCGGCGAAGGAGATCGAACCGCTCACACTCGATCACAATTCGGCCCTTGCCGGGGGATCGCAGCTTGGCTCAGGGGGCATGATCGCCATCGCCGAGGGTACCTGCATGGTGCGGCTGGCGCAGGTGATCCAGCGGTTCTATCACCACGAGTCGTGCGGTCAGTGCACGCCGTGTCGGGAAGGAATGGGCTGGATGGAGCGGATTCTCAATCGGATCGTCGCCGGTGGTGGTCGCCCGGAAGACATCGACCGACTCTATCAGATCTCCACGGCAAACGACGGCACCACCATCTGCAGCCTGGGCGACTCGGCCGGGTATGCCTGCTCCGCCATTCTCGATCACTACCGCGAAGAGTTCGAGTACTTCATCACGCACAAGCGATCGATGTTCGATGGCCGTCTGGTGGTGGACGACCCGTTTGCCGGTGCGTTGAGCACGGCTGAGGCGCGCGCATGATCGAGTTCTTTCTGGATGGCGTTCCGATGCAGGCCGAGGAGGGCCAGACGGTCATTCAGGCGGCGAGGGCAAATGGCGTGGACATCCCGCACTTCTGCTGGCATCCCGAACTCTCGGTGCCAGGGAACTGCCGCATCTGCATGGTGGAGATCGAGCACGACGGCGACGACCCATGGTTCGACATCAGCTGCAACATGCCGGTCACGGCGGGGCTGAAGGTACTGCTCAACTCCGATCTGGTGAAGAAGATCCGCAAGGACACCATGGCGTTCATCACGTTGAACCATCCGGTGGACTGCGGCATCTGCAACAAGTCGGGTGAGTGCACCCTGCAGGACTATCACTACGAGCACAATGGTGCGGCGTCGCTCTCGCGTGACTCCAAGACACACGCCACCAAGTTCTTTCCGCTGTCGGATCGCATCATGCTGGACAACGAACGCTGCATCATGTGCACGCTCTGCGTTCGCTTCACGCATGAGGTGTCGAAGTCGCATGCGCTGGGGGCAGTCAATCGGGGTGACCACACGCTGATTCGCCCGGCCGAGGATGCGAACTTCAACGCGGATCAGTACTCCGACAACGTGATCGACCTGTGCCCGGTCGGTGCGCTGCTCTCGCGCGATCTGCTGGATCATTCGCGGGTCTGGTACCTGCAGCCGACGCCATCGGTCTGCCCGGGGTGCGAGCGTGGATGCAGCATCAACATCTGGCATCGCAAGCAGGCGTGGAAACTGGCGGCGCTGGATCAACGGATGAATACGGCGATCGATCGCGTCACGCCGCTCGAGAATCCGGCGGTGAACGGACTGTGGGTCTGCAACAAGGCGCGCGATCTGGCGCAGCTGTTCGAGCGGCCTCGCGCCGAGCAGGCGATGCAGCGGGGATCGGCGGTCGAGCTGCCGGTCGCGATCACGGCGGCGGCGCGGCTGATTGCCGAAGCGCAGCACCCGGTGGCGCTCGTGTCGAGCTGGGGCTCCAACGAGGAGTTGTCAGCATTCCACGCGGTCTTCGCGGATCGCCTGCGCGCCTGGGTCAAGGTCGACCACACACCGCAGCCTGGTGAAACGCTGGAAGATCATCTGCTGATCAAGTCGGACAAGAATCCGAATCGCCGCGGCGCGCTGGCGTTGTTCCCAGCGCTGCCGGACGACACGTCGCAGGCGCTGACGCCCGACACTGATCTGGTGCTGGTGTGGGGCGAGGGCTTCGATGTCACGCTGATCCCGGATGGCGCGACCGTCATCCGGCTCAACGCCTACGTGCACGCGGAGAACGCGCGCGCGGACGTATTCATCCCCGTCAGCATCCAGACGGAGCGGAGCGGACACTACACCAACTTCGACGGTGTGGTGACGCCGTTCTCCGCCTGCTTTCCACTCAAGCCATCGATCGCGCACGCCTTGTCGGTCTTCGCCGGCATCGATGCGGCGCTGCAGAGCGCGGCTGGTCTCGTCGTCGGGCCACCGGCATGATGCCCGATCTGGCCATGTCGCTGGTGTTCATCACCTATGCGATCGTCGTGCTGCTGACGTTCGGCGGCCTGCTGACCTGGGTCGAACGCAAACAGGCGGCGGTGATGTCCGATCGGATCGGGGCGAACCGTGCGTACATCCGTATTCCGTTCACCAACATCAAGCTGATCTGGCTCGGCCTGTTTCACGGAATGGCCGATGGTCTCAAGATGCTGCTGAAGGAGAACTTCAAGCCGAATTCGCACGATGCCGTTGGATACTTCCTGGCACCGTTCGTGGTGTTCGCCCCGGTGCTGCTGGTCTTCGCGGTGGTGCCGTTCGGCGGGACGATGGATCCGGGTCGCCTGTTCCCGTCGCTCGCCTCGTGGTTCGCGGGGCGCACCTATCCGCTGCAGATCGCGCGCCTCGATGCCGGGCTGCTCATTGTCTTCGCGTTCAGCGGCCTGACGATCATCGGCGCAATGCTGGCTGGCTGGTCCTCCGGCAACAAGTTCTCGCTGCTCGGTGGGCTGCGGGCCGGCTCGCAGATGATCTCGTATGAACTGGTGATGGGCCTGACCGTGATGGGCCTGATCCTGATCTATGGCACCGTCGATCTCGGGGTGATCGTGCAGCAGCAGTCCGGCGTGCTGCTGGGCGTGCTGCCGGCCTGGGGAGTGTTCATGCAGCCCTTCGCTGCATTTCTCTTCCTCACCGCGGCGATCGCCGAGAACAAGCGCATCCCATTCGACCTGCCTGAAGCCGAGTCCGAGCTGGTGGCAGGGTACTACACGGAGTACAGCGGCATGAAGATGGGACTCTTCATGTTTGCGGAGTTCATTCAGATTGCGATTGTCGGCGCACTCTTCACGACACTCTTCCTTGGCGGGTACAATCTGCCATTCATGAGCGATGCTGGCTTCAGTCTGCCGGGTGGTCGCGAGCTCCCGCTGAGCCATGGCCTGGTGCTGGTGCTGCAGCTGCTCGGATTCCTCGCCAAGGTGATGCTCATGTGTGTGGTGCAGATCCAGATCCGCTGGTCGCTGCCCCGGTTTCGCTACGATCAGATGCTGACATTCGCGTGGAAGCTGCTGCTGCCGCTGTCACTGCTGAACCTGTGTGTGACGGCGGTGGTGATGTGGCTGCGGAACGGAGGCGCCACATGAGCACACCGGAGCAGCGCACCGACGCGCCGACGGTTCGTCCGGCCCGGTACCCCCGGAAGCAGTACTGGAACGAACCCACCATGACGTTGTGGGAGCGCGCGTACCTCCCGGAGATTCTGCGCGGCCTCGGGATCACCACGGGCATCTTTCTGCGCAACATGTGGCGCTGGATCAGTGGACGACGCGGGGCCGTGACGTCGTACTACCCGGAGGAGAAGCGCGCCGACTTTGCACCGCGAAATCGCGGCAAGCACATCCTGACGCAGCGGCCGGATGGCTCACCCCAGTGTATCGCCTGCAACATGTGCGCGACGGTCTGCCCGGCCAAGGTCATCGAGATCGAGGCTGGGTTCGACGAGAACGATCCAGCCCATCCGAAGTATCCGATCCGGTTCGAGATCGACTACTCGCGCTGTGTCTTCTGCGGACTCTGCATCGAGGCCTGCCCTGAAGATGCGATTCGCATGGAGACGGACGTGCCAGACCTGGTGTCTGGCGATCGCTACAACATGTGGCTGACGATGGACGAGATGCTGACGTGGAACCCGCACCAGGATGTCGCCAAGCCGTATCCGCCCAAACCGGTACCTCCTGTCAGCGGCCAGTTACCCACCCGAGGACCCGGCTCATCGACACGGTGATCCTCGTTGCGATGGGACTTCTGGCGCTCGTGTCCGCGGCGCTGATGCTCTTCTTGCGGCAACCGATGCGGGTGGCACTGGCATTGATCACGACAATGATTGCGCTCGGCGGCATTTACGGCCTGCTGGGCGTGCACTTCATCGCCGCCTTCCAGGTGCTGATCTACGTCGGCGCCGTGATGGTGTTCATCGTGTACGTGATCATGCTGCTGGAACTGCGCGACGCGGAGGGCAGCCGACGATTCTCCAGCTGGCGGATTCCCGGGCTGGTGGTCTTCGGACTGCTCGTCACCGTGTTTGGCGTGAGTGTCTGGCGGAATGGCACCGGCGCGTTCACTGGCGGCAGTGCTGCCCCATTCAGCCTGACGCAGTTCTCGGCCGAATTCCTCAGCCGGTACTGGCTCGTGTTCGAACTGACATCGGTGTTCCTGGTGGCGGCGATTGTGGCCGCGCTGGCGGTGATCAAGGTCAGCCGGAGGGTGGATGGATAGGGTCCAGTTCCTCCTTGGCCTGTCGATCGCGCTTTTCTCGCTCGGGCTTCTCGGTCTGGTCATCCGGCGTAATGCGCTGGTGATGCTGATGTGCATGGAGCTGATGCTGAACGGCGTGAATCTCAGCCTGGTGACGTTCTCGCAGCGCCATGCCGACGCTGGCGGCGCCGTACTGGTCTTCCTGGTGTTCATCGTCGCCACGGCGGAGATTGCGCTCGCCATCCCGATCGTGCTGCTGCTCGTGAAGCACACGCGGTCGATGGATATCGGGCGTTACACGGATCTCAAGGGATGATCAGCATGCCGCATGCGCTGGCCGCGATCGTCCTGCTGCCGCTGGTGGGATTCCTGGTGAATGGCGTGTTCGCCACAGCGCTCGGTGGGCGGAGGTTCAGCAATCGCCTGGCGAGTATCATCGGATGCGGTATCCCGATTGCTGCGTTCGCGCTGACGGTGAATGCGCTGTTGACGCTGCAGGCGGGCAACTACACACCTCTGATCGAGCCGCTCTATCGCTGGGCCACGATCGGCGATAGCACGTTCGAGATCGCGTTCTACTTCGATCGCCTGAGCGCGATCATGACGCTGGTCGTGACCGGTGTCGGTTCGGTCATTCATCTGTATTCCACCGGGTACATGCATGACGACAAGAGCTACGGCCGCTTCTTCGCCTACCTGAACCTGTTCCTGTTCTTCATGCTGTTGCTGGTGCTGGGCCGCTCGATGCTGGTCCTGTTCGTGGGCTGGGAAGGCGTCGGGCTGGCGTCGTACCTGCTGATCGGCTTCTGGTTCGATGATCTGGCCAACGCCGGGGCGGGGAAGAAGGCGTTCGTCACCAATCGCATCGGTGACGCCGGATTCCTGCTCGGCATGTTCCTGCTCTACCGGGCGTGTGGTACGCTCGACATGGACACGATCAACGCCGCCTTCATGGGCAGTGCGGGCAGTGTGCCGGTGGTCTCGGCCAGCCTGGTCGGCCTCCTGCTGTTCATCGGCGCCACGGGCAAGTCCGCGCAGATCCCGCTCTTTGTCTGGTTGCCCGATGCCATGGCCGGTCCGACGCCGGTCTCGGCGCTGATCCATGCGGCGACGATGGTCACGGCTGGCGTGTATCTGGTGGTGCGGATGTCCGGTGTGTACATGCATGCGCCGGATGCGTCGCAGGTGATGGCGATCACCGGCGTGGCGACGGCGTTCTTCGCTGCCACGATCGCGCTGGTGCAGACCGACATCAAGAAGGTGCTCGCCTATTCCACCGTGTCGCAGCTCGGCTTCATGTTCCTCGCGCTCGGCGTGGGTGCCTATGGCGTCGCGATCTTCCACGTCGTGACACACGCCTTTTTCAAGGCATGCCTCTTCCTCGGGGCCGGCAGCGTGATTCACGCGCTGGGCGGTGAACAGGACATCCGGAAGATGGGCGGCTTGCGCACGCGGATTCCAATCACGTTCTGGACCTTCGTGATCGCGACGGCGGCCATCGCCGGCATTCCCGGCCTGGCAGGGTTCTTCTCGAAGGATGAAATCCTCTGGTATGCGTTCGCCAGCAGCCGCGGCGGGTCACCCTGGTTGTGGGGTGTCGCGGCGCTCACGGCGCTGATGACGGCGTTCTACATGTTCCGGTTGCTGTGGCTCACCTTCCTCGGGCCCTCACGCATGGAGCCCGCGGTCGAGAAGCATGTGCACGAGTCGCCGTTCTCGATGACCGGTGTGCTGCTGCTGCTGGCGGTGCTGTCGGCGGTCGGCGGGTACTTCTCCATCCCGCATTTCCTCGAGTCGCAGGTGCCACTGCCGTCGATCGTGGTGGAGCGTGAACACTATGAGCGGACGCTGCTCATCGTGTCGGTGGTCCTGGCATTTGCAGGACTGGCGCTGGCGGCCGTGATGTTTGGCGGCCCGGCTGCGCGCCCGGAACGCGTCCGGCAGGCCGTGCTGCCACTGCGTCGGCTGCTCTCGGCGAAGTATCATGTCGATGAACTCTATGACCGACTGCTCGCGCGACCGCTGGTCTGGGTCTCGGAACACGTGCTGCTGCGCGTCGGAGACCGAGTGGTACTCGACGGGATCCTGCATGGCGTGGCATCGCTGGCAACGCGTGCGGCCGGACTGTTCGGCCGCGTCCAGACCGGGAGCCTGCATCTGTATTCGCTGTTCGTGATGGCGGGGATCGTTGGCGCGCTGGTGTGGAGCTGGCGTCATGGGTGAATCGCTCGTGCTCAACCTCCTGCTGTGGCTCCCGGTGGTCGGCACGGTGCTGCTGCTCGTCATTCGCGGGAACGCGTCGCTCGCCCGTGTGATCACGCTCGGCGTGATGATGCTCCAGCTGATCATGGCGGTGTGGCTGTATGCCCGGTTCGATGCCGGCGTCACCGGGCTGCAGTTCGCGACCTCCCTGCCGTGGATTCCGCAGTGGGGCGTGTCGTACCTGATCGGGCTGGACGGATTCAACATCCTGCTCGTCGCACTGACGGCGTTCCTCGGGCCGCTGGTCGTGCTTGGCGCGCATCGTTCGATCGAGAAGGATGTGACACTGTTCCATGCGATGGTGCTGCTGCTGCAGTTCGCCATGATGGGTGCGTTCGTCGCACAGGATCTCTTCCTGTTCTACCTGTTCTGGGAAGCGATGCTGATCCCGATGTTCCTGATCATCGGTATCTGGGGTGGCAGCCGGCGGATCTACGCGACGGTGAAGTTCTTTCTGTACACCGCGTTCGGCAGTATTCTGATGCTGGCTGCACTGATCTACCTGGTGCAGTCGCTGGCTCAGACGGGCGGGATCACCTCGTTTGCGTTCGCAGATCTCTACCGCGCGCGGCTGCCGCTCCCCGCGCAGACCATTCTGCTGGGCGCATTCGCGTTGTCGTTCGCGATCAAGGTGCCGATGGTGCCGTTGCACACCT
The DNA here is from genome assembly GCA_031423355.1 of Gemmatimonadaceae bacterium. Lineage (GTDB taxonomy): Bacteria > Gemmatimonadota > Gemmatimonadetes > Gemmatimonadales > Gemmatimonadaceae > JACMLX01. The sequence continues at coordinate 3,456 of JANPFJ010000307.1, read as the reverse complement.
GGCTGCCGGATGCGCACGTCGAAGCGCCGACTGCGGGTTCGGTGATTCTGGCCGGCGTGCTGCTGAAGATGGGCACATACGGGTTCATGAAGCTCGGATTTCCGCTCTTCCCCGATGCGGCGCGACTCTTCACGCCGGCGCTGATGACGCTGGCCGTGATCAGCATCGTGTATGGTGCCTGCCTTGCACTGGTGCAGACCGATATCAAGAAGATCATCGCCTACTCGTCGATCAGCCACCTTGGCTATGTCATGCTGGGGTTGCTGAGCCTCGAGTTGGTCGGCATCCAGGGCGCGATCATCCAGATGGTGAGCCACGGGCTGGTGGCCGCGGGCCTGTTCCTGCTGGTCGGCATGATCTACGAGCGCTGCCACACACGGGAACTCAGCGACTACGGGGGCCTCGCCCGACTACTGCCCGTCTTCTCGGTGTTCTTCATGATCTTCACGCTCGCGTCGGTTGGTCTTCCGACGACGAGCGGGTTCACGGGTGAGTTCCTGGCGCTCCTCGGTGCCTTTACCGCGGCGTGGCCGCTGCATGTGGCAGGCCAGAGCTATCCGCTGATCCTGTCGATTGTTGCGGTGCTTGGCGTGATCCTTGGCGCACTGTACATGCTGCGATTTGCGCTGACCTTCCTGTTCGGCGCAGTGAACGCACCGCACCAGCCGCTGAGTGATCTGTCACTGCGTGAGCGCGGAATTCTGGGCGCGCTGGTCATCGTGATCTTCGCGCTCGGCCTCTTTCCCGACAGTGTGATGGCGAAGACAGAGAACGCTGCCCGAGCCTATCGGGGGCTGGTGACGACGTCGCGCCTGCCGGAGCAGCTCAATTCCGGTCCGGAGTTGGTGCCATGAGCAAACTGACTGGGACACTGGCGGTGCGGAATGCCTAGTCCGGATGCGCTGATTGCCATGATGCCAGAGCATTTCCTGCTCGTTGGCATCATTGTCCTGATTCTGCTCGAGGTCGTGAGCCTGAGTGCGCGTGCTGCACTCTGGGTTGCGATTCTGGCCGTGTCGGCGGCCGCTGGAGCCGCGATCTTCCTTGCGCAGGCGGGGTTCGCGCCGTCCGCGCCATTCCCGGGATTGCTCTCAGTGACACCGGCGATCTTCATGGCCAAGGGGGCGCTGCTGGCGCTGGCGGTGCCGGTGCTGCTCATGTCGCGCAGCGAGTTCAAGGATGGAGAGTTCTCGATCCTGCTGCTGTCGTCGCTGTACGGCCTCTGCCTGCTGCCATCGTCCGACAGTTTCCTGGTGATGTTCATCGGCCTCGAACTGTTGTCAGTGCCCGTGTACGCGCTGGTGCTGCTGGCGTTCCGCCGACCGCAGAGCGCCGAAGCCGCGTTCAAGTATCTGGTGCTGAGCGGCGCGGCCTCGGCGACCTTCCTGATGGGTGTGTCGCTCTTGTACGGCGCGACCGGTTCGATGAACGTCGAGACCTTTGCGCAGGTGCTGTCGGCCAGCGACATGATGTCGCGCGCGGCCACGGTGCTGATCGTGGTGGCCCTCTTCCTCAAGGCGGCGATCGTCCCGTTTCACGCCTGGGCCCCGGATGCGTATGAGGGCGCCAGTGTGCCGGTGACCGCGTACATGGCCACGCTGATCAAGGGCGCGGTGCTGCTGGCTGCCGTGCGCGTCTTCGGCGTGGTGAACGTGAGCGGGCCAGTGGCTGACCTGCTGCTCGTGCTGCCGCTGGTCTCGATCGTGTGGGGGAATCTGGCCGCCATCAGGCAGAACAGCTTCCGTCGCATGATCGCGTACTCGTCGATCGCACATGCGGGCTACCTGTTCTACGCGTTCCTCGGTGCTGGCGACAGCCGCCAATCGGCGGTGGTGTTTTACGTCGTGGCGTACTCGGTGGTCAACCTGCTCGCCTTTGCACTCGTCCCCGAGAACACGCGCGACGACGAACGGGATAGTCTGGACAATTTCAGGGGGTTGTATCGCAGGGACCCCCTCGCCGCCGGACTCATCGGCATCGCGATGCTCTCACTGGCTGGCCTCCCTCCGTTTCCGGGCTTCGTCGCGAAGTTTCTGGTGTTCCGCAACGTCTTCGCCGCGGGCCACACCACGTATGCGGTGCTCGGCCTGATCGGCAGCTACATCGGGATCTACTTCTACTTGCGCGTGCTGGTGCTCATGTTCATGAGCGCCGACGACGCGGAGCCGGCTGGAAGTCGTGCGAGCAGTCTGGCGCGCATGGCCGGCGTGCTCTGCATCGGTGCCACGGCGCTGCTGGCGATCATGCCTGGCTGGGTGATCGCTCGCTTCTGACGCGTGTGAGTGTACCGGCACAGCCTTGGTGCCGACGCAACATCCGGGATCGCGTTTCTCACCCAGCTCAACGCAGGAATCATCGTGAGCCCACTCGAACGTCGGTCCAAGCGCGGCGCTGAAATCCTGAACGATCCCGTGCTGAACAAGGGCACGGCGTTTTCACACGCGGAGCGCGACGCGCTCGGTCTGCGCGGGCTGCTGCCGCCACGCGTCATGACACAGGACGAGCAGCTGGCTCGCATTCTGCCTGGTGTGCGCGCCAAGGCGACACCGATCGAGCAGTACGCGTATCTGGTGGCATTGCATGATCGCAACGTGACCCTGTTCTATCGCCTCGTCATCGATCACCTCGAGGAGCTGATGCCGGTGCTGTACACGCCGACCGTCGGGCAGGCGTGTGAGGAGTTCGGACGGATCTTCCGGCGCAGTCGCGGCTTGTACATCACGGCCGAAGACCGTGGTCGTGTGGCTGAGGTGCTGGCCAACTGGCCGGCGGAGGACATCCGCATGATCGTGGTCACTGACGGCGAGCGCATTCTTGGGCTGGGTGATCTTGGCGCGAACGGCATGGGCATCCCGATCGGAAAGCTGACGCTCTACACGGCGTGCGCCGGCGTACCGCCCCACCAGTGCCTGCCGATCACGATCGATGTCGGAACGAACAACACGACCCTCCGGGAGAGTCACTCCTACCTCGGTCTGCGTCAGCCGCGGCTGCGCGGTGCCGCGTACGATGAGTTGGTGGACGAATTCATCGAGGCGGTACAGGCCCGGTTTCCACGCGTTTGCCTGCAGTTCGAGGATTTCGGGAATCACAATGCGTTCAGCCTGCTGGCGCGGTGGCGTGACCGGATCTGCACGTTCAACGATGACATTCAGGGCACGGCGGCTGTCGCTCTTGCTGGGCTCTACTCCTCAGTGCGCCTGACCGGTGTGCCGCTGCAGGAGATGCGGCTGCTGTTTCTCGGAGCGGGTGAAGCGGGCATCGGAATCGGGGATCTGGTGGTCGAAGCGCTGGTCGAGGAAGGACTGTCGCTCGCTGACGCACGCATGCACTGCTGGTTCGTGGACTCGCAGGGGCTGGTCGAATCGTCACGCACCGGTCTTCCGGAGCACAAGCAACGCTTTGCGCACGAGCACGGCGCAATCGGGAGTCTGCTGGAAGCGGTCGAGACATTGC
>JANPFJ010000306.1:0-1277 GCA_031423355.1 Gemmatimonadaceae bacterium | reverse complement strand
CCGAAATCCCCGCACCGGTCGCGTCGAGCCGAATTGCCACCTGGTGCGTGAGCACCATCAGATCGTCCGTACAGTTCGGGCTGTTTCCAGTCCAATTGAACAACGACACGCGAGTGAAACCTGCTGCGACGTTACGCACCTGGAGCCTAGCGGGGCTCCCCGATGCCTGGTGTCACGCGAAATCGCGTCGCGAACTCCACGTCATCCGCGTTGCGTGAGATCCCCCACGCAAAATCCCCACGCACGCGAAAGACGGTGGTGCGCGGCGGCAACTTCACGCGGCCGAGGAGCGCTCCGTCGGCGGCGTAGACGTTGTACGCGGCCGGGTCGCGCGTAGTCAGGCGTATTGGCGCTGGCACAACATCGGTGCGCAGCGGCGGAAGCTCGCTCTCGGGGACGACCTCTGCGGGCTGAGCCACGCGCACCCAGAGGCGACCGTCATCGGTCACCATGATGTTGCTGAACGGCGGCTTGGTTGCGGGGACGCCGGGGCCGGTCCAACTCCAGCGCGGATTGGTGCGCGTGGCATTCTGCTCGATTTGCGCGCGGCGTTCTGTCGCCTCGGTTGCCGAGACGGGCACCGCCGCGACCTCGCGAATCACTTGGCGCGGCCTCGTGCCGGCACCGACGAGTGTGAAGATATAGCGATCGGCATACCCACCCACCACGCCACCATCGCTCAGCAGCGTCGTGGTGATGCCCGGTTGAAATGGGATGGCGAAGAGGGCGCTCATGGTGCCGTCAGGGCTCTCCACACGCAACGTGGCCGGCTCAACGCTCGTCCACTGCGGATACGCGACCGAATCACGCAATGCGCCAAAGCGAATCGAAGCGCATGAATCCAGGAATGGGGACCGGAGGACCGTTCGCGATCTCGTGGTGGCCGACTACTGTGCTTAAGCGCGATGATTCCGGTTGTCGCAACGTGCAGACCGTTTGCCGTGAACATCCCGCTGACAGGAATCCGGAATGCGCTCGTAAAGCGGCCGTCCACTGCGTAGCGGTTGACGCGCGCGCCGGTACCATCCCAGATCAACAGATCGCCATTGCGTGCGACGGTGAAGCCGTTCAGCTGACCATACTCGCCGGGTCCCCCGCCCTTCGCGCCCACGGTGCGCAGGTACTTTCCCGTCGCCGCGTACATTCGAATGAGTCCAACCGTCTGGTCGGCATCGTAAACGAACATCGCCCCATCGTTGCCGACGACGATGCCGCCAATGCGACCGAACGTCAGCTCCTCGGCGCCGTCTGCCTGCCCCACGGCAAGATCCACCACG
>JANPFJ010000305.1:0-1597 GCA_031423355.1 Gemmatimonadaceae bacterium | reverse complement strand
GGTTCCCTGCTACGCGTTTCACTCGACGCCAAAGGATGCGATCAAAGATCATCACGACATCGCCGTAGTAGACCATATACCAGCTCCCGTCTCGCACAAGGACAACTGCCGTGAGTAAGACCACAGGCGTGAGCAACACTGTGAAGGCACCTTTCAGGGCGCGGGCCAGCCACCCATCTAACCGCGACGCTACAGGAATTGAAACACCGAGCGTCAGCATCGGCACTACGAGCCATCCGAAGGGGAAGGCTGCTGGTCTTCTCTGCTGCATGAAGGGAGCAAAGTTGGTAGGGTCCGCGAGATAGGACGGTGCAGTGACAAGCACGGTCGAAACTCCAGCGATTGCGACGTCCACGAGGCGCGGCCGCGGCCTGAAGAGCGCGCAGTCGCACCGAAGAGTACGGGCAGGAGAAAAACGAAATTTGCATGTGTCGACAGCGTCATGCCGACCCCGGTGGCCACCCCAAATTCCCCCATCTGTGGCCGGGTCAAACTCCCCCACCTAACGTGCGCGGGACACGGTGAGGCTACGGTGCTTTCGACTGCTTGGCAAGACGCGCGGCAGCTTCCTTAAGGCGCCAGCTCTTACCCTCGAATTTGAGCAGATGGCCGTGATGCAGCAGGCGGTCGAGCAGTGGCGTGACGACGACCGTGTCGCCGAGCAAGCGCGCCCAGTCCTCAAAGGGGCGGTTCGACGTCACTAGCGTCGACGCCTTTTCGTAGCGACTCATCAACACGTCGGCCAGTTCGTCGCCGGCCTGCGGGGGGAGCTTTCGGAGAAACAGATCATCGATCAGCAAGAGATCCACCGTCTTGAGTTGCTGGCGATACGCGCGGAGCTGGCCCAGTTCACGCGCCTCCGCAAGGTCTTCGATGAGCTGATGCGCTTCGCGATACAGCACCTTGTAGCCGCGCTGCACGGCGAGCAGCGCGAGCGCTTTGGCGCAGTGACTTTTCCCGGTGCCAGGCGGGCCGATCAAGAGCAAATCCTCTTTCGCGTCGAGAAATTGCAGCGTGCCCAGCGCCAGCACGTCGCGTTTCGGCAAGCGCGTGTTGTACGTCCAGTCGAAATCCTTCAAGTCTTTGCGCTCGCGTAGCCCGGAGAGCGTGAAGCGCCGCTCGAGCAGCCGCGAGCGGCGCCGATCCAGTTCGTCTTGCACCAGCCAGGAAAACGCTTCGAGGAAATCCATCTCGTGCGCGGCGACTTGCAGCGCGCGCGCCTGCATCGTCGCGCTCATGCCCGACAGGCGCAGCGCGCGGAGGGCCTGTTCGAGTTCCGTGATCGACATCGTCATGCGGACACCGCCGCGGGGATCGCTGATGCCTCGTCGGCCGCGTGCTGCTCCCAAAACGTTTGGTATTCCGTGAGGGCGCGGATGCCTGGGCCCGTTTGCGCCAGCGCCGGCGCGACGGCCGCCGCCTGCGCCGCCTCGGCACGCCGCGCAAGCGCGCTCTTGATCGCCGTGTAGGACACGCAGTCGGCGGCGAGCAGGCGCGCGCACACCGCTTCGATGTCGGCGCACGCATACGTGCGCGGCAAACTCGCGAGGCCATAGAGCGCCCGCTGTCCCGGTCGCCCGAGACGCGCGAAGAGCAC